>NZ_JAGKSE010000014.1:0-69108 GCF_017939685.1 Acidovorax sp. JG5
CACCTCTCTCAAATCGCCCCACATCCGCAATCGGGCGAAAACTGCGCTAGGAATCGGGCCGGATGGCGTTTCGCCAACTCTCCATCGAACTCGCCGCAAACGCTATTCCTTGCCTGCCTCGCTCCCACCCACAAATACCTTGAGCTCTCCCGAGCTAAATGCCTTCCATTCCTCGTTCACCGTCAGCGGCTCTGTTGCTAGCAACTGAATTCTGTCCGACGGCGTGGTGAGGGGGGCGAAATCGATGCTGAGATCTTCATCCGAGAGCTGTGCCACAGCAAAAGGATGGTGCCGTTCCAGGTGATAGAGGTGGGTGGATGCGTGGGCCCACAGTGCTTCTCCGTTGGACAGCAGAAAATTGAACGTGCCGTGCGCTGCAATCCGCGGCGTCAGTTCGCGTAACGTGCGTGTGAGCTCTTCGATGCGGGGCATTCCGGCATGCGATTTCGCAAGTTCTTGCAGCAGCCAGCAAAAGGCATGTTCGCTGTCGGTGTTGCCCACCGGATGAAAATGCGCATGCAACCGGGGCCGAAATTCCTTCAGATCGCCGTTGTGCGCAAAAACCCAGTAGCGCCCCCACAGTTCCCGGACGAAAGGGTGGCAGTTTTGCAGGCTGACCGGGCCCTGGGTGGCCTTGCGGATATGGGCGATGACGTTGAGGCTCTTGATGGGATAGTGTCGGATGAGCTCCGCAATGGGCGAGTCTGCGGCGCGCTGATGATCCACGAAGTGGCGCAGGCCCCGGTCTTCAAAGAAGGCGATGCCCCAACCATCCGCGTGGTCCGCCGTATTGCCGCCACGTTGGGCAAACCCCCGAAAGCTGAAGGTAATGTCCGTGGGGGTGTTGCTGTTCATTCCAAGCAGCTGGCACATGGAAAGACCCTGTGGTGTGGTGACATAGATGGTCAGGGGCGCTGTTCAGCGCCTGCCTGCGCTGGTGCGCTGCGCAATTGCCATGCTGCAATCAGGGCAAGAAGGCAAAGCCCTGCCAGCATCAGAAAGGTCTCGCCAAACGCTGCGATGCGTGCGGGGCTGGTGGTGGTGGCCGCCAGCGAGTTCCCATGGACGCCCAGGCGCCATTCCAGCACGATGCCACACAGACTCACGCCTGCCGCGCCCCCCAGCATGCGCACGAAACCAATGACACTGGAGCCCTGGGAGATAAGCGCCTTGTCCAGCGGCCGCAGGGCGCTCAGATTGAGCGATGGCAGGATGAAGCCCAGCCCGATTCGGCCAAGCACGGCAAAGAGCACCAGCGTCCAAAGGGCCGACTGCAGGCCCACCAGAATCATGAGCGCAAAGGAGAGGCCCAGCAACACCAGGCCCGTACTGACCAGCCAGTGGGTGGCAACCCGGTCGCCAAGGCGGCTAACCAGAGGAATGGTGATCGCCAGCACAATGCCGGAGGGCAGCATGATGGTGCCCACATGCGACGGCGAAAGCTGCAACCCCAGTTGCATGAAGACGGGCAGAAGATAAGTGGAGCCGAACAGCGCGGTGCCATAGATGAACGCGACCACGCTGCCCATGGCGAACTGCCGGTATTCAAACACCCGCAGGTCCATAAGGGGCTTTTGCCCGCGCCGCATAACGCGGCGTTGCCACCAAAGGAAAAATAGCAGTGACAGCACGGCGCCGCCCAGCAACAGGGCGGCCTCGGCGTCTGGACCGCTGTGCAGCGCCACCAGACCATTGAGAAGGCACAGTGTGCCCAATGTGCCCAATGCCAGGCCGCGCCAGTCCAGCGGCTCGCTGCGGCGATTTGCCTGCACACCACCAGGAGCGGTGGTGGGCACGAACTTATAGGCCAACGCGATGGACGCAAGGCACAGCGGCACGACCATGAAGAAAATGGAGCGCCAGCCAAGCCAGTCCACCAGCAGTCCTCCCACGCTGGGCCCGATGGCGGGAGCCAGCACCACGCCCATGCCAAAAATGCCGCTGGCGCGGCCCTGCTCATGGGGTTTGAAGGCATACAAAATGATCACGGCGGGAATGGGCTGCACCACCCCGGCCGCCAGTCCCTCGGCGACACGCGCGACGAGAACCAGACTGAAATGCCCGGCGACACCACCACCGATACCGCCCGCCAGCAGCAGCACCATGGCGCTGACGTAAGTGGCCCGGTAACCGTAGCGAGAGAGAAGCCACGGTGTGGTCAGCATCGACACGGTGGTGGCCACCATGAAGCCCGAGGTCACCCACTGGGCGCGTTCCTGGCCCAGTGTGAAGTAGTGGCTCATGTCCGGTATCGCCACATTGACAATGGTGGACGACATGATGGACGCCATGGTCCCCACCATCACGGAAAGCAGGAGCAGCCAGCGGTAGCGGTCACCATAGCGCTCGCGCAGCGCGGCGATCGAGCCGGACGGCTGTGTCATGGGTTCAGTAGCTCCTCGCAATGCAAAGCCTGATCATATCGGCACACCGGGTGGCTGCTGGTCGGTTTTCTGCGGCGCCGAGGCCCCGCAAGTCGGGCAGATGCAGGCGCGCCCGCGCAGGGCACCAGGCACTGCAGTCAGCGCTGCGGCCGAAATTTGCGCCGACATGCACCAGCAGGCATCGACCGCTTGCCCGGCAGCCACGGCGCACTGGTTGCCTTGCCCGCATAAAGGACAGACGCTGGTATCGAGGGGCGGCAGAGACATATGCGGGCAGTCAGGGCAGTCGCCCGGTGGGATGACTGCCCGTGTAAAGGTGGCGGGCCCAAAAGAAGGGCACCCCAAAAGGTGCCCTTCATTATTGCAAAAAAAGCCTTGTAGCGCTTATGTAGCAATCGCTTTAAGCTATATTTTTTATAGCAATGACGATCCAGTGCCGCCGCAGGCCATGCGCACCCTTATGCGGCCGCTTTGAGCTTCAGGCGCCAAGCGTGCAGCAGGGGTTCGGTGTAGCCGCTGGGCTGTTCGGTGCCTTTGGTGACCAGTTCGACTGCGGCACGGTAGGCGTACGAGGTGTCGAAGTTTCCTGCCATGGGCTTGTACAGCGGATCACCGGCATTTTGCTGATCGACCACGGCCGCCATGCGGCGGAAGGTTTCCTTCACCTGTGCCTCGGTCACCACGCCATGCAGCAGCCAGTTGGCCATGTGCTGGCTGCTGATGCGCAGCGTGGCGCGGTCTTCCATCAGGCCGATGTTGTGGATGTCGGGCACCTTGGAGCAGCCCACGCCCTGGTCCACCCAGCGCACCACATAGCCCAGAATGCCCTGGGCGTTGTTGTCCAGCTCCTGTTGCTTCTCGGCATCCGACCAGTTGGGGTTTGCACTGACGGGTACCGTGAGCAGGCCGGTCAGCAGCGCGTCGCGCTCGGCGTTGGCGTCGATCTTCTCCAGCGCCTGCTGGACCTCGGCGACGTTGACCTGCAGGTAGTGCAGCGCGTGCAGCGTGGCGCCGGTCGGGTTGGGCACCCAGGCGGTGTTGGCGCCGGCCTTCGGATGGGCGATCTTCTGCTCCAGCATGGCGGCCATCAGGTCGGGCGCGGCCCACATGCCCTTGCCGATCTGCGCCTTGCCGCGCAGGCCGCACGACAGGCCCACCAGCACGTTGTTCTTTTCATAGGCCTGGATCCAGGCGCTGCCCTTCATGTCGCCCTTGCGGATCATCGGGCCCGCGTGCATGGCGGTGTGCATCTCGTCGCCCGTGCGGTCGAGGAAGCCGGTGTTGATGAAGGCCACGCGCGCCGACGCGGCGGCAATGCAGGCCTTGAGGTTGACGCTGGTGCGGCGCTCTTCGTCCATGATGCCCAGCTTCACCGTGTTATCGGCCAGGCCCAGCAGCTTTTCGACGCGGCCAAACAGCTCGGCGGCAAAGCCCACCTCGGCGGGGCCGTGCATTTTGGGCTTGACGATGTAGACGCTGCCCTTGCGCGAGTTGCGGATGCCCGCAGCGCCTTCAGTGCTGCCTGCTGCTGCTTTGCCGTGGCCCTTTTGCAGGTCGTGCAGCGCGATGGCGGTGGTCACCACCGCATCCATGATGCCTTCGGGAATCTCGCGCACGGTGCCCTGCGCGTCCGTCCACAGGATGGCCGGGTTGGTCATCAGGTGGCCCACGTTGCGCAGGAACATCAGCGAGCGGCCGTGCAGGCGCACTTCGCCTTGGCCGCTGGGCGCTGTGTACACGCGGTCGGGGTTCAGGCCGCGCGTCATGGTCTTGCCGCCCTTGTCGAACGATTCGGTCAGCGTGGCCTGCAGGATGCCCAGCCAGTTGCGGTAGCCCAGCACCTTGTCTTCGGCGTCCACGGCGGCCACCGAGTCTTCCAGGTCGAGGATGGTGGACAGGGCGGCTTCCAGCACCAGGTCGCTCACGCCGGCGGCGTCGGTCTGGCCGATGGGCGTGGCGCGGTTGATCTGGATGTCCAGGTGCAGGCCGTTGTGCTGCAGCAGCACCGACGAGGGTGCTGCGGCATTGCCCTGGTAGCCGGTGAACTGGGCGGGGTTCTTCAGGCCGGTGGTGCTGCCATTTTTCAGCGCCACCACCAGTTGGCCGCCTTCCACGCGGTAACCGGTGGCGTCTTGGTGCGAGCCCGTGGCCAGCGGCGTGCTCTGGTCGAGCACGTTGCGGGCGAACGCGATCACCTTGGCGCCGCGCACGGGGTTGTAGCCCTTGCCTTTTTCAGCGCCATCGGTTTCGGGGATGGCGTCGGTGCCATACAGGGCGTCGTACAGGCTGCCCCAGCGGGCGTTGGCGGCGTTCAGCGCGTAGCGGGCGTTCAGGATGGGCACCACCAGCTGGGGGCCGGCCTGCACGGCGAGCTCGTCGTCCACGTTGGTGGTGGTGGCCTGCACATGGGCGGGCTGGGGCACCAGGTAGCCGATGGTTTCCAGAAACTGGCGGTAGGCCGCCATGTCGGTGATCGGGCCGGGGTGGGCCTTGTGCCAGCGGTCCAGCTCGGTTTGCAGGCGGTCGCGCTCGGCCAGCAGGGCGATGTTGCGCGGGGCCAGGTCGGCCACGATGGCGTCAAAACCCTTCCAGAAGGCGCTGCTCTGCACGCCGGTGCCGGGCAGGACCTGGTCTTCCACGAAGCGGAACAGGGAGGTGGCCACTTGCAGGCCGTGGACAGAGGTGCGTGCGGTCATGGTGCGATGCCTAAGGTCAAAGAATGGAGGGAAATGCAGACACTGGGCCCGCTGGCGCGAACCATGCGCAGACTGTATTGCAATTGTCTGGCGGCATAAAGCCTTTGAATATCTCGAAACCAATGACTTTTTTGCAAAAGCAGTGTCGATGATTGCTATTGAAATAATAGCTATTTGCGCATGCTGAGTAAGGGCTAGGTGCAGATTTGATGCAGATTTTCGAATCGCCGCCGTCCTGCGGCCTGAAAGCCATTCGTATCCATAATCAGCGCCCATGGACAAACTCAAGGCCTTCGAATCCTTTGTCTCGGTGGCCACGCGGGGCAGCCTCACCGCTGCGGCCAAGGCCGAGGGCGTGGCGCCCGCCATCATGGGGCGGCGCCTTGATGCGCTGGAAGAACACCTGGGCGTGAAGCTGCTGGTGCGCACCACGCGGCGCATCAGTCTCACGCACGAGGGCAGCGCGTTTCTGGAAGACTGCCAGCGCCTGTTGTCGGATGTGGCCAATGCCGAGGCCAGCGTGTCCGAAGGCGGCGTCAAGGCCACCGGGCATTTGCGCATCACCGCGCCCGCCGGCTTTGGCCGCCGCCATGTGGCGCCGCTGGTGCCGCGTTTTCGGCTGGCGCACCCCGATGTGACCATCTCGCTCAACCTCAGCGACCGCGTGGTGGACCTGGCCGGCGAGGGCTTTGACTGCGCCGTGCGCGTGGGCGACCTGCCCGACTCGTCGCTGGTGAGCGTGCGCATTGCCGACAACCGCCGCCTGTGCGTGGCCACGCCCGCCTATCTGCAGCGCCGGGGCACGCCCCGCCACCCCGGCGAATTGGTGCAGCACGACTGCCTTACCTTGTCGAGCGAAGCTTCGCAGACGCGCGGCTGGGCGTTTCGCATGCCTGCCGCGGGCGGTGGCAGCGAGGTGGTGCACCTCAAGCCCGGCGGGCCGCTCGATTGTTCGGACGGCCAGGTGCTGCACGACTGGTGCCTGGCGGGCTATGGCCTGGCCTGGCGCAGCACCTGGGAGGTGGAGGCGGAAATCGCGGCCGGCCGCCTGGTGGAAGTGCTGGAGGCGTTTGCCGCGCCGCCCAATGGCATTTACGTGGTGTTCCCCCAGCGCAAGCACATGCCGCTGCGGGTGCGGCTGTGGATCGATTTCCTCAAGCACAATTACAGCCAGCCCGGCTTCTGGACGGCGGCGTAACCCAACCGGGTGTTGCGCGCCGCGCCGTTGTGCCGGGGTTTACAAGGATCTGCAATGACTCTCGAAGCCGTCCTGGCCAGCCTGCACCTGGTGGCCATCCTGACCCTGGTGGTCTTTTTGTCGAGCCAGGCGGCGCTGTGCCGCACCGAATGGATGAATGCCGCCGTGGTCGAGCGGCTGGCGCGCCTGGATGTGATTTATGGCGTCACGGCGCTGGTTCTGCTGCTCACGGGGCTGGCGCGCGTGGTGTGGGGCATCAAGGGCCTGTCCTGGTATGTCTCGCAGCCCCTGTTCCATCTGAAGCTCACGCTGTTTGTGGTCATGGTGCTGCTGTCCATTGGGCCCACGCTGTCGTTCCGGCGCTGGCGCCGCCAACTGCGCGCCACCGGCGCGCTGCCCGAAGCCCGCGAAGTGGGGCGGGTGCGCCGGCTGGTCATGGTGCAGTCGCATGTGCTGCCCGTGGTGGCTGTGATTGCCGTGTTCTGGGCGCGTGGCTGGTAGGTCTGCGGGGCGGCATAAAAAAACCCGCCTGGCAGCGCCGGCGGGCTTTTTAGAGCGAACGAGAACCTGTCGGCTTATTTCTTCAGGCATTCGCTCATGAAAGCCTTGCGTTCCTCGCCCGTCTTGCCCGTGGCATCGGCGTTGCACGTCTTCATCTTGCTTTGCTGCGTGGCGGGTTTGTTGCTCAGGCAGGTTTTCATGAAGGCCTTGCGCTCGTCGCCCTTCATGCCGGTGGCATCCTTGTTGCAGGTGGCCATTTTGGACTGCTGCTTGGTGGGGGCGGGTGCAGGGGTGTCGGCCGCGTGCGCGGCACCAAAAGACAGGGCCAGGCCCAGTGCGGTCAGGGAAAGAAGTTGTTTCATAAGGGCTCCAAAAGTTGGCAGATATCGAACGTCAACCCAGGCGGATTGCAGCATACAACGGCCTTTTCCACAATGCGGATGACGGAGGCGGCAGGCCGATGGCTGTTTCGATGCGCTGGGCCGGGGGGGCGTCTGGCACCGGCCCCGTAGAATCGGGCAATGCTCTCCGTCAAACAAGATTTGTTGGCCGCGCTTGCGGCTGAACTGGAAAAACTCACCCCCGGCGCGGGCGCCAAGGCCGCATTCGAGTCGCCCAAGGTGGCGTCTCACGGGGACTTCGCCTGCACCGCGGCCATGCAGTTGGCCAAGCCGCTCAAGCTCAATCCCCGCCAGGTGGCAGAAAACCTGCGCACCGCGCTGCTCGCCACGCCGGTTTACCAGCGCTGGGTGGCCGATATCGACATCGCAGGCCCCGGCTTCATCAACATCCGCCTGAAACCTGCTGCCAAGCAGGAAGTCGTGCGCGAGGTGTTGGCCGCCGGTGCGCGCTTTGGCTTCCAGCCTCGGCGCAATGCGCGCGTGCTGGTCGAGTTCGTCTCGGCCAACCCCACGGGGCCGTTGCATGTCGGCCACGGCCGCCAGGCCGCGCTGGGCGATGCCATCAGCCACCTGTTCGACACCCAGGGCTGGGACGTGTACCGCGAGTTCTATTACAACGACGCGGGCGTGCAGATCGCCACCCTGGCCAATTCCACGCAGATGCGCGCCCGTGGTTTCAAGCCCGGCGACGCCGAATGGCCCGAGACGGCCTACAACGGCGACTACATTGCCGACATTGCCGCCGATTTCCTGGCCCAAAAGACCGTGCGCTCGGACGACCGTGAGTTCACCGCCAGCGGCGATGTGAACGACCTCGACGGCATGCGCCTGTTTGCCGTGGCCTATCTGCGCCACGAGCAGGACCTGGACCTCAAGGCCTTTGATGTGCGCTTTGACAACTACTACCTCGAGTCCAGCCTGTACACCAGCGGCAAGGTCGATGCCGTGGTGCAAAAGCTGCGCGACGCGGGCAAGACCTACGAGCACGACGGCGCCCTGTGGCTCCAATCGACCGAATATGGCGACGACAAGGACCGCGTCATGCGCAAGGGCGACGGCAGCTACACCTATTTCGTGCCCGACGTGGCCTACCACATCACCAAGTGGGAGCGCGGCTTTACCAAGGTGGTGAATGTGCAGGGCACCGACCACCACGGCACCATCGCCCGCGTGCGCGCCGGGTTGCAGGCGGCCAATGTGGGCATTCCGCAGGGCTACCCCGACTACGTGCTGCACACCATGGTGCGCGTGGTCAAGGGCGGCGAAGAGGTCAAGATCAGCAAGCGCGCGGGCAGCTACGTCACGCTGCGCGACCTGATCGAGTGGACCAGCAAGGACGCGGTGCGCTTCTTCCTGCTCAGCCGCAAGCCCGACACCGAATACACCTTCGACGTGGACCTGGCCGTGGCGCAGAACAACGACAACCCGGTGTACTACGTGCAATACGCCCATGCGCGCATCTGCTCGGTGCTGCGCGCCTGGCAAGAGTCTTTGGCCGGGCAAGGCGGTGGCGATGTGGCCGCGCTCAAGGACGCGGACCTGTCCGCGCTCGATGGCCCGCAGGCCCAGGCGCTGATGCTGCAATTGGCCAAATACCCCGAGATGCTCACCGCCGCTGCCGAAGGCGAGGCGCCGCACGACGTCACCTTCTACCTGCGCGACCTGGCTGCCAGCTACCACAGCTACTACGATGCCGAGCGCATCCTGGTGGAGGATGAAACCGTCAAGCGCGCCCGCCTGGCCCTCGTCGCCGCCACCGCCCAGGTGTTGCACAATGGCCTGGCCGTGCTGGGCGTATCGGCCCCAGCCAGAATGTAAGCAGTTACTACCATGAAGAAAAAACAGACGGGCGGCACCATCATCGGCTTTATTGTCGGGGTCATCGTCGGCCTGGGCGCTGCCCTGGCCGTGGCCGTGTATGTGACCAAGGTGCCGGTGCCTTTTCTGAACAAGGGCGGCCTGCGTGGCGTGGATCAGGACGCAGCCGAAGCCCAGAAGAACAAGAACTGGGACCCCAATTCGCCGCTTTACGGCAAGAACCCCGCACGACCACCCGCCGCGCCGGTCGCGCCAGCGGCGCCCGATGCGAATGGCGCGGCACCCGCCGCTCCCGCCCCCGCCCCCGCCGAGGCCACTGCTGCGCGCATCCCCGCCAGCAAGCCTGCGGCGGCCGATGCCAAGCCGGCCGCCAAGGTCGATACCAAGGCCGCCACCTCGGCGGACCCGCTGGGCGATCTGGCCAAGGCCCGGTCGGCAGGGGTGGATCCGTTTGATTATTTCGTGCAGGCCGGTGCGTTCCCCAGCCAGTCGGGCGCCGACGCCCAGCGCGCCAAGCTGGCCATGCTGGGCTGGGAAGCCCGCGTGAGCGAGCGTGAACAAAATGGCCGCACCGTATACCGCGTGCGCGTGGGCCCATTTTCCAAGCGCGACGATGCCGAGCAGCTGAAAGAAAAACTGGAAAGCGCCGGTGTCGAGTCCGCGATGGTGCGGGTCCAGCGCTAGGATGGCCACGGCCACCGCCATCGTCTGAACTTTTTCGTGGGGGCGGTCTCACACCCCCAGACCAGAACAAGGAGTGTCCCTTTCATGAAACGCCGCGAGTTTTCCCTCTCTACCGCTTCGGTGGTTGCCGCTTCCGCCCTGACCCTGCCGCTGGCCACGCCGGCCCTGGCGCAGGCGCGCCAGTTCAAGGAGGGCAAGGACTACACCAAGCTCGCCAAGCCGCTGACGCCCGATGCGCCCGCCGGCAAGGTGGATGTGATCGAGTTCTTCTGGTACAGCTGCCCGCACTGCAACGCGTTTGAGCCCACGCTCGATGCCTGGGTCAAGGCAGCACCCAAGGACCTGAGCATCCGCCGCATTCCGGTGGCATTCAACGCCAGCTTCGTGCCGCAGCAAAAGCTGTATTTCACGCTCGAAGGTATGGGCAAGCTCGACACCCTGCACGCCAAGGTGTTCCGTGCCATCCACGTCGAAAAGCTCAAGCTGGCCAAGGATGACGATATCTTTGCCTGGGTGGCCCAGCAGGGCGTGGACGCCGCCAAGTTCAAGGAGGTCTATACCTCCTTCACTGTGGCCAGTCAGGTGCGCCGTGCCTCGGCGCTGCAAGAGGGTTATGGCGTGGAGGGCGTTCCCTCGATGGGCGTGGCTGGCCGGTTCTATACCGATGGCACCATGGCCGGCAGCATGCAGACCGTGTTGCAGGTGGTGGAGTATCTGGCGGGCGTGGCGCGCAAGGGCTGATCCCGCACAGCGCCTACCCGTTCGAGAAGCCCGCGCCTGCGGGCTTTTTTTATGGGCCGCCCCCCCCGTGCATGGCTACAATCCGTGCAAGATTCGTGCCTCATGAAAAAAAGTTTCCTCCCCATCCTGCTGCTGACGGCCTTGGCCTGCGCCCCTGGCGTGGGCTTTGCCGAAAAAGCCGACCGCAACAAGCCCATGAACATCGAGGCCGATGCGTTGCGCCACGATGAGCTCAAGCAGACCAGTGTTTTCACGGGCCGGGTGGTCATGACCAAGGGCTCCATCGTGCTGCGCGGCGCGCGGCTCGATGTGCGCCAGGATGCCGATGGCTACCAGTACGGCGTCGTGACGGCCGAGCCCGGCAAGCGCGCGTTCTTCCGGCAAAAGCGCGACACCCCGGCCGGCGCACCGGACGAGTTCATCGAAGGCGAGAGTGAAATCATCGAATACGACGGCAAGGCCGACAACGTGCGTTTCATCACCCGCGCCGAGATGCGCCGCTATCGGGAATCGGTGGTGACCGATGATGTGTCGGGCGCCGTCATCGTTTACAACAACCTCACCGACGTGTTCACGGTCGATGGCCAGAAAAAGTCGGCCGCCAGCGTGCCGGGCGATGTACCCGCCCCGGGCGGCCGCGTGCGCGCCGTGCTGTCGCCGGCCAAGGAGCAGCCTGCCGGCGCTGTGGCCCCGGCCCCCGCGGCCAGCGGGCCGGTGCTGCGTCCCAGCAACTCGCTCGGTGGTGCAAGCAAGTGAGTGCTGTGACGGTGAATCAAGGTCAAGGCCCAGATACCCAGACGGGCAGCCGCCTGGAAGTCGAACACCTCGAAAAATCCTATGGCAGCCGCAAGGTCGTCAAGGACGTGTCGCTGGTCGTGCAAAAGGGCGAAGTGGTGGGCTTGCTTGGCCCCAATGGCGCTGGCAAGACCACCTCGTTTTACATGATCGTGGGGCTGGTGCGCTGCGATGGCGGTGATATCCGCATCGATGGCCATTCGGTGGCGAACATGCCCATCCACCGGCGTTCGCGCCTGGGGCTGTCCTATCTGCCGCAAGAGGCGTCGATCTTTCGCAAGCTGAACGTCGAAGAGAACGTGCGCGCCGTGCTGGAGCTGCAGCGCGGCGACGACGGCAAGCCCCTGCCCCGGGCCGAGATTGAAGCGCGCCTCACCGCCTTGCTGCAGGAGCTGCGCGTGGACCATCTGCGCGATTCGCCGGCCCTGGCCCTGTCGGGCGGTGAGCGCCGCCGGGTCGAGATTGCCCGTGCCTTGGCCACCCAGCCGCGCTTCATCCTGCTGGACGAGCCGTTTGCCGGCATCGACCCGATCGCGGTGATCGAGATCCAGCGCATCATCGGCTTTTTGAAGGCGCGTGGCATCGGCGTGCTGATCACCGACCACAACGTGCGCGAGACGCTGGGCATCTGCGACCACGCCTTCATCATCAGCGACGGTCGCGTCCTGGCCCAGGGCACCCCGTCCGAGATCGTGGACAACGCCGAGGTGCGCCGCGTTTATCTCGGCGAGCACTTCAGAATGTGAGCATGGCCCCCACGCTTGTCACTACGTGTACTGCGCTGCCCCCCGAGGGGGCCTTCGCGCCTTGGGGCGGCCCGGCGGCGCTCATGCAATGAAGCCCGGCCTTTCCCTGCGCGTTTCGCAGCACCTGTCGCTGACGCCGCAGTTGCAGCAATCGATCCGGCTGTTGCAGTTGTCCACGCTGGAGCTGTCGCAGGAAGTCGAGCAGATGCTCGACGAAAATCCGTTTCTGGAGCGCACGGCCGAAGAAGCCCCGCGCGAGGAATTTGGCCTCGAAACGGCCGACATCCCCGCGCAGGCCGACGACTACAGCGCCGATGATGCTATGTATTCAGGAGCTGCCAGCGCAAGCAGCACTAGCGCTGAAGGCCAAAATGATGCGGAAACCCCCAGCACCAGCGCGGACGAACCCGACTGGAGCGGCGACGGCACCGTGGAAATGGCGCCCAACGATGCCGAGTGGGGCGGTGATGCGCCCGCCCGCAACCGCAACGACTCCGAAGGCGACGAGGCCGATGCCACCGAGCTGGCGCGCTCGCACGAGTCCCTCACGTCGTTTCTGCACCGCCAGGCCCTGGCGCTGCGCCTGTCCGAGATCGACCGCGCCGCGCTGCGCTTCCTGATTGAATCGCTCAACGACGACGGCTACCTTGAAGAGCCGCTCCAAGAGCTGGCCACGGGCCTGGCTGGTGAGGGCAATCTCGAGCAGATCGACGAGCTGGTGCACCGTTTCACCGTGGCGCAGCGCCTGCTGCAAAGCCTGGAGCCCGTGGGCGTGGGCGCGCGCAACCTGGCCGAATGCCTGACGCTGCAGCTCAAGGCCCTGGCCGCCGACGAAGACAGCGGGATCGACCCCGGCACCGTGCAGACCGCCCTCTCCATCTGCCAGCAGCCGCTGGAGATGCTGGCGCGCCGCGACATCCGCCGCCTCACCCAGGCCTGTGGCGATGGCGAAGAGCGCACGCGCGCCGCCATGGCCCTGATTGCCCGGCTGGAGCCACGCCCCGGCCGCCGCTTTGCCGATGTGGAGCGCAACATCATCGTGCCCGACGTCATCGTGCGCAAAGCCGGCCGCGCCAATGGGCACAGCGGCCAGCACAACTTCATCGTGCAGCTCAACCCCGACGTGATGCCGCGCCTGCGTGTGCACGACATCTACGCCGGCGCGCTTCGCGGCCACAAGGGCGGCGAGGGCCACCAGGGCATGCAGCAGCGCCTGCAGGAGGCGCGCTGGTTCATCAAGAACATCCAGCAGCGCTTTGACACCATCCTGCGCGTCTCGCGCGCCATCGTCGAGCGGCAGAAAAACTTTTTCACCCACGGCGAGCTGGCCATGCGCCCGCTGGTGCTGCGCGACATCTCCGATGAGCTGGGCCTGCACGAATCCACCATCAGCCGCGTGACCACCGCCAAATACATGGCTACGCCGATCGGCACCTACGAACTCAAGTATTTCTTCGGTTCGGGCCTGGGCACCGAGACCGGCGGCAATGCATCGAGCACCGCCGTGCGCGCGCTCATCAAACAGTTCGTCGCTGCCGAGAACCCCGCCAAACCGCTGTCCGACAGCCAGATCGCCGACATGCTCAAGGAGCAGGGCATCGAGTGCGCGCGCCGCACCGTGGCCAAATACCGCGAGGCGCTCAAGATCGCGCCGGCCAACCTGCGCAAGGCTTTGTAGGCCCTTCGCTGGCGGGTGCGCGGGTTGTGCGCCCGTTGGTTGTTTTTTTGTTTCGTTGACCCTCTCACCCGCTTGTACGCCATGGCCCGCATTGTTTTCGACCTTCCCCCGCATTTCGGCTTTGCCACCGAGATGCAGATCTACATCAGCCACGTCAACCAGGGCGGGCACCTGGACAACGCACAGCTGCTCTCGCTGGTGTCCGAGGCGCGTGTGCGCTTCTTCCAGTGGCTGGGTTACCCCGAGGCGGATGTGGGCGGGCTGTCCATCGTGGTGGGAGACATCGTGGCGCAGTACCGGTCCGAGGGTTTTCACGGCGAGACCATGCGCGTGGAGATGGCGCCCGCAGACTTCAATCGCTATGGTTTCGACCTCGTCTTTCGAATGACTGAAAAGACGCAAGGCCGCGAGGTGGCGCGCGGCAAGACCGGCATCGTCTTCATCGGCAAGAGCGACCGCAAGGTGGCGCCGATCCCCGAGTCCATCCGCCAGTTGCTGCTGCTCAAGGCTTGAGCGCGTATCCTTTTGGCCTGTCTATGAACCAACTCCAACTATTCCTGCCCTGCGCCGCCGGCGTCGAGAGCTATCTGGCTGATGAGGTGCACGCCATCACCGGCCTCACGGGCAACGACCTGCTGGTGGGCCGGGGCGGCGTGCTGTTGCGCGCCTCGTGGCGCCAGGCCATGCAGCTGAACCTGCACAGCCGCCTGGCGCAGCGCGTGCTGGTGCAGCTGGCGCACCGCCCGTACCGCTCTGAAAACGACCTGTACGCTGCCGCCAGCGACGTGGCCTGGGAGATCTGGTTCACCACGCGCCAGACCTTCAAGGTCGAGGTGACGGCGCAGCACAGCCCGCTGCAAAGCCTGAACTTCGCCGGCCTCAAGATCAAGGACGCGGTGGCCGACCGCTTTCGCGCCAAGAGCGGCGTGCGCCCCGACGTGAACACGCAGTGGCCCGACGTGCGCATCCACCTGCACCTGACCACCGAAGAGGCCACGATCTACATCGACACCTCGGGCGAGCCGCTGTTCAAGCGCGGCTGGCGCGAGGACAAGGGCGACGCGCCGCTCAAGGAAACCCTGGCCGCCGCCATGATCGCCGCCAGCGGCTGGGACCCCCTGGGCGACAACCCCGTGCCGCTGTACGACCCCTGCTGCGGCAGCGGCACCATTGCCATCGAGGCCGCGCAGATCGCCTGCCGCATCCCGGCGGGCATGCTGCGCCGCTTTGCGTTCGAGAAACTGCTGCCGTTCCAGGCGCATGTCTGGTCTGCTATTAAAAACGAAGCTGAAGGCGCAATCCAGGCAAGCGCTGTGCCCATATTTGGCAGTGATGTGGCCCACCGCATGGTCGATTTTGCCCAGCGCAATGCCGAGCGTGCCGGCGTGGCCGATGCCGTGCAGCTGCGCGGTGGCGACGCCCTGCAGCGCATGCCGCCCTGCGAGCAGCCCGGCGTGATGCTGCTCAACCCGCCCTACGGCGAGCGCATTGCCGCCGCCGGCACCGCCGGGCAAAACGCCAACGAACGCGCGGCCGAGCGCGCCCTGGGCGCCAGCGTGGGCCGCGAAGCCGCGCACACCGACGATGGCGGCGAGTTCTTCAGCCAGCTGGCCGCGCACTGGAAAAAGAACTACGCCGGCTGGCAGGCCTGGATGCTCACGCCCGACCTCAAGTTGCCCGGCAAGATGCGCCTGAAAGAATCGCGCCGCGTGCCCATGTGGAACGGCCCCATCGAGTGCCGCCTGTTTCGCTTCGACATGGTCAAGGGCTCGGTGCGCGCGCCGCGTGGCGCCGATGGAGCAGCCCCGTCGGCACCCACGCCCAAGGGCCATGGCGGCTAAGCCCCCGCGCTGCGTGCTGCCGCTGCCCGAACGCGGCGAACCCGGTGCCGATGCGCGCGCGCTGGTGCTGGACACCAACATCGTGCTCGACCTGCTGCTGTTTGCCGACGCGGCCGTGGCGCCCGTGCGTGCGCTGCTCGATGCGCAGCGGCTGTGCTGGGTGGCCACGCCGCCCATGCGCGACGAGCTGGCGCGCGTGCTGGCCTATCCGCAGATTGCGCCGCGCCTGGCGTTTTATGGGCTGACCGCCAGCGCGCTGCTGCAGTCCTACGAAGCCCAGGTGCGCTGGGTGGATGTGGCGCCGCGCGTGGCCGCCGTGTGCAAGGACGCCGACGACCAGCATTTCATCGACCTGGCCGTGGCCCACCGCGCCATCCTGCTCAGCAAGGACAAGGCGGTTCTTTGCATGAGAAAAAGGCTTCTAGCCCTTGGTGCACATGCGGCAACAGCTATTGTTTTTGAAGAAAACAGGTGGGCCGGGGATTCGCCGGAGCGCACGGCCACCACACCTTCTGCCCTGCCGATGGCTTGACTTTTTGCCCCGGCGGGCGGCTACACTGGCCGCCTTTGCCAGGGGCCAGGGGCAGCACCCAAGCCTTGTTGCCCTTTGGCCCCGCCGACTGGAGCCCCGCTATGAACACCCCCCACCAAGAACCCACGGACGCCGCCGCCGCATCTGCCGTGTCTGCCGCATCTGCTGCCCCGGCCCTGGGCCCCGACGAACTCGACGAGATCGACATGCTGCTGGACGACCTGCGCACGCGGGGCGAAGAGATCCCGCAGTGGGAGTTCTGCGACGGCTTTTTGACGGCGCTGATCTGCAGCCGCCGCCCCATCCCGCCGTCGGAATACCTGCCCATGCTGCTGGGCGATGGCTCGGCGCTCGACCTGGCCGAAGGCGAGGCGCTGCCCTTGCTGCCGGCGTTTGCCGATGCGGCGCAGCAGGCGCGGTTCCTGGAGCTGTGGATGCGCCGCTGGAACGAGGTCGAAGCACAGCTCGACGCCCCGGTCGAAACGCTGGACGACGACCGCACCTTCCAGCCCGAGGCCATGGACATGCGCGGTGCCGTGGCCAGCTTGCCCGAAGAGGAGCGCGCCGAAATGGCCGGCCAGGATATTCCCTCGTTTGGCCAGGTGTGGGCGCTGGGCTTCATGTTCGCCGTGGAAAACTGGCCCGAAGACTGGGCCGCCCCGCGCGACAAGGAGGCTGCCAAGTGGCTTGACGATGCGCTCGACAGCATCGTCGCCCTGACCGAAGACGACACCGGCAAGCCCGAGGTCTGCATGTTCAGCGAAGACGGCCCGCCCAGCACCAGCCAGGCCCGCGTGGAAACCTTTGGCGAAGCCATCTGGGCCGTGTACGACCTGCGCCAGCTATGGAAAAGCATGGGCCCGCGCATCGAAACCGTGCGCAAGCTGCCCGAACCCGGCCGCAACGAGCCCTGCTGGTGCGGCAGCGGCAAGAAGTTCAAGAAGTGCCACGGGGCGTAAATATTTGCTCCTGAAAAAGGAGCTGCTAGCGCTTTCAAGGAAAGGGCTGGATGCTGATTTGGCTTGAATTTCGGCGCAGTGCTCGCGGGCCGCTACGCCAGCAGCGCCTGCAGCCGCGCCAGCGCGTGCCGCACGGTGGCAGTGCGCACGGCGGCGCGGTCACCGGCAAAGTGCCGCACCTCGCTGTGCGTCTGTCCGCCCACGCACCAGCCAAACCACACCGTGCCCACGGGCTTGTCGGCGCTGCCGCCCGTGGGGCCGGCCACGCCGGTCACAGCCACCGCTACCTGGGCGTGCGCGTGGGCCACGGCGCCTTCGGCCATGGCGCGGGCCACGGGCTCGCTGACGGCGCCATGCTGCTCAATCAGCGTGGCGGGCACGCCCAGCAGCTCGGTCTTGGCGGCGTTGGAATAGGTGACAAAGCCGCGTTCGAACCACTGGCTGGAGCCCGCCAGGTCGGTGCAGGCAGCGGCGATCAGGCCGCCGGTGCAGCTTTCGGCGGTGGCCAGCATCCAGCCGCGCGCCAGCAGCTGGCGTGAAATATCCATCAAAATGGCCTCTTGCGCTTGTGTGGCAAGCGATGGTAGCTCATTTTTTGATAGTGATGGGACGCTCACCAGAAGAACCTCCACAGCGCAATCGCCAGCAGCGTACAGAACGCCGCCACGAAATCGTCGAACAAAATGCCCCAGCCGCCGCGCCAGCCAAAGCCCTTGAACAGCTGGTCGGCCCAGCCCACGGGCCCGGGCTTGGCGGCATCGAAAAAGCGGAACAGGGCAAACGCCACGGCCTGGCCCCAGAACCCCATGGGCATGGCCAGCCACAGCACCAGCCAGAAGGCCACGACCTCGTCCCAGACGATGCTGCCGGGGTCGGAAACGCCCATGTGCCGCGCGGTGACGGTGCAGGCCCACCAGCCCACCAGCGTGCCAGCGCCGATCAGCAGGCCCAGCTGCTGCGCATCCAGCCAGTGCTGCAGCACCAGAAAGGCCAGCCAGGCCCACAGGGTGCCCACGGTGCCCGGCGCCCTGGGGCTCAGGCCCGCGCCAAAGCCCAGCGCAAGGCAGTGCGCCGGGTGTTGCAGCATGAACGCGGCGCTGGGGCGGCGCGGCGGCGGCGTGCTGGGGGCGCGCGGTGTGGCATCGGTCACATCGACCGGGTCGCGGGGGGCGCCAGATGGGGTGGGGATCACGCGGAAACTCCGGGGCATTGCATCAGGAGGGGGATGCTAGCAGCCACATCGCCCCCATCGCCCGAGCCGCGCTCAGACGGACGCGGCAGGTTGCGCGTCGGCGGGCAGGCGCACCAGCAGCACCGGCACGGGGGCGGTGCGCGCTACCTGCTCGGCATCGCTGCCCAGGAACATGCGCGCCATGCCCCGCCGTCCCTGGGTGCCCAGCACGATCAGGCTGGCGCCCCATTGCCGGGCTTCGTCGATCACGAGTTGTGCCACCTGGGCGTCCAGGTTCTCCAGCAGGCAGATTTCGGCCTGGATGCCTTGCGCGGTGAGTTGCTCGCAGGCCGTGCGCAGCATGGACTCGGCCGCTTTCATGGCTGCGGGGAGGAAGTCGCTTCGGTAGACCTCGGGGCGCACAAAGCCGACCGCGTGTGTCAGCGGATCGATGATGTGCAGCAGGCGCACCTGCGCGCCCAATTTCAGCGCCAGGCCGGCGGCTTCTTTCAGGGCTTGTTCCGAGGTGGGGCTGCCGTCGAAGGGAACCAGGATTTTTTTGTACATGGGGCACTCGTGGCGAAGGTGAAAGGGTGAACTCAGTGACCGGGCAAGCCGACCAGCGCAAGGGTGCGCCAGGCGGCGATCCATTCTTCATTGGTGGGCTCCACCGCCACCTGCACGCGGCTGGCTGCGGGCGAGACGAGGGGCGCGTTCAGCGCGTTGGCGTCGGCATCCAGCGTCACGCCCAGGAAGGCCAGCTCGCGGCAGATGCGCTCGCGCAGGATGGCATTGTGCTCGCCAATGCCGGCGGTGAAGACCAGCATATCCAGCCCGCCCAGCACAGCGGTCATGGCGCCGATCTCGCGCACGATGCGCCGCACATACAGCGCCAGCGCGGCCTGCACGCGTTTGTTGCCGGCCTCTTGCTGCAGCAGCACGCGCGGGTCGGACGACACGCCCGACAGGCCCAGCAGCCCCGACTCGTGGTACAGCACATGGCCCACCTGTTCGAGCGTGAGTTTTTCGATCTCCATCAGGTACAGCACCGCGCCGGGGTCGAGCGCGCCGCAGCGCGTGCCCATCATCAGCCCGTCGAGCGCCGAAAACCCCATGGTGGTGGCTATGCTGCGCAGCCCCTGCATGGCGCACAGGCTGGCGCCGCTGCCCAGGTGGGCCACGATGGTGCGCCCGCGTGCGGCGTTGCCATGACGCTCGGCCAGCGCGACCGACATGAATTCGTACGACAGGCCATGAAAGCCATAGCGGCGCAGGCCGCGCTCCCAGGCGCCATAGGGCAGGGGCAGCATCTTCTCGACATCGGGCAGCGTGTGGTGGAAGGCCGTGTCAAAGCAGGCCACCTGGGGCAGTCCGGGCGCCGTGGCCAGCAGCGCCTCGATGGCTTCGAGCGCGAACGGCTGGTGCAGCGGCGCCAGCGGGATGTAGGTCTTGAGGTCGGCCAGCACGGCGGCGTCTACGCGCACCGGGTCGAAATATTTGGCGCCGCCGTGCACCACGCGGTGCGCCACGGCGGCGATGCGGTGGCTGCCCAGGCGGGCCAGAACACGCGCGCGGATGTGCTCCAGCGCCGCGTGGTAGGGCTGGGCACTGTCCAGCACGACCGGGCCGGGCACGGTGCCGGTTTCGCCAAAGGTGGGGGCGGGGCCGGTGATGCCATCGACTTTGCCGTTCCACAGGGGCTGGCGCGGCAGCGGCTGCACGCTGGCGCCAAACAACGCGAATTTGATGCTTGACGAGCCGCAGTTGAGCACGAGGACCAGGTCGTTCATGGCGGCAGCACCTTGTAGCGGTGCGCCAGCAGCACGGCCACGGCGCAAGAGGCGATGCGGGTCTCGCGCGAATCGGCGCGGCTGGTGAGCACGATGGGCACGCGCGCGCCCAGCACAATGCCGGCGCTGGCCGCGTTGCCCATGAATTCGAGCTGCTTGGCCAGCATGTTGCCGCTTTCCAGGTCGGGCACCACCAGAATGTCGGCCCGGCCTGCGACTTCGGAGACGATGCCCTTGGTGTGCGCGGCCGCCATCGACACGGCGTTGTCGAAGGCCAGCGGCCCGTCGAGCAGGGCGCCGGTGATCTGGCCGCGGTCGGCCATCTTGCACAGCGCGGCCGCGTCCAGCGTGGCTGGCATGTGCGGGTTGATGGTTTCCACCGCTGCCAGGATGGCCACGCGCGGCTCGGCCACGCCGATGGAATGGGCCAGGTCGATGGCGTTGCGCACGATGTCGGCCTTGTCGTCCAGCGTGGGTGCGATGTTGATGGCGGCGTCGGTGATGATGAAGGGGCGCGGGTAGGCCGGGGTCTGCATCAGGTAGCAGTGGCTGATGCGCCGCTTGGTGCGCAGGCCGGTGCCGCTGGCCACCACGGCGGCCATGAGCTCGTCGGTGTGCAGGCTGCCTTTCATGAGGGCCTCCACACGCCCCTGGGCCACCAGCTCCACCGCGCGCGCGGCGGCGGCATGGCTGTGGGGCACGTCTTCGATGTCGATGTCCGAGATGTCGAGGCCGTTGGCCTGCGCCACCGCCAGAATGCGCGCACGCGGGCCAATCAGCACCGGGGTGATGAGCCCGGCCGCGCGTGCGTCCAGTGTGCCCGAAAGGCTCAGCGCATCGCAGGGGTGCACCACCGCCATGGGGATTGCGCCCATCGGGCGCACATGGTCCAGCAGCCGGTGCAGGCCGTCGCCGTTGACGGTCAGGCGCACCTCGGGTAGCGTGGTGCGGGCGCGCTCGATGCGCTCGGTGGGGGCAATCACATCGGCCTCGCCACGGATCACGGCCACGCCGTCCTGGTTGGTGCAGCTGCAGGCGAGCTTGAGGCGTTTTTTGGCCTCGTCGCGTGCGGTCACGGTCACGCTGACGCGCAGGGTGTCGCCCACGCGCACGGGTGCGAGGAATTTCAGCGTCTGCCCCAGATAGATGGTGCCGGGGCCGGGCAGGCGCGTGCCCAGCACCGCCGAGATCAGCGCGCCGCCGAGCATGCCGTGGGCAATGACGCCCTGAAAGCGCGTGGAGGCGGCGTATTCCGCGTCCAGGTGCTGCGGGTTCACGTCGCCCGAGAGCACGGCAAACAGCTGGATGTCTTCGGTGCTGAGCGTGCGCTCGAACGAGGCGGTGTCGCCCACCGCGATCTCGTCGAACGTGCGGTTGCGCACGGTGCCCAGGTCGTTGCCGGTGCTGTGCGCTGGAAGGGGGGCGGGCAGGATTTCTGGCATGGGACTCCGGAAGATCTTGTCAATGGTCAGGCCATCTGGCTGATGGTCTTGCGAAAACGGGCCAGCGAGATGGTGAACAGCACCCCGCCAATGGCCAGTATGGCCAGCAACTGTGGCCAGACCATGTCGAGGCCGGCACCTCGGTACAGGATGGCCTGCGCGCCCGCCACAAAATGCGTGGTCGGCGCGGCCAGCATCACCTGTTGCACGAATTCAGGCATGCTCTCGCGCGGCGTGACGCCACCCGACAGCATTTGCAGCGGCAGAAGGGTCAGCACCAGCAACATGCCGAACTGCGGCATGGAGCGGGCCACGGTGGCCAGGAAGATGCCCATGGAGGTGGTGGCAAACAGGTGCAGCGCCGACAGCACCATGAACAGCAGCACCGAGCCCTGCACCGGCACCTTGAGGACGCCCTGCACCACGAACACCAGCGCCACCAGCGCCGCCAGCAGCACCACCAGCCCCATGGACCAGACCTTGGCCAGCATGATCTCGCCGGGCGTCACGGGCATGACCAGCAAATGCTCGATGGTGCCGTGTTCGCGCTCGCGTATCAGCGCCGCGCCCGTCAGGATGATGGACAGCATGGTGACGTTGTTGATGATTTCCATCAGCGAGCCGAACCAGGCCTGTTCGAGATTCGGGTTGAAGCGCATGCGCACGTTCAGATCGGCCGGCAGCCGCGCTTCGCCGCGATGGCGTTGCACAAACTCGTTGACCTCGCCCGCAACGATCTGCTGGATAAAGCCGCTGCCGGTGAACGCCTGGCTCATGCGCGTGGCGTCCACATTGAGCTGTACTGCGGGGGCCAGACCGGCCAGCACCTCGCGCTGGAAGTTGGGCGGAATGTTGAGTACGAAGGTGTAGTTGCCTTTGTCCATGCCGGCATCCATCTCGGCCAGCGTGATCAGGCGCGGGGTGATGAATTGCGGCGGATAGAAGCTGCCCACGATGCGCGCCGAAAGGGGCGAGTCGTCCTCGTCCACGATGGCGATGGCGGCCTTGTGCAGGCTCTCGGGCATGGCCGTGGCGGCCACGTAGATCGACACGGTGAAGGTGTAGACGATCAGCACCAGCATCATGGGGTCGCGCACCAGGCTCCACAGTTCCTTGATCCCCAGGCGCCAGATGTTGGCAATGGATGCAGCGTGCATGCTCAGGACTCCTGCTTTCGCAGCAGCAAGATGGCCGTGCCGACGATGACCGGCGCGGCGATCAGCAAGGGCCAGAACGAAGGCAGCAGGCTGCCCAGGTCCAGTGCCTTGCTGAAAACGCCCCGGCTGATGGTCAGGAAATGCGTGGCCGGAAAAATGCGGCCAACAAAGGCGCCCACGCCTTCGAGCGAAGACACCGGGTTGATCAGCCCCGCATACTGGACGGACGGGATCAGCGTGCCGATCATGGTGACGAACATCGCCGAAATCTGGCTGCGGGTAAAGGTGGAGGCCAGCAAGCCAATGCCCGTGGACGACACCACGAACACCAGTGCCGCCAGCGCCAGCGTGGCAAAGCTGCCCTTGAGCGGCACATCGAACACCGTGACGGCCATCGCGGTCATGAGCAAAAAATTGAACATGGCCAGCACGATGTAGGGCAGCTGCTTGCCCAGCAGAAATTCGGTGCGCGTGACGGGCGTGACATACAGGTTGATGATGGAGCCCAGCTCTTTTTCGCGCACCACCGACAGCGCCGTGAGCATGGCCGGTATCAGCATCAGCAGCAGCGGAATAACGGCTGGCACCATGGCGGGCAGGCTTTTCACATCGGGGTTGTAGCGAAAGCGGGTCTCGACCGAGCTGGCCGCCGCCAGCTGCACGCCCAGCCGGTGTTTTGCCTGGTCGGCCAGCCACATCTGGTGCATGGCGCCGACATAGCCGCGCACGGTTTCCGCGCGCATGGGCATGGCGCCATCGACCCAGGCCGCCACCTGCACGGATCGGCCATGTTGCAGGTCGCGCGCGAAGCCCGGTGGAATCTCGATGGCCAGGGCCAGCTCGCCGCTGCGCATGCGCTGGTCCAGCTCTGCGTGGCTGCGAAGGGGCGGCTTTTCGATGAAGTAGCGCGAACCCGCGAGGTTGAGTGTGTAGTTCTGGCTCAGCAGGGTCTGGTCCTGGTCCAGCACCGCATAGCTAAGGTCTTCGACGTCCATGCTGATGCCGTAGCCAATGATGAACATCAGCAGGGCGGTGCCCAGCAGCGCCAGCGTGGCGCGCACCGGGTCGCGCTGCAGCTCCAGCGTTTCGCGCCACATGTAGCTCAGGGCGCGGCCCAGGCTGAAGAAGCCCCGGCGGCGGCCTGTGGGCGCAGTGGCGGGCTCGCTGTGCGGTGTGGGCGTGGGCGCCGCAGGCGCTGGCGTGCCTTCGGCGGGCACGGCGCGCCGAGTGCCCGAGGCCTCTTCCAGGTGGGCAATGAAGGCCTGTTCCAGCGAGCTGGCGCCGCGCTGCGCGGTGATGTCTGCCGGCTTGGCGCTGACCAGCACCTTGCCGGCGTGCATCAGCGAGATGCGGTCGCAGCGCTCGGCCTCGTTCATGAAGTGGGTGGAGATGAAGATGGTCACCCGGTCGCGCCGCGACAGCTCGATCAGCAGGCGCCAGAAGTTGTCGCGCGCCACCGGGTCCACGCCCGAGGTGGGTTCGTCCAGGATCAGCAGCTCGGGCTGGTGCACCATGGCCACCGCGAGCGACAGGCGCTGGCGCAGCCCCAGGGGCAGGGCGTCGGGCAGGCTGTCAATTTCGTCCTGCAGGCCAAAGCGCTCGACCATGGCCTGCACGCGCCCTGGCACCTGGGCCTCGGGCACATGGAACAGGCGCGCGTGCAGCACCAGGTTTTGCCGCACGGTCTGCTCGCCATACAGCGAAAACGCTTGTGACATGTAGCCCACGCGGCGGCGGGTTTCGATGTCTTTGGGGTTCACTTTCTGGCCAAACAGCCAGGCCTCGCCCTCGCTGGCCGGCAAGAGGCCGGTGAGCATTTTCATGGTGGTGGACTTGCCGCAACCGTTGGAGCCCAGAAACCCGAAGATCTCGCCGCGGCGGATGCGGAAATCCACATGGTCCACGGCCACGAAGTCGCCAAAGCGCATGGTCAGGCCCTGCGCCTCGATGGCCACCTCTGCGTCGTCGCCCAGCATCAGCGGGGTGATCTCCACGGGCTGGTGGCCGCGTTTTTTGGCCTCGGGCAGCAGCCCGATGAAGGCGGCCTCCAGGTTGCTGGTGCCGGTGCGTTCCAGCAGCTCGTGGGGCGCACCGGTGGCGAGCACCTGGCCGTCGTCCATGGCCACCAGCCAGTCAAAGCGCTGGGCTTCGTCCATGTAGGCGGTGGCCACCACAACGCTCATCTGCGGGCGCTCTTGCCGGATGCTGGCAATCAGATCCCAGAACTGGGCACGGGCCAGCGGGTCCACGCCGGTGGTCGGTTCGTCCAGGATCAGCAGGTCAGGGTCGTGGATCAGCGCGCAGCACAGGCCCAGCTTCTGCTTCATGCCGCCGGACAGCTTGCCCGCCGGACGCGACAGGAACGGATACAGGCCGGTGCTGCGGGTCAGGTCGTCGATGCGGCGGCGCCGCTCGGCCGCGTCGTGGCCGAACAGGCGGGCGAAGAACTGCAGGTTTTCCTCCACCGACAGAGTCGGGTAGAGGTTCTTGCCCAGCCCCTGGGGCATGTAGGCAATGCGCGGGCAGACCTCGTCGCGGTGGCGCTTGTCGGCCATGTCGCCGCCCAGCGCCTCCACCCGGCCCTGCTGCACCGCGCGCGCGCCGGCCAGCAGCGACAACAGGCTGGACTTGCCGACGCCGTCGGGACCGATCAGCCCGACCATGCGGCCGGCCGGAATTTCCAGGTCAATGCCATCGAGCGCAACGGCCTTGCCATAGCGCAGGCGCACGCCGGCGACCCGGGCGACCTGCCCGGCGCCATCGGGCGTGGCCAAAGCGCCTGCCGTCATTGTCCGGGTACCTTGAGCGCCAGCTCAGCTGGCCATGGTGCATCTGCCTCGAGCTTGACCCAGGCCACGCCAGGCAGGCCCGTTTTGACCTGTTTCAAGTGCTTTTGCAGCAGTTCGCGGTCGATCTGTGCCTTGACGCGGAACATCAGCTTTTGGCGCTCGCTGGCTGTCTCAACCGTCTTGGGCGTGAATTGCGCGCTGGCGGCCACGAAGCTGACCTTGGCTGGAATCACGAAATCCGGCGCGGCGTCGAGCACCACCCGCACCTCGGTGCCCAGCGCCACGCGGCCGGCCACGGTTTCAGGCAGGAAGAAGGTCATGAAGACGTCCGACAGGTCAATGAGATTGAGCACCTTGCCGCCGCCGCCCAGCACTTCGCCAGGCTGCGCGATGCGGTACTGCACGCGGCCGTCGCGGGGGGCTTTGAGCTGGCTGTCGGCGATGTCGGCCTGGATGCGCGCGATGGTTGCCTCGCTGGCCACCACGGCCGACTGCGCGCCCACCACCTGTGCGCGGGCCGCGTCGATGGCGGCCTGCGCCGCGGCAGTCTGCGCCTTGGTTGCGGCTACGGCGGCCTGCGCGCTGCGCACGCGGGCGCGGTCGTCGTCGAGTTCCTGCAGCGAGGCCGCGCCATCGCTCGATAGCGTCTCGGAACGCTTGAGCCGGCGCTGCGCGGCGTCCAGCTCGCTTTCGCGCTGGGCCACCACCGCCAGGCCTGCCACCCGGTCGCTCTCGCGCACAGCGACCTGGGCCTTGGCTGTGGAAACGGCGGTCACGGCCTGCTGGTGGTTCGCGCGCGCCTCGTCGCGTTGCGCTTCAAGCGACTGGATCTGCATGGTCGCGAGTGGTTGGCCGGCCGACACGAAGTCACCTTCGCTGACCAGGATGCTGTCCACCCGGCCCGCGAACTTGGTGGCGACATCGACTTCGGTCGCTTCGATGCGGCCGTTGCCGCGGACGAAAGCCTCGCCGGGGCCGCTGGGTTGCAGACGTGTCCAGCCATACCAGCCAGCGGCCGCGACGGCTACTGCGATGAGTGCGGGAATCAGTTTCTTTTTGAGTTCGGGATTCATGGGCATCAGATTCATCAATTGGTATCAATTGGCGGGTCAATCGGTTTTGGCGCGGGGCGTGGAGGCGGCAATCTGCCGTGAGCCGCCGCCCAGAGCGGCGTAGAGGCTCACACGGGCGGAGAGCAGCGCGCGGCGCGTCTGCACCAACTGCTGCTCGGCCGTCAGCAGATCGCGCTGCGCATCCAGCACTTCAAGGAACGCTGCGGCGCCGTTGTCGTAGCGAAGCTTGGCCAGGCGCGCCCGTTCGGACTGCGCAGTCAGATTGTCCTGCTGGATGCGCACCTGCTCGGCGAGCCACTGCTGCGAGGACAGCGCGTCGGAGACGTCCCGAAAGGCGTCCTGCACCGCTTTTTCGTACTCGGCCACGGCCACGTTTCGGCGCACCTGGGCCAGTTCGAGGCCGGCGCGGTTGCGACCCGCATCGAAGATCGGCAGCGAGATGCTGGGCGCGAAGGCCCAGGCGCGGCTGCCGGATTCGAACAGGCCGTCCAGTTCGGCACTGGCTGTGCCAAGGCTGCCCGTCAGCGCGACGCGCGGGAAGAACGCGGCACGCGCCGCGCCGATGTTGGCATTGGCCGCACGCAGGCGGTGCTCGGCGGCCATGATGTCGGGCCGATTTACCAGCAGGTCCGAGGGCAGCCCGGCCTGCAGTTCCCGCGTGACCACTGCATCGTCGAAACGCTCCGGCAACAGGGCCTGGTCAATCGGCGAACCGACCAATCGCGTCAACGCATGGGCCTGGGCCGCTCGCGCCTGCTCTAGCTGCGACCCCAGCGTCCGGGCCTGCGCCAGCAACATCTGCACCTGCGTGAGGTCCAGCCGCGATGTCGAACCGACTTCAAACCGCCGCGTGAAGATGCGCAGCGACTCCTCGCGGCTCGCGATGCTGCTGCGGGCCAGGGCCACGCGCTCGTTCAGTTCGCGCAGGACCAGATACCCATCGGCCACCTGCGCCACCAGCGTCAGCGTGACGGCCCTGCGGGCCTCGTCGGAGGCCAGGTAGGACTGCAGCGCCGCATCCTGCAGGCTGCGCACGCGACCCCAGAAGTCCAGCTCCCAGGCGCTGGCACCCAGACTGATCTGGTATTGGCTTGCGATGACCGGCTGGCCGCTGACGTTCAGGTCGCCCGGCACTCGGGCGCGGCTGCCGTCGGCGCCCAGGCGGATGGTCGGGAAACGCTCGGCGCGCTGGATGCCGTAGGCTGCCTCGGCCTCCTGCACGCGCAGCGTGGCGATGCGCAGGTCGCGGTTGTTCTCCAGCGCCTGTGCGATCAATCGCCGAAGCGGTGGGTCGGAAAAATAGTCCTGCCAGTCCAGATTCGCGGCGTGCACGCCGTCGGCGTCGGCTGGCGCCTCATGCGGGTAGCTGGGTGCGACGGGCAGCGCTGGCGGCTCGTAGGAAGGGGCCATCGAGGCGCAGCCTGCCAGCAGCAGCACGGTGGCCGCGTTGGCCATGGCCGCGCCAACGCTGCATTGAACATGGCGCGGCGAGGGAAGGGGTACGGAACGCTTCATTAAGTGATTCAACCAAGAATGTGAAAGCCAACATCGGCGTACGCAGTGCGACCGGTGGAGGCCGTGGCCGCCTTGCCGGCGATCGGGCCATTTTGGCCTTGCAGCGTCAGGTCCACGTTACTTCTTCAGAACGTAGGTGCCGGGGGCATCGCCAACAGGTTTGAATGCGGTGCCAGCCATGTGTGGTGGCTTCACGGGCGCCCCGGAGCGCTCGGCCAGCCATGCCTGCCAGGCCGGCCACCAGGAGCCCTGCGTGGTCGGCGCCGCGCTCAGCCAGTCTTCTGGCGCGAGATAGTTGCCACCGGCCTCGCGCTTGAGGAGTTGGTAACGACGGCGCGAATCGGGCACGGGCGGGTTGACGACGCCGGCGTTGTGGCCGCCGCTGGTGAGCACGAAGGTGTTCTCGGCAGGGCTCAGCTGCTGCAGCTTGAAGACCGAGCGCCAGGGGGCCACATGGTCTGTGACGGTGCCGACCATGAAGGTGGGCAGCGTGATGTCGCCCAGCGTCACGGGCTTGCCGCCCACCGGGTAGCGGCCTTCGCTGAGGTCATCGTCGAGGAACAGCCGGCGCAGGTACTGCGAGTGCATTTTGGCGGGCATGCGCGTGGCGTCGGCGTTCCAGGCCATCAGGTCGTTCATGGGCGCCCGATCGCCCAGCAGGTATTCGTTGACCAGGCGCGACCACAGCAGGTCGTAGGAGCGCAGCATCTGGAAGGCGCCGGCCATCTGGTCGGCGGTGAGGTAGCCCGTCCTGGCCATTTGCGCCTCCAGCAGGCTGATCTGGCTGTTGTCGATGAACAGTGCCAGTTCGCCTGGCTCGGTGAAGTCGGTCTGCGCCGCGAACAGCGTCATCGAGGCCAGGCGATCGTCGCCGTCGCGCGCCATGGCCGCCGCCGCAATGGCCAGCAGCGTGCCGCCCAGGCAGTAGCCGGTGCTGTGCACCTTGGTGTGGGGCACGATGGTGTTGACGGCATCGAGTGCGGCGTGAAAGCCCAGCTCCAGGTAATCGTCCATGCCCAGATCGCGGTCCTCGGCGCCGGGGTTTATCCACGAGATGCAGAACACCGTGTGCCCCTGGTCCACCAGGTACTTGATGAGCGAGTTGTGGGGCGACAGGTCGAGGATGTAGTACTTCATGATCCACGCCGGCACGATCAGGATCGGCTCGGGGTGCACGGCACGGGTGGTGGGCGTGTACTGGATCAGTTCCATCAAGCGGTTCTTGAGCACCACCTTGCCGGGCGTGATGCCCACGTCGCGGCCCACGACAAAATTCTCGGCGCCCGCCGGTGGTGCGCCCGCGGCGTGGCGCCGGGCGTCCTCCAGCAGATGGAGCGAGCCGCGCAGCAGGTTGGCGCCGCCTTGCGTGAGCGTGCGGTTGAGCACCACGGGGTTGGTGGCCACCTGGTTGCCGGGCGAGAAGATGTCCAGAAACTGCCGCGCGGCGAAGGCCACCATGTCTTCGTGGTGCTTGTCCACGCCCCAGACGCCGTGCGTTGCCGCCGCCCACCATTGTTCGGTGAGCACAAACGACTGGTGCAGAAGGTTGAATGGCCACTGCTGCCAGGCGGGGTCGGCAAAGCGCCGGTCCTGGGTGGGTGTGGCCACGGCATGGCGGGCCTCCTTGTCGGGGCCGGCCGCTATGCGCGCCAGGGCGTATGCCGCCATTTCCTGACCCTGGCGCAGGGCCAGGTGCGCCAGGTCCAGGCAGTGACCTGGCGACGCGGCCAGATGCAGGGCCCAGTCGCTGGCCGCCATCAGGGCGGAGGCATGCGACAGCGACGCAACGCTGCGGGCCAGGGCCGCGTGGACGGTGGGGTCGAGCCGTTCGGCCATGGACAGGGGGGCGTTCGCAGGGGTTGGCATGAATGGACTCCCAGGTGATGAGTGGGCCGGGTGGTGCAGGGGTACTTTACGAAGGCATCGCATCCCTCGAATTGATATGCATCAATACGCGCCTTATTACCGACCGGTCGGTAGATAATCATGCGCAGCATAGCCAAACGCCGAGACAAACCGATGACCCTGCCATTGCACTCTTTACGCGCTCCCCCGGCCGTCGCACCCCTGCGACAGCGCCTGCCCCCGGAGGTGCGCGTGGTGCAGATTCTGGACGCCGCACTGGTGGAATTCTCCGAACGGGGCTTTGCCGCCGCGCGGATGGACGACATCGCACGCCGCTGCGGGCTCTCCAAGGGAGGCCTCTACGCCCATTTCGCAGGCAAGGAAGATGTGTTCGAAGCGCTGCTGACCCGTTCTCTCGCGCCGCCGGACCTGGGAGAAATGCCGGTGTTGGGCGCCGGCGCGCGGCCGCTGGCGCAGTGGGTGGTGGACAAGCTTTATGACTCGCTGGGCCAGCCCGGAGCGGTGGCAACGTTGCGCCTGCTGGTGGCTGAAAGCGCGCGTGTGCCGCATCTCATCGTGCTGTGGAAGCGCAATGTGGTTCAGCCGCAGCTGACCCTGTTGGGCAGTATTTTGCGTACCCATGCCGTGCAGGAGGGGGTGGTTCCCAGCGTGATCACGCAAGAGCCCTGGCTGGCGCTATCGCCGGTGGTGCATGCCCTGCTGTCGCAGGTGGTGCTGGGCGGCGTCGACCCGAAGGACCTCGACCATTACCGACAGGGCCATGTCGCCCTGCTGTGCGAATTGCTGGACCCGACGTCCCGAATCCTGCCGCAGCCGGTGCCTCAACCCCCGGCGAAGTGATCGAAAGACGCGTAGCGCCTGGCTACGGGCCGCCCCTGTCCATCCACCAGCCGCAGGCCGGGCTTGGCCTCCACATGGCCGATGCGTGTGACGGGCGTGCTGCTGGCCTGGGCCGCGGCGGCCACCGCAGCGCGCCGGGCCACAGGGGCGGTGAAGGCCAGCTCGTAGTCATCGCCCCCGGCCAGGGTGCATTGGTGAAGCAGTTCAGTATCAATTTGGCCTCTAGCGCTTATAGAATAAGCGCTAGAGGCTATTAAATTGATAGTGGCTGACGTGTCGATGCAGGCCCCTGTGCCCGTGAAGGGGAAGGGACTGCGGGCATGCTGGCAGGCACGCCCTTGGCCGCTACAGGTAGCGGCTCCACTTCATTGCGATGGGCTGTGGCGTGGCCGTGGGTGTGCAATTGCCGCCGGGCAGGTAACCCTGGTCCCGCGTGAGGCGGGTTGTGTCCATCTTTAGTCCGCCCTGAGTGATGGTGGTGGTGCTGCGCACATTGGCGCCCACGGTCAGCGAACCGGCAATGTAGAGAGTGGCACCACCGGTGCTAATGCTTTCCCCCAGCAGCACATTACCTGTGATGCCATTGGGCGTGTCCCACGAGTTGGCGTTGAGCTGTTTGTTGGTACCGATGGCCAGGTTGGCCAGCGGCAGTCCTGCGTGCTCCTGCCCTTCTGCGTCGGTCCACTTCACCAGTGAGCTGGGCGTGGTGGCCTTGTTGCACAGGTTGGCGGGGTAGAAGGAGCCATCACACACGGGCGTGAGTGGGCTGGCGAAGTTGGGCGCCACCAGCGGCCCATGCCCTGAGCTGGTGAGCGTGACGCCGCCGGTGGACAGCAGGGTGTTGTACAGGGTGCCTTGACTGGAGGCCACTCCGTCGATGGTGACCGGGCCGATGAATAGCGCGATGCCGGGCGGAAACTTGGTGATGCCGTTCAAGCGCCAGCCATTGGCGGGCGTGGCGCTGCGCAGGCAGGCCAGTGCATCGCTGGACGGGTTGCTGGGCGACTGGTTGCCGCAGCCGAGAAAGTCCACGCCGTTGATGCGCCGCAGTGTCATCGCGCCCAGTGCGGTCGCGGGGGCAGGGTCCACGGCTGTCAGATCGATATTGGCGCGGTCGATAGAAGTGCCGTTGCTGGCCTTCATGTGCTGGATGGTGAGGCGGGGCTTGCCGCTGGTGTCGAACTCGAAGATGTAGTTGGCAGACGAGCGGAAAGCCGCGGCGTCGAAGGTGTCGGAGCGCGTATCGCAGAACGGCGCGCCGGGCAGGCCGGGCGACGTGCCGGCCACGCTGGATTGCACTTTGGCGTGAGTGGCTAGCTGTGTTTTGCTGGCGCCGTAGTAGATGCGGTCGGCGATGGGGCCTCCGTTGACGATGGTGGGAAAGTTGGACGTGGGAGACCCTGCCTCCGTGGCCCAGAGATAGCCTCCGCCTTGCAGGTCGGTGATGGTTCCGGTGACTACCTTGAAGTTGCCTGCGGGCCAGACCTGCCGATAGGTCCCGCCCCAGCCCTGGATGGTGACGTCGTAGCCCCAGGTCTGCTGCACGGACAGCGTGTACAGATCGATGCCGCCCCCGGCGACGGCTGTGGCGCGCAGGGTGAAGCTGTCGGGCAGTTCGGCACTACCGCTGGCGTTAACTTTCTGGGCGGCGGCCCGGGCACCCGACACGGCGCCAGTGGCCGAGTCGATGGTGGCTCGGGCCATGTCCACCAGGTATTCGCCGCCATCGCCGAGCGTGACGAGCAGACTGCCGGTCTGCCAGGGCACTACGGTGCCGGTGGTCCAGGGCACGCTCGGTCCAGCAGTGGCGCTGAGCAGCCGCCCGCCTGCGTAGGCCGTGCCGGCGATGACGTTTCCCGCTGCCACTACGTTGGACTGGTAGGCGCCGGCCTTGAGCGCGTTGTAGCTGGCGCTGCCGGTGTTGCCGATACTGATGGCCCGCGCCCAAAGCGTGGCGTTGGTCGGCTGGGCCATGCTGGCGATGCGGATGGTGCCGTTCTGGGAGCTGAGCGTGGCGTTGGCATCGATGCCGCCGCCGCTCAAGGTGATGTCTCCTTTGGTGCAGCCCGAAATGATGGCTTGCGAGGCGCTCTGGATCGTGAGGCCGCCGTCGATGGCGAGGTCCGTGTAGCTTTCTCCGCTGGTGAAGCTCGTCTGGCCTCCTGTAATCGAAACGTCGCCCCGCAGCACGGTGGAGGAACGCACGGGCGCGCTGCACTGGCTGGGCGCCGTGCCGGAGCCCGTGCCGGCGGCATAGACCACCTCCAGTACCGCGCGCGCTTCGGCCGGAGAGGCTGGCGCGGTGATGCCCGTGAGGCGGGCGGTGAGCGTGCCGGCTGTGCTGTCCAATGCCGTGACGCGTGCGAGCACGGCGCTGGTGACGCCATCGCCCGAAAGCGTGAGGTCGAAGGGCGGTGTCTTGGCGTACAGCGCCGCGAGCTTGCCGCTGTCCTGCAACTGCTGCAGGTACTGTCGTACCAGTTCGGCGCCCGTCCAGGCCTTCATTTGCGCCTGTGTCTGCGCATGGGCGGCCACGTCCAACTGCTGCTGGCTGCGGACGTAGTGCGCGGTGCCCAATACTGCGGCCGAGAGCGACAGACCCACGAGAAGCAGGATCAGCACGGTGGCGATGCCGCGCGGCGGCGCCAGGGGGCGGGCAGGTCGGAGCATGGCAGGGTTCCTCATGGGGCAGATACGTTGGACAGGCACTGGCTGGTTTCCAACGCCACGCCGTTGCTGTTGTCGGCGGACAGGATCAGCAGCACCTTTTGGGCGGCTGTGCCGGCGCTGATGCCGAAAGGGGTGCAGGCGGCTGCCTGCCAGGCGATGACGACGGGCGTGGCGGGGGTGTCGGACAGCGGCAGCGCTGTCCAGGCCAGACCGGAAAAGGTTGTGGCGTCGGCGCAGGCGACAGGGCCGAGCTTGCGCAGACCGCCCTGGCCGCTGCCGTTGGGTGCCAGCAGGGCCGAACAGCGTGGGGTGCCCGTGGTGTTTTCGGCCCATACGACCGCGTTGCCGGTGGCGCCCAGGGCGGCAGGCGTACCCGAGAGAGCGGACCCGGCCAGTGCAGCGCCTGTGAGCACCATGAGGTGGGTGCCGGCCTGCGCCGCGTTGATGCCGTAGCCTGCTTCCTGCGCTGCGATGCCTGCTGCCAGGAAGGCCGCGCTGCGCTGTGTGTCGGCCTGCGCATCGCTGCGCGCGGCCGTGGTGGCGCGAACCATCCGCTGGAACAGCATCAAGGTGGCAAGCACCAGGATCATGGAGATGACCAGACCAGTCATCAGGCTGATGAGGGTGACGCCGCGCTGGCGTGGCGTTGCGGGGGACGGCAGTGGCATGGCGCGGGCCTTCATTGGCTCAGGACGATGCTGCCGGGGCCCAGCAGTTCACGGGCGCTGCCGGTGTCTGGTGTGGAAAAGACCATGCGCGTGATGGCGGCCTGCGGCAGCGTGACTGACAGCGAGGGGTCGCCCGTGCCGACCTCCACGTCATGCCTCTCGCAGTTGGCGGCGGGCAGGTCCACGCTCACTGAACTGCCGCCCGTCGGGGTGATGGAGAAGGTGTGCGGGTTGCTGCACAGATGCGTGAGGCCCTCGGTCTCGAGGGCATTGCGCATCTGCGCGATCACGATGCCGTGCGTGGCTGCATAGCGCTGGGCGGCAAGCATGCGCGAGGCCGCGTAGCTCAGACCCAGTCCCAGGATGGCGAGCAGGAGGATGCCGATCAGGGCTTCCAGTAGCGCATCGCCACGCTGGGGGTGGTGGGGATCAGTGCAGCGTACCGGTTTCGTCATTCTGATTGCCTCCTCGGCGCAGGATGAAGGGGATGCTGGTGGCGGGCAGGCCGCGGTTGTCCAGTTCCACAGTGATCGGTGTACTGGACGTGAGTGGGGTGCCGTTCAAGGTGAGGCCTACGCCGCCGGGGAGGCGGGCGCTCCACTGTGGATTGGGGCGCGCGCTCAGGTGGTACAGCCGCTGCCGCCTTGCGCCAGGACGTTCAGCGTGACGGTGGCGTCATCGGTTTTGGCCTCCAGGCTGGCTGCATGGGTTCCCGTGGCGTTGGGTGCTTCGCAAGGGTTACGCAGCGCCAGGGCCTTGGCTTGTGCGAAACCCTGGACCAGCGTGCCCCGGGCTTGCAGCGTTCGTGCTCCGTGTACCCAGTCGGTAGCCAAGGGCGCGGCCATGAGCAGCAGCATTGCCAGGATGGCGAGCGTGACCAGCAACTCAATGAGTGTGAATCCGCGCGGCAGGGAGGTGGGCATGCTCACCAAGCCCCCAGGATCGGACAGGTGCTGGCCGCGTTGCGCGCATTGTTCTGGTCCAGCGTGAGCGTGCAGGTCCAACCGGTGTCGCGGGCGGTGGCCGTGAGGGCGTAAGTTGTTTTTGTGGAGGTGAGCGAATACGTGAAATAGCTGCCCTGCGCAGGATTCCACGCAGTGAAGTTGGCATTGCCTACCGGGTTCTGATTGGTCTGGACCGGGTATTCCAGGGACTTTTGATAGCGGTTTTCCAGCGTCAGGCTCAGGGCCACGAGGTCGGCCGAAGCTCCACGTGCGCGGCTTTTCTTCACATAACGTTCGTAGGAAGGCAGGGCAATGGCGGCCAGGATGGCCACGATGGCGACGACGATCATCAGTTCGATGAGCGTGAAACCACCCGCATGGCCTCGATTGCCGGCGGACGCGTGGGAACCGTAGGGGGACGTCATGGCCGTTTCATGGATAAACATTGGTAAATGATTTTTACCATCAATGTAATCGATATTTAAGGAAGTCCTGAATAACTCGGATTCACGAGTGCTACAAGGCCAGCGATTTCAGATAGTGCGATGGATGCCGTTTAGCCCGCATCTTCGCACCACTTTTCACGCCCTTTCGGGCCATCTGCACCGCTTTCGCGGCCCCTTGCCTGTGTTCAGGCGCACTCATCCCTGCGCCCCCAGCAATTGGTGGCGCACCATCCACAGATTCGATAGCGCAAACAGCGTCTTGAGCTGCAGCGTGTTCTTCTTCAAGCCCCGGTAGCGCACCTTCACATATCCAAACTGCCGCTTGATCACCCTAAAGGGATGCTCCACCTTGGCCCGGATGCTGGCCTTGATCTTCTCCATCTGGTCTATGAGCGCGTCAACGGGGTTGTTCTCTTTGTCCAGCTCTTTGCGCTTGCCCGGGCGCATCGCAATGTGCCACGTCACGCCCGCCCTGGCATCCGGGCGCTTGTGAACGCCTTGGTAGCCCGCGTCACCAAACCCATCTGTCTCCTGCCCGTGCAGCAAGCTGTTGCCTTCTACTACGTCGGCCACGTTGCCCGAGGTGCCGATGACCGTGTGCACCAGTCCTGAGTCCGCGTCCACGCCAATGTGGGCCTTCATGCCAAAGTGCCATTCATTGCCCTTTTGGCTCGAGTGCATCTCTGGGTCGCGCTTTCTGTCCTTGTTCTTGGTGGAGCTGGGCGCTGCAATCAAGGTAGCGTCTACCGCTGTGCCCGCCTTGAGCAGCAAGCCCTGGGCTGCCAACAGTTCGTTGACCGTGGCCAGAATCTGCTCGGCCAGCTTGTGTTTCTCCAGCCGATGGCGAAACCTCAAAATGGTGCTCTCGTCAGGCATTCGCCCATGGGCCTCAAGGCCTGCAAACTCCCGGTAGATCGGCGTGTCAAAGAAGGCCTCTTCCATGGCCAGATCCGACAAGGTGAACCATTGCTGCATGCAGTGGATGCGCAGCATGCTCTCCAAGGCAAAGGGTGGACGTCCGTTCTTGCCTTCGGGGTAGTACGGAGCAATGAGTTCAACCAATGCAGCCCAGGGAACCACCCGATCCATCTGGGCCAGCAGTTCCTGCTTGCGCGTCTTCTTGGTGCTCAGGTTCAGGTCAAGGCTGCTTTGCTTCATGCTTGTGAGGATGCCATGGCTTGCAGCCCACTACCAGACTGACCACGAGGTTTTGCAGGATTTCCTTAAGTCTTGATACAAGCCAGCCCCTACCGTTGCTGCCATGGCAAAAGGAGTTCACGCGGAGGAGGCAAGGGCCTTTTCTGCCCGGTTGAAGCAGGCGCTGGCGGCTGTCGGCGTGCGGCCATCGCCGGCGGTGGTGGCCAGCGAATTCAACCTGCGTTACTGGGGAAAGAGCATCACGGCGCACACGGCGCGGGCTTGGCTGGCTGGATTGGCGATTCCCATGCAGGACAAGATCCGCACGCTCAGTGAATGGCTGCACGTCAATCCCGACGAATTGCGCTTCGGCCCGCGTTCTGGGGCTGTGCTGGCCATGGATTCGGGCACTCTGGAGAGCCGGCTCAATCTGCAGGATCGCCAGATGTTGGCGCAGTATCTGGCTTTGCCGGTGGGGCACCGCAAGACGGTGCAGGAGGTGGTGGCGGCCATGGCCATCGCCGCCGCACATGCGCAGGCCGAGGCTGCCAGCAAGCTGGTCGATCAGCCGCCGAAGTGATCGAAGGAGGCGTAGCGACCGGCCAGCGGGTGGCCTTGCGCATCTGCGAGGCGCAGCCCCGGCTCGGCGCTGATGCGCCCGATGCGCGCCACGGGCGTGGTCGCCGCGGCGGCGGCGCGAGCCACGGCATCGCGTAGCGCGGGCGGGGCGGTGAAGGCGAGTTCGTAGTCATCGCCACCCGCTAGTGTGCATTGGCGTAGCAGTTCCACATCAAAATAGGCTGTAGAGCCCGTAAATAAAGCGCGAGAAGCTATCAATTTCGATGTTTCATCCACATCGATCTCGGCCCCTGTGCCCGAGGCACGCAGGATGTGGCCCAGGTCGCCCAGCAGACCGTCGCTCACATCCAGGGCACTGCTGGCCACGCCGCGCAGGGCCTGGCCCAGCGTTACGCGGGGCGTTGGCTCCTCCAGGCGCAGGCGGGCGGCGGCCAGCACGTCGGGCGGCAGCGCGATGTGACCCTGCAGGGCTTCCAGCGCCAGCCGGGCATCGCCCAGCGTGCCGCTTACATAGATGTCGTCGCCGGGTTGCGCGCCGCTGCGCAGCAGGGCCTGGCCGGTGGGCACTTCGCCAAACACCGTGATGCAGATATTGAGCGGGCCTTGCGTGGTGTCGCCGCCCACCAGCTCGCAGTCGTGCGCATCGGCCAGTGCCAGCAGCCCGCGCGAAAAGGCTTCGAGCCAGGCTTCATCCACGCGGGGCAGCGCCAGTGCCAGCGTAAAGGCCAGCGGGCGAGCGCCGCAGGCGGCCAGGTCCGACAGGTTCACGGCCAGCGCCTTGTGGCCCAGGCGCTCGGGGTCCACGTCCGCAAAGAAGTGGCGGCCCTCCACCAGCATGTCGCTGGAGACGGCCAGTTGCATGCCGGGCGCGGGCTTCAGCAGCGCGCAGTCGTCGCCCACGCCCAGGGCCGCGCGGTGCACGGGTCGCGTGAAGTAGCGTGCGATCAGGTCGAATTCACCCATGGAAGTGATTGTCTCCGTGCCGTTCAGGCTGGCGTGCCCCGAAAGCGCTGTGCCGCCTGGCGACTCACCTCGGCCAGCAACTGCTCTTCGCTTTGGCGCTGGCGCAGCCAGCGGGCGTCGTTCTGGCCGGCTTCGGCCTCGGTGCGCAACATGTGCAGGGCGTTGGCTGCACCTTGCATGGCGGCGTGGCTGGCGATCTGGTCCATGGTCATGCGGATATGGTCGCGCAGCGGCATGTGGCTGCCGGTGGCCGGATCGACATACACGGCGTCCATGCCAAATCGGCAGGCTTGGAAGCGGTTGTAGGTATAGACGAGGTAGTCGTCTTCCTGCGGCATGAAGGGCTGGTCGGCCAGGAACCACGCGCCCAGAGACTGCACGAAACCGGCCAGCGCGGCGGCGCGCTCGATGGTCAGCGGCGTGTCGAATACGCGGATCTCGATGGTGCCGAACTCGGGCTTGGGGCGGATGTCCCAATAAAAGTCCTTCATGCTCTTGACCACGCCGGTGCGCGCCATCTTGTTGAAATAGGCCGTGAAATCGGCCCAGGTCAGCGCAAACGGCGCTCGGCCCGACAGCGGAAACGCGAACACCGAGTTGAGCCGCGCCGAATCGAACGCCGTGTCCTGCCCCTGCACGTAGGGGCTCGAGGCCGACAGCGCGATGAAGTGCGGGATGTAGCGGCTCATGCGATGCAGCATCAGCAGGGCGGCATCGGCGTCGGGGCAGCCAATGTGCACATGCTGGCCAAAGATGGTGAACTGCTTGGAGAGGTAGCCATACAGCTGCGACAGCTCCTGAAAGCGTGGCTTGTCGTAGATGCGGCGCTCATGCCATTGCTGGAACGGGTGCGTGCCGCCGCCCACCACGGCAATGTTGAGCTTGTCGGCGCTTTTGACCAGTGCATCGCGGATGGGGCTGAGCTGCCCCAGCACCTCGCTGGCCGAATGGCAGATGCCGGTCGAGATCTCGATCATGCTGTTCGTCATCTCGGGCACCACGCTGCCGGGCAGCGGCACCTTGTGCATCAGGCGCAGCATGTCTTCGGCGTAGGGCGCCAGGTCGTAGTCGTGGGTGTTGACCAGCTGCAGCTCCAGCTCGACGCCCAGCGTCAGCGGCTCGGAATGGTGGAAGTCTTCAAGGCTCACGGCTGTCTCCATTGCCGCCGCGCGACAGCGGGGCCCAGGGTTTGGAACTCTCGCCCGCGCGGTAGATGGCCACGGTGGCGATCACGGCGCCCAGCACTTCCATGAGCAAAATGGCCGGCAGTGCCACGCGGGCGATCAGGTGGCCCGTGGAGGGCGAGGCCACCACGAACTGCGATGCGATCAGCAGCGCAATCGACGACATGGGCGTCATGGCGCAGCCCACCCACAGCGCCTGGCGCCAACTCGCGCCGCTGCCCACGTTGCCAAGGCCCACGCCCACCGCCTTGGCCACCAGGCGCACGGCGATCAGCGCCAGCACCACGCCGGCCACCGGGCCGCTCCAGTCGGCCTGCGCCGCCACGGTGGACACCAGCACGAACATCAGCATGGTGAGCAGCGCCGATGCGCTGCCCAGCTGGCGCGGCCAGGCCCACGGGCGCGGGTTGAGTTGCTTGAGCAGCATGCCGCCCAGCAGGGCCGCCAGTGGCGCCGAGCCGCCCATGTGCGCGGCCACGGCGGTGGCGGCGGCGATCAGGGCCAGCAGCAGCATGGAGGTGTTTTCGCTGGTGGGGCTCATGAAGCGCAACGCCATGCGCAGCACCAGCGACAGCACGGCCGCCACAATGATCGACACGCCCAGCACTACCATCACGGGATACACGGTGTCCAGCAGCGAGTTGCTCTGGCGGTTGATCTGCTCGGCGCGGGCGCTGCCCAGGGTCAGGGCATACAGGGTGGACAGGGTAGCCAGCACAATGGCGCGCTCGGTCACGGGGCCGGCGGCGCGGGTGTCGGCCACCACGCGGGTCAGCACGGCGGGCGAGGCCGCCAGCGCCACCAGGGCCAGGGGTCCGGCCACATGCGTGGGCATGTCAAGCCACACCATCACCCAATAGACGGCAAAGTAGGTCAGCGCCGATTCTGCAATGCTTTGCACCAGCACCATGGGGTTGTGGCGAAACCAGCGCAGCGGAATGCGCCCGCCACATTCGAACAGCACGATGGAGATGCCCAGCTCCAGCAGGAACAGCCCGGTGCCCTGCAGCGGCCACACGGCCCCGCTGAAGCCTGCCAGACCTGCTGCGGTGCCCACCAGCGAATAGCCAACCACCTTGGGCAGGCCGGTGTGGCGCTGGCACAGGTAGCCCGCAATGGCAGCCACCGCCAGCAACAGCGACCATTGCACCGTGGGCAACCCGGCCGAAGGGCGCAGCCACTGCCCCCAGAAGCTCAGGATTTCATTCATGTCATGGGTCCTCTCCATCAGACGGGCAGCGCCCGGTGGGAGGGAAGGACGGGCAAGGCGCATGGTGGCGCTGTGGTCCTTCCCGGCGTTTGCCTGAATTTACATGCTGAAACGCGCGACCCCTGTAGGACAGGAGCGACCATGTTTCTGCCGGCCAAAAGCCGCCCGAATCAGGCGACCTGGCGTTCAGGCGCGAAGAAGCTCAGCGGTGCCTTGAAGAGGCGGCTCCGCATCGCTGCATAAATGCGTGAACGGTCCACACCACTCACGTTGTGGGCACGCAATGCCAGGCGAAACGCCAGGTAAAAGCTCACACTGACGTTGAGGACGCCCAGCAAAGGAAGGGTGGCGACGGCCCACCAGAACGCACTTTGGTGAACGATGTCCCAGCCCAGTGCCGCAGTGGCCGCGCCCAACTGGCCCGAAGACAGTGTGACATGGCGCACATCCAGGCCCAACCCGAAAAACCCTGCAAACGCCGGAACCAGGCCAAGCATGAAGCCCAGCGAGATGTTGGCGGCAAAGCCCGACAGGTTGTTGCGCAGGAAGCTGGCCCAGCGCGCTGCGCGCTCCTTGCCCAGCCGGGCGGTGATGCGCGGGTTGTAGCGCACGGCCGAATCCAGCCGGTGCAGCACAAACCAGTTTTCGGTCCAGCCTGCGATGATGCTGGAGGCGAACAGCAGCACGCCCGTGAAAGCGGCGAACAGCAGCGATGGCCCCAGCAGATGCAAGGATTCGAGCACATGGCCGGCCTCGCTTGCGCTGATGGCGGGCGAGCCCTTGACCCAGGCGATCAGCAGCGCCAGGCCCAGAACCAGGGGGTACACCACGAGCACGTTGCCCAGCACGGCCGCGACCTGTGAGCGCACCAAGTGGGTCACCTCGTCCACAAAGGACTCGATGGCCTCGCCCGAAGCCAGCTCCTTGAGCTTGGCCGCCATGGCGGGCGCCGTCATGGCCGGCTGCTTGGTGGCCACGGTGAAATGCAGCAACTGCACCAGCACAAAGCTCACCGCATAGTTCACGCCCGCCCAGAAGCCGCTCCAGAACGCCGAGAGCGCCAGCGCATACAGCCCAAACTTGACCAGCGTGGTGATGGCCATCACGGCACCGCCGCCGGCGGCTTTTTTCACCATGGAGCGGTATTCGGCCGCCGTGCGCGTGATGTAGTGTTCGCCCGTTTCGGCGCTGCGCTCGGCCACCTTTGCGGCCAGCAGCGACGAATTGGATGCCAGCAGCGCCCGCAGGCTGCGCCGCTCCTGCCCCACCTCCACCAGATGCGCCAGAAGGCGGGCCGCGGTGACGGCGGGCTGGGGGGACAACAGGCAGTCGAGCAGCTCCCGCACCCGCAGGATGCGGGCACGCAGCTGGCGCAGCCGAAACACCAGATCCACGGAAATGCCGTTGTCCTCGAAGTGGGTGTACACGGTGGCCGCAGCGGCGCGGCAGGCTTCAAGGCGCTCGCGCAGGCGCTGGGCCGCCTCCAGCAGGCGGTCGGGCGTGCGCAGCGCGTGCAGCACTTCCACGCGCAGGCTCTCCACGTCGCGGATCAGCGCATGAAAGGGCTGCGCCTCGCGGGCCGATTCGCTCATGCGCAGGCGCAAGCCGGGTGCAAACCCGGTCGAGAGGATCTGCCCTGCGCAGTAGGTGATGGCGTCGAGCAGGGCATGCTGCCAGCGGGATGCGCCTTGCGGGCTTTGCGGCGTCAGCAGGGCCGACAGCCGATTCACCGTGGCTTCGTCCAGTGCGCCAAGCCACTGTGCATCAAAGGCGCTGGGCAGGGCTAGCACGAACAGTTCCGAGGCGTCGATGGTTTCCGGGCTGCGCGGCAGCAGTTGGTTGCGTATCCGCTCTGCCGCCTCGTTGAGAAGGGCTGTGCCCCTGGCGAAGCCAAAATCGGCCAGCAGCGTGGTGATGTCCACCGAGTCCACCAGTGCAGCCCACCAGGCTTGCAGTTTGAGCTGCACATCGGGGCGCGCCTCGACCGCATCCAGAAACAGCTGCACGCGCGCCGTGGCGCCCGGCACGGAATCGCCCGCGCCACGCACCCAGTTCAGCAGGTCGATCAGCCACACATGGCGCTGCGCCAGCCCGGCCTGCGGGTCCAGCGCCGCGAGCAGGCTTGCCAGGTCGGGGGCGGGCCGCGTCAATGCAGCACCCTTGCACTCATCGGCTGGCTGGAGGCGCCTGGGTGGGTCGCCTCCAGCACAAACAGGGGTATCGGGCAGCTGAACGGCTCACCGTCAACAGTTACGCAATGGAAGGTGCCATGCATGGTGCCGCTGGCGGTGCGCAGGCCGCATCCGCTGGTGTACTGGAACGACTGGCCCGGCTTGAGCAAAGGCTGCTGGCCCACCACGCCCAAGCCCTTGACTTCTTCGGTGTGGCCGCTGGCATCGCTGATGATCCAGTGGCGCGAGATCAGTTGCGCGGGCGCTTCGCCCGCATTCGTGATGGTGATGGTGTAGGCAAAGCCGAAGACGCTGGACTCCGGGGAGGACTGCTCCGGCAGGTACTCGGGTTGTACTTGCACATCAAACTGGTACTTGGGCATGGGCGAATGGTAACTGCGACAATTGCGCCATGAGCCGACCTTTTCGCATTGCCCCTTCGATCCTCTCTGCCGATTTTGCCCGCCTGGGCGAAGAAGTGCGCAACGTCATCGCCGCCGGTGCCGACTGGATCCACTTTGACGTGATGGACAACCATTACGTGCCCAATCTCACCTTTGGCCCCATGGTCTGCCAGGCGCTCAAGCCGCATGCCAGGACGGCCGCCGGGGTGGCAGTGCCGGTGGACGTGCACCTGATGATCCAGCCCGTGGATGCCCTGGCCGCCGCGTTTGCCGACGCGGGTGCCGATTTCATCAGCTTTCACCCCGATGCCTCGGGCCATGTGCACCGCAGCATCCAGGCCATCCGGAGCAAGGGCGTGAAGCCGGGTCTGGTGTTCAACCCGGCCGAGCCGCTGGATGTGCTGGACTGGGTGATTGACGATATCGACCTCATCCTGATCATGAGCGTCAACCCCGGCTTTGGCGGCCAGAGCTTTATTGACTCGGCGCTGCGCAAGATCGAAGCGGTGCGCAAGCGCATCGACGCCTGCGGCAAGGACATCCGCCTGGAGGTGGATGGCGGCATCAAGACCGACAACATCCGCCGCGTGGCCGATGCGGGCGCGGACACCTTTGTCGCGGGCAGTGCCATCTTCGGCAAGCCCGATTACCAAGGCGTGATCGACGCCATGCGCGCGCAGCTGGCCTGATCGCGCCACGGCCCTTCGCCGAGGGGCTCAAGGCGCCGGGTTCAGTTGCCGCTGCACATGCGCCAGCAGCCCGTCGCCGGCATCTTCCAGCAGGTCCAGCACATGCGCGAAGCCCTGTGCGTTGCCGTAGTAGGGGTCGGGCACCACAGGGCTGCTATTGCGCAGGCAGAACTCTGTCATGCGCCGCAAGCGATGGTGCTGTTCCGGGGGGCAGCGGCGGCGCAGTTCCGCCAGGTTGTCATGGTCCATGGCCAGCAGCAGATCGAAGCGGAGGAAGTCGCCATCGGCGATCGGGCGCGACCGCAGATCGGCCAGCACATAGCCGCGCAGCAAAGCCTGGGCCTGCGCGCGCGGGTCGGGCGGCTCGCCCTGGTGGGCGCTGTGGGTGCCGGCCGAATCGATGTGCACCTGGCCGGCCAGCCCGGCGCGCGCCACGCGCTGGCGAAACACGCCATGGGCCGTGGGGCTGCGGCAGATGTTGCCCATGCAGACGAAGAGAACAGCAAACGGGTCCATTTTTCGGAGTATCGCCACGTCGGTGGAGGAGGGCGCGATGGCAGGGCGGGGCCGCCAAGCGGGCGGGTGTGCCGTGCTGCCGGGGCCATGGCAATTTCGCAGCGTGGTTCCTGCAGCATATGCCATAAGATGGATGCGCAGCAGGCCTTCCGCCGCGCCGCGCGGATCATCCCGCAGCGCCGGTTTGATCGAAGGTGGCATCCATGTCTGCAGACAAACGGGATACAAGCAAACCATGTTGATCCAGCCGGTGGTGTTGTCGGGCGGTTCGGGCACACGCCTGTGGCCGCTGTCGCGGGAAAAATACCCCAAACAATTGCTCGCGCTCATGGGCGAGGACTCGCTGCTGCAGGCCACGCTGCGCCGGTTTGACGGCGTGGCCGGTGCCGACAGCGCGCCACCGCTGGTGGTGTGCAACGAGGAATACCGCTTCGTGGTGGCAGAGCAATTGCGCCTGATCGGCAAGCCTGGCCGCATCGTGCTGGAGCCGGTGGGCCGCAACACCGCGCCGGCGCTCACGCTCGCGGCGCTGGCGGCGCAGTCCGACGGCGGCGACCCGGTGCTGCTGGTCATGCCCGCCGATCACGTCATTACCCAGCCCGCGGTATTCCAGCAGGGCGTGCGCCATGCTGCCCGGCTGGCGCAGGAGGGCGCCATCGTCACTTTCGGTATCACCCCGGACCGGCCCGAGACGGGCTACGGCTACATCCAGGCCGGCGCCACGCTGAACGAAGACGGTGCGCGCGCCATCACCCGGTTTGTCGAAAAGCCCGATCTCGCCACCGCCGAAGGCTACTTGCAGGCGGGCGATTACCTCTGGAACAGCGGGCTGTTTGTGTTGCGGGCCTCGGTCTGGTTGAGCGCGCTGGCGCTGTGCCGTCCCGATATCCTGGCGGCCTGCGAAGCAGCGTGGAACAACGGCGCCTCCGACCTGTCGTTTCTGCGGGTGGATGCCGCGGCGTTTGGCGCCTGCCCGGGCGATTCCATCGACTATGCCGTGATGGAGCGTTTGGCCGGCCCGCAGGCCGTGGCCGGGCTGCCTGCGGGCGTGGTGCTGCCGTTGTCGGCGGGCTGGTCCGATGTGGGGGCCTGGGACGCGCTTTGGCAAATCCTGCCCAAGGATGGCGACGGCAACGTGGTGCAGGGGCGCACGCTGATGCAGGACAGCTGCAACACCCTGGCGCTGTCATCCGGGCGCCTGCTGGCTTGCGTGGGGGTGCAGGGTCTGGTGGTGGTGGAAACGCCCGACGCGGTGCTGGTGGCCGATCAGCGCCACACCCAGGATGTGAAAAAAATCGTCGACCGCCTCAAGCGCGATGGCCATACCGAGGGCCTGCTGCACCGCAAGGTGTACCGGCCCTGGGGCTGGTACGACGGCGTTGACGGGGGCGAGCGCTTTCAGGTCAAACGCATCATGGTCAAGCCCGGCGGCAAGCTGTCGCTGCAGATGCACCACCACCGTGCCGAACACTGGATTGTGGTGCGCGGCACTGCGCGCGTGACCAAGGGTGACGAGGTATTCCTGTTGTCCGAGAACCAGTCCACCTATATTCCCCTGGGCGTGACGCACCGCCTGGAAAACCCCGGCCAGGTCGACCTGGAGATGATCGAGGTCCAGTCCGGCGCCTATCTGGGCGAGGACGACATCGTGCGGTTCGACGACCTGTATGGGCGCTGATTTCCGCGCTGGCCCGGCGCGCAGACACTATCTTTCATGACCACAGAGCGAAAGCCCCAACACATTCTTCTGACCGGCGCCGCCGGTTTCATCGGCAGCCATGTGGCCGAGCGCCTGCTGCAGCGCGGCGACCGGGTTCTGGGCCTGGACAACCTCAACGACTACTATGACCCCGCGCTCAAGCGGGCCAGGCTGCGGCGCCTCGAAGGGGCGCCGGGCTTTCGTTTCGTGCAGCGCGACCTGGCCGACCGCACGGGCATGGCCGAACTGTTCGCCGCCGAGCGCTTTGACAGCGTCATCCACCTGGCCGCCCAGGCCGGTGTGCGCTACAGCATTACCCATCCCCATGCCTATCTCGACGCCAACCTGACGGGCTTTGGCCATATCCTGGAAGGCTGCCGCGCCCAGGGTGTCGCGCACCTGGTGTATGCCTCCAGCTCCAGCGTCTATGGCGGTAACACCAAGATGCCGTTTGCTGAAACGGATGCGGTGGACCACCCCGTGAGCCTGTACGCCGCCACCAAGAAGGCCAACGAGCTCATGGCCCACACCTACAGCCACCTGTACGGATTCCCTACCACCGGGTTGCGCTTTTTCACGGTCTACGGCCCCTGGGGGCGGCCCGACATGGCCTACCACCTCTTCACCCGCGCCATCCTGGCCGGCGAGCCGATCGCGGTGTTCAACCACGGGGACATGCGGCGCGACTTCACCTACATCGACGACATCACCGAGGGCGTGCTGCGCGTGCTGGATCGGCCCGCCACGCCCGAGCGCGCGGGCGCTGCCCCTTACCGCGTGTTCAACATCGGCAACAGCGAGCCCGTGCAGTTGCTCGATTTCATCGGCTGCATTGAAAACGCGCTGGGCACAACGGCCATCAAGCAGCTGCTTCCCATGCAGCCGGGGGATGTGCCGGCCACCTATGCCAGCACCCAGGCATTGCAGGACTGGGTGGGGTTTGCGCCGTCCACGCCGCTGGCCGAAGGCATCGGGCGTTTCGTGCGCTGGTACCGCGCGTACTACGACCACACCTGACATTTTTCTGCCGATGGACGCGATGGGCTGCGTCCCGGAGATGCCCTGGAGGGTGGGCGCGGGTTGCCTGGCTGGATGGCGCGGTTGTCCGGCAATGGCGCCGCCACAACCCGCCGAATTCGCGTTGCCATAAATGCGTTTACGCGCGAGATTCGTCAGGGTATGCTGCATTGAGGTTGGGCCATATTGGCCATAGCCGTGCAAACGATATAAGGGGTTGCACCATGCAGAAATACGTTTCAGTGTTCCTGGGGGCTGCGGGCCGGGTTGTGGCAATGGCTGCGCTGGCAGCAGCGGTGGTTGGCTGTGCGGATATGCGCGCAGGGGACCATCCGGCCGCGCCGGTCAGGGCGTCCGCCCCCGATTACAACTACATCGTCGGGCCCGGCGATACGCTCAACATCATCGTGTGGCGAAACCCTGAACTGTCACAGATTGTGCCGGTTCGTCCTGATGGTCAGGTGTCTACGCCCTTGGTTGATGGGCTCGTCGCGCAAGGTAAAACCTCGGCGCAGATCGCTCGGGATGTGGAAAAGGAGCTGGGTAAATACGTGCGGGACCCAGTCGTCACTGTCATCGTGACGGGCTTCGTCGGCCCCTACAGCGAACAGATCCGCGTAGTGGGTGAGGCGGCCAAGCCGCAGTTCCTTCCCTACAAGCAAAAAATGACGGTCCTCGATGTGATGATTGCGGTAGGGGGGTTGACCGATTTTGCCGATGGCAACAGCGCTACGCTTGTACGTACGGCCGAGGGCAACAAGCGTTACACGGTGCGCCTGAATGATCTGGTCAAGCGCGGCGATATTGACGCCAATGTGGAAGTGCTTCCCGGCGATATTCTCATTATTCCCCAAGGGTGGTTTTGATTGGCCTGCGCAAGGATTGGTGGCTAGCAAGCGTCCTGCGGACTTGTTAAGGGGGAGTGAATGGATGAGTTTCTAGGCCAGATCACCACAACCGTTCGCGGCATGTGGATTTATCGCCGTCTGGCTATGCTGATCACTTGGTTGGTTGCTGCCGTGGGTGTGGGTGTGGTGCTCATGATGCCGGATCACTATCAGGCGTCGGCGCGCGTATTTGTAGACACACAGTCCATCTTGCGTCCGCTCATGACCGGCATTGCCGTGCAGCCGAACATCGAGCAGCAGGTCGCCATGCTCAGCCGCACTCTACTCAGTCGGCCTACCGTGGAGCGTCTGGTCCGCACCGTTGATCTCGATCTGGGCGCGCATTCCAAGGCAGCAAAAGATGCGGTGGTCGATACTGTGACCAAGTCCATCAGTATCCAGACCACCGGGCGAGACAATCTCTATACGCTGTCCTATCGCGACCAGAATCCCGAGAAAGCGCAGCGGGTCGTGCAGGCGCTTTTGACCATCTTCGTTGAATCCAGTCTGGGTGCTTCGCGCCAGGATTCGGACAGTGCGCGTCGCTTTCTCGATGAGCAGATCAAGAGCTACGAGGCCAAGCTCACAGACGCCGAAGGCCGCCTCAAAGCGTTCAAATTGCGAAACCTTGAGTTGCAATCGCAAAGTGGGCTGGATTCGGCCGGGCGGGCCGCAGAAATCGGCAACCTGCTAAGTCAGGCCAGGCTTGAGCTGCGCGAGGCTGAAAGTGCACGAGCGGCGGCGAGTCGTCAGTTGGAGATGCTGCGCGCGCAAACTGGACAGTCTCTCATCGGGTCTGCTGTTGGTATGCAGACGCCTGAGTTGGATGCGCGTCTTCATGAGCAAAAGCGCAATCTGGATACGCTGCTACAGCGCTACACCGACGAGCACCCAGATGTGGTCAATACACGCAGATTGATTGCGGAGCTTGAGGCACAAAAGCGCCGTGAAGTGGAGGAGCTGCGGCGTAAAGCGCAGGCAACGCAGGGATCGCCTGCAGTGGAAACCAATCCCGCGGTGGTGGAGCTCAATCGCATTTATTCGGCAGCCGAAGTTCAAGTGGCATCGCTGCGCGCGCGCGTCGTTGAATACGAGTCACGTGCCAAACATGTCCATGAGCAACTCAAGGTGGCTCCACAACTGGAGGCCGAATTGGCGCAGTTGAACCGGGACTATCAGATTAATCAGAAAAACTATGCCGATCTGGTGGCTCGCCGTGAATCGGCCATGATGTCGGGACAGTTGGAAAACACGTCCAGTGTGGCTGAATTTCGAGTCATCGACCCGCCGCGCGTTTCGCCCAAGCCTGTTGCTCCCAACCGGGTGCTGCTGATGCCAATCACCTTGCTGGCGGCCCTGGCCGCAGGGCTTGGAATGGCATTTCTCATGAGCCAGATTCGGCCAGTTTTCTTTGATGGCACTGCGTTGCGCCAGTTGACCCAACTGCCGTTGCTGGGCGTGGTGGAATTGATGCCCAGTGATGCGTTCCGTCAACGTGAATCGAGAAGCTTTAAGCGTTTCATCGCGGCCTTGCTTGCACTCGTTTTGCTCTATGCGGGTGGAATGCTTGCGTTGTCCTACTTGTCCGGCCTTTTGGGGTGACATGCAATCATGACAAGTTCCATTGAAAAAGCGGCCCAACGGCTAGAACAATTGCGAAAGGCGGGGGTGCCTGTGCCTGGTAGCGTGGTGCAGCCTGCCGAGTCCGTAGGGCCGGGCGCCGTGGCGCAGCCGGCACAAACAGTCGCGCCCGTAGAAGATGCCATCCTTGACGTGCGGCGGGGCGTGCCAACATCCAAGCTGGTTTCCAAGTCCGTACATATCGATCTGACGGCACTGGCTGCGGCGGGCTTTGTCACTCCCAATGCGCCGCGCTCAGCCATGACAGATCAGTTTCGCGTCATCAAACGGCCCCTCCTGGAAAATGCAACGGGCAAAGGAGCCTCGTTGGTGGCCAACGGCAACCTCATCATGGTCACCAGCGCATTGCCCGGTGAGGGAAAGACCTTTACAGCCATCAACCTGGCCATGAGTCTGGCCATGGAACTGAACCATACGGTGATGCTGGTCGATGCCGATGTCGCGCGCCAGTCCGTCATGAAGACAATGGGCCTGCTACCTGCACCCGGCTTGCTGGACTTGTTGCTGGATGAAAAGATCGGATTGCCCGATGTGCTGCTGCGCACCAATATTGACAATTTCACGCTGTTGCCCACGGGGCTGCCGAATCCGCGTGCGACGGAATTGCTGGCCAGTGATGCCATGGCAGGATTGCTCAACGACATGGGCAAGCGCTACCGGGATCGCATCCTCATTTTCGATTCCCCTCCATTGCTGCTGACCACGGAAGCGCGGGTGCTGGCCAGCCACATGGGCCAGATTGTCGTCGTCGTTCAGGCTGAAAAAACGCTCCAGTCCCAGGTTCAGGATGCCCTGACCACCATCGAGGCTTGCCCTATCAGGCTCATGGTGCTTAACCAGGCGCGCAGCCGGGGTTTGGGTGCATATGGCTATGGATATGGCCACGGGTATGGCTACGATCGGTTAGTCGGCGAGCCCAGCGCGGCCACTGCTGCGGTGTGACGGGAAAAAGGAGCGTCCGCGTGAACCGACCGTATCGCTATACCGCAAGTCCTTGCTTGGTTCGCTGGGCCTCGCTTGCTTTGGCAACTGCACCGGCGCTTCTTCCGGGCACCGTCACTGCACAACAAGACGATGTGCAGGCAGCACCGCGTCAACCCAGCATGGTATTTGAGCCGCGTATTTCGGTGCAGCACACCATTACCAGCAATGCACGGCTTGATGCCGCCAGTATCAGTGATCAGGTGACGGAGGTGAGTCCGGGGTTTCAGCTGATCAGCAATATGGCCCGGATCAAAGGGTTTGTCGATTATTCGCTGCACGACACTTACTACGCGCGGGAGTCACGGTTCAATGAGATTCGGCACAGCCTGAATGCCAGCGCTGTCGTAGAGGCGATCGAGCAGTGGGCTTTTGTCGATGTGGACGCCGTCGTCGCTTCGCAGCCCATATCGGCTTTTGGCGCGCCGGTGGATGGCTCACCCGCCAACGCCAACAGCTCGCAGACCTCGAGCTTTCGCCTCTCGCCCTATCTTCGCGGTCGCATGGGTAGCGTGGCCGACTATGAGGCGCGCTACAGCGTGCAAGACACCCGCACCAAGACGGACAGCCGCTCGGATGTCACCACGCAAGAATGGGTCCTGCGTCTGGGCAGCCAGGAAAGCGGGCGGGTTGTGGGCTGGTCCGTGGATGCCAGCGACCAGGTCGCCGATTATTCCCCGGGTCGGAGGATCAAAACCACCACGCTGCGTGCCCGGGTGAATGTAGCAGTGACGCCGCAAGTGCGGCTCACGGGGATTGGCGGAGCCGAATCCACCAACCAGCTTTCGCCGACACGCGAGTCGCACAGCATTACAGGTTTTGGTGCTGCGTGGCAGCCATCGGAGCGCACCCGGATGTCGTTTGAGCGGGAGAGCCGTTATTTTGGCGGCTCCCACAACGCAGCCATCGAGCACCGCACCGGGCGCACCGTCTGGCGCTACACCGATGTCAAGGCCGTCTCCAACGGGCTGGGCGCACAGTCGGCGTCGCTGGGGTCTTTGTTCGACCTGTTCGACGGCTTTTACACCCAGATCGAGCCAGACCCCGTCCGCCGCACACAACTCGTTCTGGCAGAAATTGAACGCCTGGGGCTGCCCGCCAACGTGCAGGTGTTCCAGGATTTCCTGCGCTCATCGAGCACCTTGCAGCGGGCGCAGCAACTGTCGCTGGCACTGTTGGGCCAGCGCAGTACCGTGACGCTGGCAGTTTCGCGTTCTGACAGCCGCGCACTCGGCGGTGCGCTCCAGCTGGGCGATGATTTCGATACCAACTCCCGCATCCGCCAGCGCGGCTGGAGCCTGTGGCTTGCCCATCGTCTCACGCCGAATTCATCGATCCATGCGAATTGGGGCGATCAGCGCAGCGCAGGCACTTTGCCGGGGTTGGAAACCCGGGTTCGCTCACTCGTATTGGGCTGGAATACGCTGCTGGCCCATCGCACCAGCGCAGGTCTTCAGATACGTCGCGTTGTATCGGACGGCCCCGCCAGCCCATATAGTGAATCGGCGATAGTCGGCACCATCACACACCGGTTTTGATCCATGTACGAAGCGTTCTATGGGTTGAACAGCAAACCCTTCCAACTCAATCCCGACCCCGGCTTCTATTTCAGCAGCAAGCAGCATCAGCGCGCACGCGCGTACCTGGAATACGGCGTGATGCGTTGTGAGGGCTTCATCGTGATTACGGGCGAGGTGGGGGCGGGTAAGACGACGATTGTGCGCGGCCTGATTGACAGTCTGGACCCCGGTACTGTTGTCGCGGCCCATCTGGTTAGCACGCAATTGAGTGCCGAAGACACGCTGCGACTGGTGGGCGCGGCGTTCGGGATCCCCGTGCGGGGCGTTTCCAAAGCAGACCTGTTGATGGCACTGGAAGCTTTCTTCGTTACCCAGACTCTGCAAGGAAAGCGTTGCCTGCTGATCGTCGATGAAGCGCAGAACCTTCAGCCGCAGGCGGTGGAAGAGCTGCGCATGCTGTCCAATTTCCAGAATGGCCAGTACGCACTGCTGCAGACTTTTCTGGTGGGCCAACCCGAGTTCCGTGAAATCTTGCAAAGCCCTGGCATGGTGCAATTGCGTCAGCGTGTGACAGCCACCTGCCATCTCGGCCCCCTGGAGGTTGACGAAACCCGCGAGTACATTCTGCATCGCTTGAAATGTGCTGGGGCCAGTGAAAATCCTACCTTCGATCCAGAAATATTCGACTGCATCTACCACTACACAGGCGGAATTCCCCGGCGCGTTAACACCTTGTTTGACCGCGTCCTGTTGCAGGGGTTTCTGACGGATCGGACGCACATTGACCTTGCACTGGTCAACGAGATCATTCAAGAAGTGCAAGCAGAAATGCTGGTGTCGCCCAAGGTTGCATCTCCTTGGCAGATGCCCCTGAGAGCGGCGGTGCGAGGCATCGCGCAGGAGGAGCCGCTGGACAGCGAGTTGGAGCCAGGGGCACTGGATTTGGATTTGAGTTTGGACAGTGCTCTGGCAGATAGCATGTCTCAGCAACTTGTACACGTGACGGCCGAGCAACTGAGCGCGCGTTTGCTGCGTATCGAACGCAGCGTTCTGCGCCAGGAGCGCGTGACCTTGGAAATCTTGATGAATCTGCAAAAGCTGGTGGTCGCAAGTCGTCGCCCGCGTTCTGACAGTGCCGCCGGCTAGAGCCTGGAGTCCATCGCCATGCCCAGCACGTCCTCCATCACCAACGCGCTGACCATCGACGTCGAGGATTACTTCCAGGTATCGGCCTTCGCGCCCTACATTGAACGCAGCGAGTGGGACCTGCGCGAATGCCGGGTGGAGCGCAACGTGGAGCGCATCCTGGCTTTGCTGGAAGAGCACAACACCCAGGCCACCTTCTTCACCTTGGGCTGGATCGCCGAGCGGTATCCGGCGCTGGTGCGCCGCATCGTGGACGGCGGCCATGAGCTGGCCAGCCATGGCTACGGCCATGAGCGGGTGAGCGACTTGTCGGAGGCGGCGTTCTTTGAGGACATCCACCGCGCCAAAGCATTGCTGGAAGATATTGCCGGGGTTCGGGTGCAGGGCTACCGAGCCCCCAGCTTTTCCATCGGCTCCGGCAATTTGTGGGCGCTGGACACGCTGCAGCGTGCCGGCTACCGCTACAGCTCCAGCATTTATCCCATCCGGCACGACCACTATGGCATGCCGGACGCACCACGGTTTGCCCACCAGGTGCGCGACGGCTTGATTGAGGTGCCGCCGACCACCCTGCGCATGTTCCACCGCAACTTGCCGTCCAGCGGCGGTGGCTACTTTCGCCTGCTTCCCTATGCGCTGTCGCGCTGGATGCTGCGCCAGGTCCATCGCCAGGACGGATCACCGGCCGTTTTTTACTTTCATCCCTGGGAAATGGATGTCGGGCAGCCGCGCGTGCAAGGCATCGGGTTCAAGACCCGCTTCAGGCATTACGTGAACATCGGCCGCATGGAGCAGCGGCTGGGGCATCTGCTGCAGGATTTTCATTGGGGCCGCATGGACCATATTTTTCTGTCCCCGCAAACGCCAGAGGTGGCCCGTGGCTGAAGTGGCCGCCACGCTCGCCATTCGCCGGCTCGATGCGCACAGCGCAGCCGACGCGGCGCGCTGGGACGCTTTTGTGCTGGGCTGTCCGCACGCCACGTTTTTCCACCGGGCGGGCTGGCAGGCATTGATCCGCGAGGTGTTCCGCCACGACACCTATTTTCTCTACGCCGAGGCCGGGGAAAGCATCCGGGGTGTGTTGCCGCTCGGGCATGTCAAGAGCCGCCTGTTTGGCAATGCGCTCACCAGCCTGCCTTTTGCCGTGTACGGCGGCGTTGCCGCGCTGGATGAGCAAGCCGCCGTGGCGCTGGAACGCGAGGCCGAGCAGCTGGCGCAGCGCCTGGGCGTGGACCACCTGGAGTTGCGCCATGTGCAGCGCCGCCACACCGACTGGCCGCTGCAAGACCTCTACGTCACTTTCCGCAAACCGATTGCGCCGACAGAAGAGGACAACCTGCTCGCCATCCCGCGCAAGCAGCGCGCCATGGTGCGCAAAGGCATCAAGAACGGGCTCACCTCCCATATCGACACCACGGTCGACCGCTTCTTCGCGCTGTATGCCGACAACGTGCACCGCCATGGCACGCCGGCCCTGCCCAAGGCCTATTTCAAAGGGCTGTGCCGGGTCTTCGGGCCGGACTGCGAAGTGCTCACCGTTTGCGCCCCCGATGGCCGCGCCATCAGCAGCGTGCTGAGTTTCTATTTCCGTGATGAAGTGCTGCCCTACTATGCCGGCGACGACGAGGCAGCACGCGACCTGGCTGCCAACGACTTCAAGTACTGGGAGCTCATGCGCCTGGCCTGCGCACGGGGCCTGAAGGTGTTCGACTACGGACGCAGCAAGCAGGACACCGGCTCGTATGCGTTCAAGAAGAACTGGGGTTTTGAACCCACACCGCTGCACTACGAATACCGGCTGTACAAAAGCGACAGCGTGCCGCAGAACAACCCCGCGAATGCCAAGTACCGCCTGCTGATCGCCGCATGGAAGCGCATGCCCATTGGCCTTGCCAATTGGCTCGGGCCCAAAATCGTGCGCAACCTGGGCTGAATGCCACCAACGCATGACCACCATGGGCAACATTCTCTACCTGGTGCACCGACTGCCGTACCCCCCCAACAAGGGTGACAAGGTGCGTTCGTACCACCTGCTGCGCCACTTGCAGCAGCGCCACCGCGTGTTTCTGGGCACCTTCATCGACGACCCGGACGATGCGCAACACCTGCCCACGCTCCAGGCCATGTGCCCCGACCTGCATGTGGAGCGCATCCATGCACCCAGTGCCAAGGCCAGGAGCCTCAGCGGTCTGCTGGCGGGCGAGGCGCTCACGCTGGCCTACTACCGCAACGCCGGCATGCGGCGCTGGGTGGAGCAGACGAGCGCAGAACACAGCCTGCAGGCCTGCGTGGTTTTTTCCTCGGCCATGGCGCAATACGCGCAGCCGCTGCTGCCCAAGGTGCCCATGCTGGTGGACTTTGTCGATGTGGACTCCGCCAAATGGACCCAGTACGCCCCCGCGCACCGCTGGCCCTTGTCCATGCTGTACCGCCGCGAGGGCCGGCGCCTGCTCGCTTATGAGCGCGCAATGGCCTTGCTGGCGCGGCGCGCGTACTTCGTCACACCGAACGAAACCGCCTTGTTTTTGTCGCAGGCGCCGGAATGCGCGGGGCGCGTGCAGTCCATGGGCAACGGGGTGGATGCCGAGTTTTTCATACCAGACCCCCGGCGGCCCAGCCCCTTCGCGGCCGGTGAGCAGGCCATTGTGTTCACCGGCGCGATGGACTACTGGCCCAACATCGACGGCGCCAGCTGGTTCGTGGCCGACGTGCTGCCGCTGTTGCGCGCGCGCTGGCCGTTGGCGCGGTTTTACATCGTGGGCCGCAGCCCTTCGGCCCAGGTGCAGGCGCTGGCCAGTGGGCAGGTGGTGGTCACTGGCACCGTGCCCGATGTGCGGCCCTATCTGCAACACGCCAGCGCGGTGGTGGCGCCCTTGCGCGTGGCGCGCGGCATTCAAAACAAGATTCTGGAGGCCATGGCCATGCAGCAGCCCGTGGTCACGGTCAGCAGCTGCGCCGACGCCATCGGCGCCACGGCAGGGCAGGGGCTGCTGCGTGCCGATACGCCGCAAGAGTTTGTCCAGGCCCTGCAGCCGCTGCTGGAGTCGCCCTACAACGCCGCCGCGCTGGGCCAGCAGGCCCGCCGCTACGTGGAGCACGAATGCAGCTGGCAGGCCCATCTGAGCGGTATCGACAGTGGCCTGGGCAGAGCGCCTGCCAATCCACCTGCCAACCCACCGGCCAACCCACCGGCCAATCAGCCCCACGCTGCCGGTGCATGAAAGTGCCCCCCATGACAAGCCACCTTCAAGCCCTGCCCGTCCATTGGCGTCGGCCCCTGCTGGTGCTGGTGTTGCTGCTCGCCGCCATGGTGGTTGCGTACTGGCATTCGGCCTGGGGCATGGCGATGATCTGGGCGCGCTCCGACACCTACGCGCATGGCTTTGTCGTGCCCCTCATCTCGCTGTGGCTGGTGTGGCGCCAGCGCGCGGTTCTGGCGCCCATGGTTCCTCGCCCGGGGCGCCTGGCCTGGCTGCTCATGGCGGGCGCCGCAGCACTCTGGCTGGCTGGTGATCTGGTGGCCGTGAACGCTGCCACGCAGCTTGCGCTGATCACGTTGATCGTGTTGTCTGTGCCTGCCGTGCTCGGTTGGCGCGTAGCCGGGGCGCTGGCCTTTCCTTTGTTTTTTCTGTTCTTTGCGGTTCCGATCGGCGACTTTCTACTGCCGCGCCTGATGGAGTGGACGGCCGATTTCACCGTGATGGCGCTGCGTGCGAGCGGCATCCCGGTGTACCGTGAAGGCCTGCAATTCATCATCCCTTCGGGCGCATGGTCGGTGGTGGAGGCTTGCAGCGGCATTCGCTACCTCATCGCTTCCGTGACGGTGGGCTGCCTGTTCGCGTACCTTAGCTACCAAAGCATGCGCAAGCGCCTGGTGTTCATTGGCGTGGCCATCCTGGTGCCGCTGGTGGCCAACTGGTTGCGCGCTTACATGATCGTCATGCTGGGGCACTATTCCGGCAACACCATCGCCACGGGTGTGGACCACCTCGTGTATGGGTGGTTGTTTTTTGGGCTCGTCATCGGCGTGATGTTCCTCATCGGTGCGCGCTGGGTAGACCCCCTGCCGCCACCGCCCAAGGCGGTGGCGGCAGGGGGTCTGGCTGCTGCAAGCGCCCCGGCCGGAACGCATTGGCTTGCGCTGGCGCTCGTCTTTTCCGTGGTGCTGGCGCCGCATGGCGCGCTGGCGGTCATGGACCTGGGCACACAGTCACGGCCTGTGCAAGTGGTCGAGCCCATGGTTGCGGTCCCCTGGCGTGCCACGGCGCAGCCACCCAGCACCTGGCGGCCGGCTTTTGAGCATGCCTCGGACACGCTGGACGCCGGTCTGATCGACGGTCAGAGTCAGCCGCTGGGCCTGCATGTCAGCTATTACCGCCAGCAAAACTACCAGCGCAAGCTGGTCAGCTCAGAGAACGTGCTGGTCAATAGCCAGGACCCGATGTGGGCGCGGGTGGCTGGTGGCGCGGCCGATGCGCGGCTGCAGGGCCGGCCCCTGCGTGTCGACAGTGCCGTGCTGCGCCAGCACCCGCCCGGCATGGGCAACGCGGGCCAGCGTCTGCTGGCCTGGCGCTTCTACTGGGTTCACGGCGTCTTCACCGCCAGCGACTACGCGGGCAAGATACAGGGGGCGCTGGGGCGCATCGGCGGCTGGGGCGATGACGGGGCGCACATCGTGATCTACACGCCCCTGTCGGACGCCAAGGAGGCCGAGGTGGACGCTTCGGCGCGCCTGCAGTCCTATCTGGACAGCCAGGGCGACGCGCTGGCGGCGGCGCTCTTGCAAACGCGGGGGCGCGACTGACCATGTGCGGCATCTCCGGCCTCTTCGATACACAGGGAGCGCGCGCCTACTCGCGCGAACTGATTTCGCGCATCAACAATGTCCAGGCCCACCGCGGGCCCGACGAAGACGATGTGCACCTGGAGCCCGGCCTGGCACTGGGCCACCGGCGCCTGTCCGTCATCGACCTGGCCACCGGCAAGCAGCCCTTGTTCAATGAAAACGGCAGCGTGGGCATCGTCTTTAATGGCGAGATCTACAACTACCGCGCGCTGATGGCCGAGCTCAAGGCCCTGGGCTACCACTTCAAAACGCGCAGCGACACCGAAGTGATCGTGCACGCCTGGCAAGCCTGGGGCGCGGCCTGCCTGCACCGGCTGCGGGGCATGTTCGCTTTTGCCCTGTGGGACCGCAACCAGCAAACCCTGTTCCTTGCGCGCGACCGCATGGGCGTCAAGCCCATGCACTACGCGTGGTTGCCCGATGGCAGCTTCATCTTTGGCTCCGAGCTCAAAGTGCTGACTGCCCACCCCGGCTTTGTGCGCGACATTGACCCGCTGGCGGTGGAAGACTATTTCTCGTTCGGCTACGTGCCCGATCCGCGTTGCATCTACCGCCACGCCCACAAGCTGGCTGCGGCGCACAGCCTCACCCTGCGCCGGGGTGATGCGGCCCAGGCCCAGCCGGTACCGTATTGGGACGTGCATTTCAGCAATGACAACCCCATCGGCCTGGCCGATGCACAAGCCGAGCTGCGCGAGCGGGTGAAGGAATCGGTGCGGCTGCGCATGATCGCCGACGTGCCCCTGGGGGCCTTTCTCTCCGGCGGGGTGGACTCCAGCGCCGTGGTCGCCACCATGGCCGGGTTGTCCGACAGGCCGGTTCACACCTGCGCCATCGGCTTCGACGACCCGCGTTTCAACGAATCCGCCTTTGCCCAGCAGGTGGCAGACCGTTACCACACCGACCACCAGCTCGAAGTCGTCAGCAGCGACGACTTCGACCTCATCGACACGCTGGCAAGGCTCTACGACGAACCCTTTGCCGACAGCTCGGCCATACCCACCTTCCGCGTCTGCCAGATGGCGCGCAAGCATGTCACCGTGGCGCTGTCTGGCGACGGCGGCGACGAAAGCCTGGGCGGCTACCGGCGCTACCGCATGCACCAGGGCGAAGAGGCCGTGCGCAACTGCCTGCCGCAGGGCCTGCGCCGCCCGCTGTTTGGCGCGCTGGGGCAGATGTACCCCAAGGCCGACTGGGCGCCGCGCCCCTTGCGCGCCAAGACCACCTTGCAGGCCCTGGCCATGGACAGCGTGCAGGCCTATCACCACAGCATGTCGCACCTGCGGGCCGACCAGCGCCAGGCGCTGTTTTCGTCCGCATTCCAGCGCAGCCTGGGCGGCTACAGTGCGCTCGACGTGTTCCGCCACCATGCCCGGCAGGCCCAGACCGACGACCCGCTGGCCCTGATCCAGTACCTGGACTACAAGACCTGGCTGGTCGGCGACATCAACACCAAGGTCGATCGCGCCAGCATGGCGCACTCGCTCGAAGTGCGCGAGCCGCTGATGGACCACCCGCTCGTCGAGTGGCTCGCCACACTGCCCAGTGACCTGAAGATCCGGGACGGAGAGGGCAAATATGTGCTCAAGAAAGCATTCGAGCCCTTGCTGCCGCACGACGTGCTGTACCGGCCCAAGATGGGGTTCTCGGTGCCGCTGGCCAGCTGGCTGCGCGGACCGCTGGCGCCACGCATGCAGGAGTCGGTGCTGAGCCCGCGCATGCTGGCATCGGGCTACTTCAATGCGGGCACGCTGCAAACCCTCGTCAACCAGCACCTAGGCGGGCATCATGACCATTCGACTGCCTTGTGGATGCTCATCATGTTTGATGCGTTTTTGCGGCAGGCGCAGGAGCCCGTCAGGGCGGTTGTCACCACAGCCACAACCGAGGTGGCCCCTGCATGAGCAGCACACAGCGCCGCCGGCGCATCATTCATGTGGTGTACAGCTTCAGTGTGGGCGGGCTGGAAAACGTCATCGTGCAGCTGATCAACCGCCTGCCTGCGGAACGGTTTGAACACGTGGTGCTGTCGCTCACCACCATCAGCGATTTCAAGCACCGCATCACCCAGCCCGGCGTGCGCTTCATCGAGTTGCACAAGCCACCGGGCCACGCCGTGCGGCTCTATCCGCGCATCTATCAGCTGCTGCGTGGGCTCCAGCCCGATGTGGTGCACAGCTGCAACCTGGCCGCGCTCGAAGTCACGCCACTGGCGTGGCTGGCCCGCGTGCCGCTGCGCATCCATGCCGAGCACGGCTGGGACGCCCACGACCCGAAGGGCCAGAACCCGCGCTATCGGCGCCTGCGCAAGTTCTACCAACCGTTTGTCAGCCACTACGTTGCCGTGTCGAAAGACCTGGACGACTACCTGGCGCAAGCCATCGGCGTGCCTGCCCGCCGCCGTTCGCTCATTGCCAACGGGGTGGACACCCACAACTTTGCACCGCCGCCCCAGGGGATGGCGCCCGCCGTGCCCGGTTGTCCCTTTGTGCCGGGCGAGCACTGGATGATCGGCACCGTGGGCCGATTGCAAACGGTCAAGAACCAGCCCTTGCTGGCCCGCGCTTTCGTGCGTTTGATGGAAATCCACCCCGAGGCCGCATCCCACCTGCGCCTGGTCGTGGTGGGGGCGGGGCCGTTGCGGGCCGAGGTAGAGGCCACGCTTGCGCGGGCCCATGTGCAGCATCTGGCGTGGCTGGCAGGCGCACGCGATGACGTGGCTGACATCTTGCGCATGCTGGGTTGTTTTGTGTTGCCCTCCCAGGCAGAAGGCACCTCCTGCACCCTGCAGGAAGCCATGGCCAGTGGCTTGCCGGTGGTCGCCACGGCGGTGGGTGGCACACCCGATGTGGTGGAAGACGGCATCACAGGGCTGCTCGTTCCTTCTGACGACGCCAATGCGATGGCACAAGCTTTGTGGAGCTTGTACACCGACCCGGCCACGGTCCGTCTTCTTGCCCAGTCCGCGCGTCGGCAGGCGGTGAAAAAGTTGGGCATGGATGCGATGGTGCAGTCCTACGACCGACTGTTTTCCGGTCAGCAGCTGGGTGAGCCGGCGCACAGCGCTCCAGGTTATTCCGGACAGCCATGAAAATTCTCTACCACCACCGCACCGCTTCGAAAGATGGCCAATCCGTCCACATCGAAGAGATGATCGAAGCCCTGCGCAGCGAGGGGCATGAAGTGCGCGTGGTGGCGCCCGGAGCGCCTGAGCCCCATCCGGATACGGCGGCGCAAGGTGGTGGCCGCATGGGCGGCGACATGGGCTGGGTGCATCGCCTCAAGGCCTTGCTGCCCAAGGCCGCCTACGAGCTGATGGAGCTGGCCTACAACCTGGTGGCCTACCGCAAACTGATGACCGCCGCGCGCGAATTTCAGCCGCAGGTGATCTACGAGCGGTACAACCTGTTCCTGCTGGCCGGCCTCATGGTCAAAAAGCGCCTGGGTATTGCGCTGTTGCTGGAGGTGAACTCGCCGCTGGTGCTGGAGCGCTCGCAGCACAGCGGGGGCCTGGCTCTGCAGCGGCTGGCGCGCTGGGCCGAGGGCACTGCATGGCGCGGTGCGGATGCCGTTTTACCTGTTACGCAGGTGCTGGCCGGCCATGTGCGTGCGCATGGCGTGCCGACAGAACGCATCCACGTTGTGTCCAACGGCATCAACCGCGCCCACTTTGCCGATGCGCCCCGGCCCGACGAGGCCAAGAGGCGCCTGGGCCTGCAGGGCCGGGTGGTGCTGGGCTTCACCGGCTTTGTACGAGACTGGCACGGCGTGGATCGGATCATCGACTGGATGGCCTCACCCCAGGCGCCACAAGACATGCACCTGCTGGTGGTGGGCGACGGCCCGGTGCGCGCTGCGCTGGAGGCGCAGGCGCAGCAGCTAGGCCTGGCCGAGCGCGTGACCTTCACGGGCGTGGTACACCGCGAACAGGTGCCAGCCCATGTGGCGGCCTTCGATGTGGCGCTGCAGCCGGCCGTCACGCCCTATGCATCACCATTGAAGCTGATGGAATACCTGGTGCTGGGCAAGGCGGTGGTGGCCCCGGCCACGCCCAATCTGCTGGAAGTGCTGACCGACAACGTCAACGCCCTGATGTTCGAGCCCGCCCAGCCGGGCGCACTGGAAGGCGCACTCACACGCCTGTGCACCGACACAGCGCTGCGGCAGCGCCTGGCCCAAGGCGCTGCGGAAACCATCGAGCGGCTGGATCTGACCTGGATCGGCAACGCGCGGCGGGTGACCGCCCTGGTGAAGGCTGGCGCATGAAGGTCTTGTTGTTCTCTACGCTATACCCCAGCGCGGTGCGCCCCATCCACGGCATCTTCGTGGAGACGCGCTTGCGCGAGCTGCTCAAGACCGGCGAGGTGGAGGCCAAGGTAGTGGCGCCGGTGCCATGGTTTCCCTCCAAGGACCAGCGCTTCGGCGAGTATGCGCAGTTCGCAGCCACCCCGCCCGTGGAGCAGCGCAGCGGGGTGGAGGTGCACCACCCGCGCTACCTGCTGCTGCCCAAGGTGGGCATGAATCTCGCACCCTATGCCATGGCACTGGGGGCCTTGCCCACCATCCGCCGCCTGCAGCGCCAGGGCTTCGACTTCGATCTCATCGACGCCCACTACTACTATCCCGACGGTGCTGCCGCCGCGCTGCTGGCCAAGTGGATTGACAAGCCCTTTGTCGTGACGGCGCGTGGCACCGACCTGAACCTCATCCCGCAGTACCCCTTTCCACGCAAACTAATCCTGGAGACTGCCGCACAGGCCCGCGCATCCATTGGCGTGTGCCAGGCGCTCATGGACAAACTGGGCGAGCTGGGCGCCGACCGCACCAAGCTCCACACCCTGCGCAACGGTGTGGACCTGGAGCGCTTCGTGCCCGAAGACCGGGTCGAAGCCCGCCGGCGCCTGGGCCTGCCGGTCGAGGGGCGCTATCTGCTATCGGTGGGGCACCTGATCGAGCGCAAGGGTCACCACATTGCCATCGAGGCCCTGCCGCATTTGCCCGGGGTGACCTTGCTCATCGCCGGTGCCGGCCCAGAGGAGGCGGCTCTGAGAGATCTGGCCAGACGCGTTGGCGTGGCCGACCGCTTGCGCTGGGCCGGCGTGGTGCCGCAAACCGAGCTGAAGTGGTGGTACAGCGCGGCCGACGTGCTGGCCCTGTGCAGCAGCCGCGAGGGCTGGGCCAATGTGCTGCTGGAGGCCATGGCCTGCGGCACGCCGGTGATCGCCACCAACATCTGGGGCACGCCCGAGGTGGTGAGCACTCCAGCGGCCGGCGTGCTCATGGACCGCCGCGACGCTCAAGCCCTGGCTGCCGCCTGGGTGCAGTTGCACACCCAGTTGCCCACGCGAGAAGCCACCCGAGCCCATGCGCAGACTTTTTCGTGGGACGCGACAACGCAGGGGCAACTGCAGCTCTTTCAGAAGGTTGTCGATGCCACGGCCTGAGACACTGTCCATCTCTGCGCGGGAGCGCCTGCTGGCGTGGGCGCTGGTGCTGCTGTGTGTGGCGCTGCTGTTTGCGCAGGCACCCCATGGCGGGGCCTTTTATTGGAGCGATTCGCCGCGCCATGCCCTCAATGGTGTGTTCGTCATGGATCTGATCCGGGCCATGCCAGTAGATGACCCGACTGGCTACGCCTATCGCTACTACGCCCAATACCCGGCGCTCACGATCCTGTTCTATCCCCCGCTGTTCTACGCCATCAGTGCACCGTTTTACGCATTGTTCGGGGTTTCCCACGAAACGGCGCTGCTGGTGGTGGCGCTGCACTATCTGGCGCTGGGCCTGGGTTGCTGGCGCCTGGCGCGGTTTTGGCTGCCGGCTGCCCCGTCGCTCGCGTTTGCCGCGCTCGTACTCTGGTTGCCCGAGGTGGCCTTCTGGGGCCGGCAGGTGATGCTGGAGGTGCCCGCCTTTGCATTTTTGGTGTGGAGCGCGGTGGCTGTCATGGCCTATCTGCGCGGCGGGCCACCCAGGTGGCTGTACCTGGGGGCCGCGCTGCTGGTGCTGGGTATATACACCAAGATCAGCGTGGCCTACATGGGGGTGGTCTATGCGGCCTTGATCGCGCATCGCGATGGCTGGGCGGGTCTGCGCAATCGCCACCACTGGTGGGTGGCGGCCTTGGCCGTGGTCGGGTTGCTGCCCCTGGCCGTGCTCACGCTCAAGTTCGGTCAGGCCAACCTGCAGTCGGTTACCGGCGTGGCCGACGCCGTGGCCTCGCGCGCAAGCTGGCAGGGGTGGGTGTGGTATCTGCAGCAGATCCCCGCGCAGGTGGGCTGGCCGCTGACGATGCTGGCTCTGGCTGGTGCAAGCATGGCTGCATGGCGGCGCATGCCCGGCCTGGGTTTGTGGTGGTTGGGCTTCGCGGTGGGCTACCTGTTCTTCTCGTCCATCGATCTGAAGGAAGCCCGCCACAGCGTCTTCTTGCTGCCCTCGGTGGTCTTTTTTGCCGTGCTCTTGGTGCACTCCGTGGTGCCTCCCCGTCTGGGTGGCTGGGCTGTGGCCGCGCTGGCCGTGCTGGTGCTTGCCACCGCGGGCCTGTCCGTGTGGACGCGCCCGGTGTACTACGTGCAGGGCTATGCCCAGGCAGCTTCCGAGGTGGCCCGGCTGGCGCCGCGCGACAGCACGGTCATGTTCTCGGGCTATCGCGATGGCTCTTTTGTGTTCAACATGCGCGCAAGGGAAGATCGCCGCGACCTGCAAGTGATGCGGGCCGACAAGCTGTTGCTGGGTGTGGCCGTGCGGCGGGAGCTGGGCGTCGAGCAAAAGGGCCTGACCGAAGCCGAGATTGCCGAGGCCCTCAACGCCAACGGCGTGCACTACGTGGTGATGCAGCCCGGCTTCTGGACCGACCTGGAGGCCATGCAGCGCTTCGAGCGGGTGATGGCCAGCGACCAGTTTGAAGCGGTGGCGCGCATCGCCACCCCCGCCAACCACAAGGCGCACGAGACCGAACTGGTGATCTACCGGAACAAGGGGGCGGTGGTGTCCCGCCGGCAAGGCGCCGACATCGAACTGAAGATCATCAACCGGCGTATTTCTGCCGACTGAACGCGATTGGGGAAGACCATCAATGGAAGCATTTATTCTGGTGATCGACATGGGCGTCATGCTGTACCTGTGCTGGCGGCTGTTTCGCGGCAAGGGCGGGGAAAGCACCGACCTGGGTTTTCTGCGCTATGACGACGCTGACCGTCAGCGCTGAGCCACCGGCCCGACTTATTGGCGAAAAATCCCATGCGTGATTTGGCTTTTGCCCTGATGCTGCTGGCCGTATTGCCGCTGGCGCTGGCGCGTCCTTTCAATGCCTATCTGCTGTGGGGCTGGACAGGTTTGCTCGCACCGACCACATACTTCTACGGCTGGATGGTGGGCAACCGGGTCAACTTTGCTTGCGCTGTGCTCACCCTGGTGTTGCTGGCGCTCGGGCGGGTGCCCTGGCGCGACTACCAGCCCAACAAGGTGACGTGGCTCTACTTGTTGCTGGCGGCCCACGCCACTCTGGCCTTTTTACTGGCCTACCCTGGCAATCCCTATAACGACCAGTACTTTGAGTTCCTGATCAAAGGATTGCTGTTCTGTTTGGTCATGCCCTTCTTCGTGCGTGAGCGTGTGCATTTCCATGCCATGTTCATCGTCATTGCGCTGGGCCTGGGTATTCACGGCGTGCTCAACGGCCTCAAGACGGTGGCCTCGGGTGGCGGGCACAACATGATGGGCCCAGCAGGCACCATGCTGGCCGACCGCAACCACCTGTCCACCGCGCTGGCCCTGGTACTGCCGGTGCTCTTTTACCTGCAGACCTACACTGCCAATCGCCTCATGCGCCTGGTTTGCCTGGGCGCATTCTGCGTGGTGGTGCTCGCCATTCTGGGCGGTGGTTCGCGGGCCGGCTTCATTGCCGTGTCAGTGGTGGGGTTGTGGCTCATCCTCACCTCTCGGCGCAAAGGCATGGCGCTGGTGCTGGTGGCGGGTGCTGTCATTGCCTTCCTCGCGTTTGCGCCCGAAGACATCACCAGCCGCCTGACCACCATCAAAGAGGCAGACGAAGACAGCTCCTTCATAGGCCGCGTGATCGCCTGGAAAATCAGTTCGGCGATCGCCTTGGACAACCCGATTTTTGGTGGCGGGTTTCATGCCGTCCAGGTCCAGACCGTCTGGGATAGTTTCAAGATGTCCCCGGGGCTACTCGGATTCCTGAATCTGCCCATTCCGGAGTTTTCCGCCAAGGCCGCGCACAGTATTTACTTTGAAGTGATGGGCGATCTGGGCTTCGTGGGCTTGGGGCTTTATATGTTTATCCTGTTGCGGGCCCTCTGGGGCCGGCGGGTCATCAAGCGCATGACGGACCAACTGGGCGCACCATACCAATGGGCGCGCGACATGGCCGACATGCTCATGCTGGCGGTGCTGGCCTATATGGTGGGCGGCGCCTCGGTCAGCCTGGGTTACCTGGAGGTGATCTACATGGTTGTGATGCTGATGGAGCTGCTGCGCTTGCATGTGGCGCGTGCCCTTGTGCCTGCAGGCGAGGCGGCGGCACCAGGCCCTGGGAGATCAGCGTGATTTCCAGACTCCTCCTGCAATCCCTGTCCAAAGACAAGCTGTCGGTCTTCCTCTTTCACAAGGTGCCGCAGCAATGCGAACCGCTGGTGCCGGCCGACGTGAGCATGGTCCGCTTCGAGCATCTGCTGGATCACACTTTTTCTCAGTTGCAGGTGCTGCCGCTGGATGAGGCCATTGGCCGCCTGCAAACCGACACCTTGCCGCGCCGCGCCGCCTGCATCACCTTTGACGATGGCTACCCCGACTGGCTGACGGGCGCAGCCCCGGCTCTGCGCCAGCGCAACCTGCACGCCACCTTCTTCATCACCTCGGGCCAGTTCGATGGGGTGCCGCTATGGCACGAGCGTATCCTGGCGGCGGTGCGCCGCTTGCCCGGGCCGACGCTTGACCTGGGTATCCCCTTCCTGCCTGCGCAAGCCGTCTCATCGGTGGATGACCGGCGGCGCCAGGTGCAGAGGCTGGAACAAGAACTGAAGTACCTCACGCTCTACCGCCGCGAGCAGATCCTCAAGCAGCTCGAAGCCGAAGCCGGCGTACAGACGGCCGACGTGCCGGTGATGACCGAGGCACAGCTGCGCGATCTGCACAGCCAAGGCTTTGGCATTGGTGCACACACCGCGCTGCACCCCATCCTCGACTACTGCAATGCCGAGGAGGTCGAGCGCGAAATTGGTGGCGCCCGTGAGCGGCTGCAGGCCATCGTGGGCGGGGCGGTGAATGGCTTCGCCTATCCCAACGGTCGGCCATATGCCGACTTTTCGCGCCTGCATGTGGACGCCGTGAAGCGCGCGGGCTACCGCTACGCTGTCACCACCCACTGGGGCGTGGCCGGGGCGTCCACATCGCCCTTCCAGATCCCGCGTTTCACCCCTTGGGCCGAGCAAGATTGGCACGTGACCTACCAACTGTTGCGCAACCTGATGACGGAGCCGATGCAAGTGCCGGAGGTGGCTGTATGAGTCTTTCGAGAGCAATCAAGGACGTGATCCGGACAACGCTGTACAGGTCTGGTGCGCTGGGGGCTTGGCACCGGCGCCGCAACAAGCACGCGCTCACGGTGCTGATGTTTCACCGCGTGTTGCCCGCCGGTTCGGACGCGCTGGCGCAATCCGAGCGTGAGTTCGCCTTCAGTCTCGATGGCTTTCAAGAGACGTTGGACTTTGTCTCGCGCCACTACAACGTGGTCGACCTCGCCCAGGTGAAGGCGGTAATCGACGGCCGTGGACGGCTACCAGATTGCCCACTGTTGATTACGTTTGATGACGGCTGGCGAGACACCGTCGAATACGCCATGCCAGAACTGAAAAAGCGAAGTCTTCCTGGGGTGTTGTTTCTGGCGACAGAGGTGATTGACCTTGATCAGCCCCGATGGTGGCAGGATGCCGCGGGGGCCATTCTGGCAGACCCGGCGACAGCCCCAAAACTGCTTACCGCTCTTGGCATGTCAGAGGATGCGATGACTCAACCAGGGTTCAGCCAACATGTTGCAGCGAAATTGGCGGGCATGCCTGAGGTCGAAAGACGCCATGTCATTCATGAGGTGGATCCACGGGTTCTGGAAAAGATCGACGAGCGGCAAATGATGAACGTGGAGGATCTCAGTCGATGGACGGAGAATGGATTCGAATTGGGTGGTCATGGTCACACCCATTCTCCGATTGCCTACGCCAATGATCCTGAGGCTGAAGTCTCGGAATGCCGGGACCGCCTGCGGGCCTTGGGCCTGGATGTTCTGTCGCTGTCATACCCGCACGGCGTCAAGAGCGATGCATCGCGCGAACTCTTGAAAAACGCCAGATTCGATCTTGTGTTTGACAGCAATCCCTGCCTGGCGAATGTGTCAAGCCTTCAGCGCCTTCGGTTCGATTTGCCGAGAATTCATCTACCAGAAAATACGTGGACCACAAGAAACGGACGAATTGATCCTGCCAGGCTCGCCCTGTATTTGTTTCCCCGGTCTGTGATCTAGCATGGGCTTGCAGGTATCCCGCAAACGCTTCGACCAGTTGGGCGAGCGCGAATTGACCGCATGGATCGATTTGCTTCCTGCGGATGCCTTGTCAGCGAGACTGTTCATGCATCCTGAATTCTGCGAAACCGCTCACCGGGTCTTGGGGCCGGTTGAAGTCGTGGTGATCGAAGATCACGGACGTGTTGTCGGGATTGTGCCGCTGCATCGCGCCCCTGGATTGCGTGGCTGGATGCGAGGCTACACACAGGTCGCCCAGGATGTTTCCGACGGTTTCTGTTTCCCTGTCGAAGAGGCGTACCTAGACAGGGTTGCGCCTGCATTGTTGAAGGTCGGCGTATGGTCTGGATTCTTCACCCATTTTGCGATCGGGAAGTACATTCCACATTTGCAGGCGGGTGCCCCGATGAAAACCTATCTCGTGCGGCGCCAGAGCGGCAACCGGGACATGTGGGATGAACTCAAGGACCGCAGTCGAAAGTTCTGGAGTGACACGGAGCGATGTGCCCGCCGATTGAACGAATTGCCCGGAGGATACGATTTTCACTGGCAAAGCCCGAACCTGGAGCGCGATCTGGAAGCCCTGATCGGTCTTAAGCTAGGAGTCTGGGCGGCAGAAACCCGCCTCGGGGGATGAAA
>NZ_JAGKSE010000015.1:0-64131 GCF_017939685.1 Acidovorax sp. JG5
GTCGGCCTGCTGCTGCGCGGCACCAAGCGCGAAGACGTGGAACGCGGCCAAGTGCTGTGCAAGCCCGGCTCGATCAAGCCCCACACCCACTTCACCGCTGAAGTGTATGTGCTGAGCAAGGACGAAGGCGGCCGCCACACGCCCTTCTTCAACAACTACCGTCCTCAGTTCTACTTCCGCACGACCGACGTGACCGGCGCCATCGAGCTGCCAGCCGACAAGGAAATGGTCATGCCTGGCGACAACGTGTCGATCACTGTGAAGCTGATCAACCCCATCGCCATGGAAGAAGGTCTGCGCTTCGCTATCCGCGAAGGCGGCCGTACCNAGCGTGTTCATAGGGGTATAGCTCAATTGGCAGAGCGTCGGTCTCCAAAACCGAAGGTTGTAGGTTCGATTCCTACTGCCCCTGCCACTTGAATGTGGTCTAAACAAGCCCGCCAAGCATTGGCGGGCTTCGGTGTCTTGGGAGATGCCGGAAATTGAAGTAGGAAATTTAGACATGGCCACTACACAAGTTGAAACCGTCAATACGGGGGCGGACAAGGCCAAGCTCGCCGCAGCGGTGGCATTGGTGATAGCTTCTGTTGCGGGTTTTTATTTGCTGGGCAAGCAGGGGGTCGTTGTTCAATGGGCGGCATTGCTGGTGGGTCTCGTCGCTGCGGCGGCTGTCTTTCTGGCTTCCGAATCTGGACGTCAGTTGGTTGCCTTTGCGCATGATGCCTGGCGTGAGGTCAAAAAGGTGGTATGGCCTACGCGCAAGGAAACATTGCAGATGACTGCCTATGTGTTTGCATTTGTCGTGATCATGGCGTTGTTTTTGTGGTTTACCGACAAGACTCTTGAGTGGGTTTTGTATGACTTGATTCTGGGTTGGAGAAAATCATGACAAGCGTTGTGGATTTGACTGGGGTGGATGCCTCTGGTGGCTCTGCATCTTCCAATCCTGATCTGCGCTGGTATATCGTCCATGCATATTCGGGCATGGAAAAAGCGGTGGAGCGCAACATCCTTGAGCGCATTGCCCGCTCCGGCATGCAGGATAAATTCGGCCGTATTCTGGTGCCGACCGAAGAAGTGGTCGAGATGAAGAACGGCCAGCGTAAAACAACGGAGCGCCGTTTGTTTCCTGGCTATGTGTTCGTCGAGATGGTCATGGATGACGATACGTGGCATCTGGTCAAGCACACCAACAAAGTCACGGGATTTGTGGGTGGTGCGAAGAACCGCCCGGCGCCCATTTCTGAAGAAGAAGTGCAGAAGATCGTCAGTCAGATGCAGGAAGGCACTGACAAGCCCCGGCACAAGGTTGAATTCATGGTCGGCGAGTTGGTGCGGGTTAAGGAAGGCCCTTTCACGGATTTCAATGGATCGGTGGAAGAGGTGAATTACGAAAAGAGCCGCGTGCGTGTTTCCGTGATGATTTTTGGTCGCTCCACGCCGGTGGAGCTGGAGTTTGGTCAAGTCGAAAAGACCTAAGTCTTTCGATAAAAAGCCCTGATCCGAAGAATTTTGGGCATCGCACTTTTCGACTCGGTGCGAATGCAGTGAGTGAGTCGTTAACCCCGGGGAGCCGTTGCTTGCATTAGCAAGTCTGGCGTTATCACCCGCAAGGAGTAAAGCATGGCGAAAAAAATCGTCGGTTTTATCAAGCTGCAAGTGCCAGCTGGTAAGGCTAACCCATCCCCACCGATCGGCCCTGCGCTCGGTCAGCGTGGCCTTAACATTATGGAGTTCTGCAAGGCATTCAATGCGCAGACCCAAGGTGTTGAGCCCGGTCTGCCACTGCCTGTGGTAATCACGGCGTTTGCAGACAAGAGCTTTACCTTCATCATCAAGACGCCGCCTGCGACGGTTTTGATCAAGAAGGCGATCAAGCTGGAAAAAGGCTCGCCCAATGCACTGAGCACCAAGGTTGGCAAGATTACTCGTGCTCAGCTCGAGGAAATCGCCAAGACCAAGTTCAAGGACATGAATGCCGCCAATGTGGACGCTGCTGTCCGCACGCTGGCTGGCTCTGCGCGCTCCATGGGCGTGACGGTGGAGGGGTTGTAAATGGCCAAGCTGACAAAGAAACAAAAGGCGCTGCAGGGCAAAGTGGACAGCACCAAGCTGTACGCATTCGCTGAAGCCATTGCAATCGTCAAGGATGCGGCAACGGCCAAGTTTGACGAATCCATTGACGTGGCTGTGCAGCTGGGCATCGATGCCAAGAAGTCCGACCAGGTTGTGCGCGGCGCCGTGGTGCTGCCCAACGGGACCGGCAAGACCACCCGCGTAGCAGTGTTTGCACAAGGTGCCAAAGCGGAAGAAGCCAAGGCTGCTGGTGCTGACATTGTGGGCATGGACGACCTCGCCGCTATGGTGAAGGCTGGTGACATGCCTTTCGATGTGGTGATCGCCGCTCCTGACGCCATGCGCGTGGTCGGTACCCTGGGGCAGATTCTGGGTCCGCGTGGCCTGATGCCTAACCCTAAGGTGGGTACCGTGACGCCTGATGTCGCAACCGCAGTCAAGAATGCCAAGGCGGGCCAGGTGCAATTCCGTGTCGACAAGGCCGGCATCGTGCATGGCACGATTGGTCGCCGTTCGTTCGACAACGACAAGCTGCAGGGCAACCTGACTGCATTGATCGATGCGCTGAACAAGGCCAAGCCTGCCTCGAGCAAGGGTTTGTACCTGCGCAAGGTCGCTGTTTCGTCGACGATGGGCCTGGGTGTCCGCGTGGATACACAGTCCATCGCAGCGTAATTGCAAGAAATCTTCAGGCCCGTCAAAAGGCTTGATGTGGTGGGCTGAAAGCGCTCTGGCGTTTTCGGGCCATCCAAGACCGTTGGTGTGCAGGATGTTCGCACTTAAACCCTTTGGGGCCAACGCAGATGGCGATCCCGCTGCAGATGGAATATTTTCCTGAACAGTTGGTCGCTGCAACAAGAGCGCGTGCAAGGCACCTGCCGAGTGCGCATTTTAAGGAGTAGACCTTGAGTCTTAATCGCAGTGAGAAAGAAGCGGTCATCAGTGAAGTGACCAGCCTCGCCGCTAAAGCTCAAACGCTTGTGATCGCGGAATACCGTGGCATCACGGTCGCCGACATGACCAAACTGCGTGTTGATGCTCGCAGCAAGGGCGTGACCCTGAGTGTTCTGAAGAACACCCTGGCTCGCCGTGCTGTGGCTGGCAGCGCATTTGACGTGGTGGCAGACCAGATGACCGGTCCGCTGATCTACGGTTTCTCCGAAGACGCTGTGGCCGCCGCCAAGGTGGTGGCCGATTTCGCGAAAACCAACGACAAGTTGGTGATTCGCGGTGGCGCTTTCGGTGGCAAAGCCCTGGATGTCAACGGCGTTAAGCAACTGGCCAACATTCCTTCCAAGGAAGTGCTGTTGGCTCAGATTTGTGGCTTGCTTATGTCCCCCATGTCGCGTACGGCCGTTGTGCTGGGCGCACTGGCGGCGAAAAAAGGCGAAGGCGCTGCCGAAACGGCCGCCGAACCTGTCGCGGCTTGATTGCCCGATAGATAACCAACAAAATTGTTAGGAAATAAAAATGGCATTCGATAAAGACGCATTTTTGACCGCGCTGGACAGCATGACGGTTCTGGAACTCAATGACCTGGTGAAGGCCATTGAAGAGAAGTTTGGCGTGAGCGCTGCTGCTATGGCTGCTCCTGCTGCTGCTGGCGGCGGTGCCGCAGCTGCTGCTGAAGAAAAGACGGAGTTCAACGTGGTGCTGCTCGAGGCTGGCGCCAACAAGGTGTCCGTCATCAAGGCAGTGCGCGAAATCACCGGCCTGGGCCTCAAGGAAGCCAAGGACCTGGTGGATGGCGCTCCGAAGAACGTCAAGGAAGCTATTGCCAAGGCCGACGCCGAAGCAGCTGTCAAGAAGCTGGTGGAAGCCGGCGCCAAGGCCGAACTCAAGTAATTCGGTCTTGCTCAAGGGCTGGAGTGTTCCTCAAAGGGCCTCCAGCCTTTGGTGCTTTCAGAGTGCACCCGAAAGGCCCCTTATCAATGGGGCTTTCGAGTGTCTTCTGACAACCCCGACAGCAGAAGGCGCCTTGGTTCGGGTGATGTGCAACGCATCACCGTCCGCCATGGTTGGTAGTGGCCAACCGCCAAGCCCGTAAGGACACATTTCCTTGCGGGTCAGTCGTCGAAGACCCAGGACTCATGTCTTTGCCCGGAGATCTCATGGCCTATTCCTATACCGAACGCAAGCGAATTCGCAAAAGTTTCGGCACCCGCGATAGCGTGCTCGAAGTTCCTTATCTGCTGCAGATGCAGAAGGACGCATACACTGCTTTCCTGCAGGCTGATAAAGCACCTCAGAAAAGAACCATCGAAGGCCTTCAGGCTGCATTCGACGCCGCCTTTCCTATCGTCTCCCACAACGGTTTTGTGGAGATGAAGTTCATCGAATACAACCTGGCCAAGCCCGCATTTGACGTGCGCGAATGCCAGACGCGTGGTCTGACCTTTGCGTCGGCCGTGCGGGCCAGGGTGCAATTGATCATTTATGACCGCGAGTCTTCGACCTCGCAGTCCAAGGTGGTCAAGGAAGTGAAGGAGCAAGAGGTCTACATGGGCGAAGTGCCGCTCATGACCGACAAGGGCTCGTTCATCATCAACGGCACCGAGCGTGTGATCGTCTCGCAGCTGCACCGTTCGCCTGGCGTGTTTTTCGAGCATGACAAGGGCAAGACCCACAGCTCGGGCAAGTTGCTCTTCTCCGCTCGCATCATTCCTTACCGTGGCTCCTGGCTCGACTTCGAATTCGATCCCAAGGACATCCTGTACTTCCGCGTGGACCGTCGCCGCAAGATGCCGGTCACGATCCTGCTCAAGGCCATCGGTCTGAATCCCGAGTCGATCCTGGCGAACTTCTTCGTCAACGACAATTTCCGCCTGATGGACAGCGGCGCACAGATGGAGTTTGTGCCTGAGCGTCTGCGTGGCGAAGTCGCGCGTTTTGATATCACCGACAAGTCCGGCAAGGTCGTTGTGGCCAAGGACAAGCGTGTGACGGCACGCCACACTCGCGAACTGGAGCAATCCGGCACCACGCACATCAGCGTGCCCGAAGATTTCCTGATTGGTCGCGTTGTAGCCCGCAATATTGTGGACGCCGACACCGGTGAAATCATCGCCAAGGCCAACGAAGAACTGACCGAAGCGCTGCTCAAGAAGATGCGTTCCGCAGGGGTGCAAGACCTGCAGGTCATCTATACGAACGAACTGGACCAAGGCGCCTACATCTCGCAGACCCTGCGCATCGATGAAACCGTGGATGAGTTTGCCGCCCGCGTGGCCATCTACCGCATGATGCGCCCTGGCGAGCCACCGACCGAAGACGCTGTGCAGGCCCTGTTCCAGCGCCTGTTCTACAACCCCGACACGTACGACCTGTCGCGTGTTGGGCGTATGAAGTTCAACGCCAAGATCGGTCGTGACGAATCCACCGGTCCCATGGTGCTGTCCAACGAAGACATCCTGGCCGTGGTCAAGATCCTGGTGGACCTGCGCAATGGCCGCGGCGAAGTTGACGACATCGACCACCTGGGCAACCGCCGCGTGCGTTGCGTGGGCGAACTGGCTGAAAACCAGTACCGCACCGGCCTGGCACGTATCGAAAAGGCCGTGAAGGAACGTCTGGGCCAGGCTGAGCAAGAACCGCTCATGCCCCACGACCTGATCAACAGCAAGCCGATCTCGGCTGCGTTGAAGGAGTTCTTCGGTGCGTCGCAGCTGTCGCAGTTCATGGACCAGACCAACCCGCTGGCCGAAATCACGCACAAGCGCCGCGTCTCCGCACTGGGCCCGGGCGGTCTGACCCGCGAGCGCGCTGGCTTCGAAGTGCGTGACGTGCACGTGACCCATTACGGCCGCGTCTGCCCTATCGAAACGCCTGAAGGCCCGAACATCGGCCTGATCAACTCGCTGGCTCTGTATGCCCGTCTGAACGAGTACGGTTTCATCGAGACCCCGTACCGCCGCGTGGTCGATGGCAAGGTCACCAACGACATCGACTACCTCTCGGCCATCGAAGAAGGCAAGTACGTGATCGCGCAGGCCAACGCCGTGCTCGACAAGGACGGCCGCCTGTCGGGTGACCTGGTGTCTGCCCGTGAAAAGGGTGAATCCATCCTGTGCGGCGCGGACCGCGTGCAATACATGGATGTGTCGCCTGCACAGATCGTGTCGGTGGCTGCCTCGCTGGTTCCGTTCCTGGAGCACGACGACGCGAACCGCGCACTGATGGGCGCCAACATGTCGCGCCAGGCCGTGCCCGTGCTGCGTCCCGAGAAGCCTCTGGTGGGCACGGGCATCGAGCGTGTGGCCGCCGTTGACTCCGGCACCGTGGTCACGGCCAACCGTGGCGGCGTGGTGGACTACGTGGACGCGACCCGCATCGTGGTGCGCGTGAACGACGCTGAAGCCCTTGCTGGCGAAGTGGGTGTGGACATCTACAACCTCATCAAGTACCAGCGTTCCAACCAGAACACCAACATCCACCAGCGCCCCATCGTCAAGAAGGGCGACATGCTGGTCAAGGGTGACGTGATCGCCGACGGCGCATCGACGGACTTCGGCGAAATCGCCATCGGCCAGAACATGCTGATCGCGTTCATGCCCTGGAACGGCTACAACTTCGAAGACTCGATCTTGATCTCTGAGCGCGTGGTGGCCGAAGACCGCTACACCTCGATCCATATCGAAGAACTCGTGGTCATGGCCCGCGACACCAAGCTGGGTGCCGAAGAAATCACGCGCGATATTCCGAACCTGTCGGAACAGCAACTGAACCGCCTGGACGAGTCCGGCATCATTTACGTGGGTGCCGAAGTGCAGCCTGGCGACACGCTGGTCGGCAAGGTCACGCCCAAGGGCGAGACCACGCTGACCCCCGAAGAAAAGCTGCTGCGTGCCATCTTCGGCGAGAAGGCGTCCGACGTGAAGGACACCTCGCTGCGCGTGGACCAGGGCTCGCAGGGCGTGGTGATCGACGTGCAGGTGTTCACCCGCGAAGGCATCCAGCGCGACAAGCGCGCCCAGCAGATCATCGACGATGAACTCAAGCGCTTCCGCCTGGACCTGAACGACCAGCTGCGCATCGTCGAGGCCGACGCCTTCGATCGTATCGAGAAGCTGCTGACCGGCCGCGTCGCCAATGGCGGCCCGCAGAAGCTGGCCAAGGGCACGAAGATCGACAAGGCCTACCTGGCCTCGGTCGAGAAGTTCCACTGGTTCGACATCCGTCCTGCAGAAGACGAAGTCGCCACGCAGCTCGAATCCATCAAGAATTCGCTGGAGCAGACACGCCACAGCTTCGACCTGGCTTTCGAAGAAAAGCGCAAGAAGCTCACGCAGGGCGACGAGCTGCCCGCGGGCGTGCTCAAGATGGTCAAGGTGTACCTGGCTGTCAAGCGCCGCCTGCAGCCGGGTGACAAGATGGCCGGCCGCCACGGTAACAAGGGTGTGGTGTCGAAGATCGTTCCGGTCGAAGACATGCCTTACATGGCCGACGGCACCCCTGCCGACATCGTGCTGAACCCGCTGGGCGTGCCTTCGCGGATGAACATCGGTCAGGTTCTTGAGGTTCACCTGGGCTGGGCCGGCAAGGGCATTGGCCAGCGCATTGGCGACATGCTGCAGCAGGAAGCCAAGGCGTCTGAACTGCGCAAGTTCCTCGAAGAGGTCTACAACTCGCGTGGTCGTACCGAAGACTTGTCGCAACTGAGCGACGATGAGCTGGTCGCCATGGCAGAGAACCTGACCAATGGCGTGCCCTATGCCACGCCGGTGTTCGACGGTGCGTCGGAAGACGAAATCAAGGCCATGCTGAAGCTGGCCTATCCTGACGATCTGGCCGAGCGCAAGGGGTTGACCCCCGAGCGCACCCAGGCCTATCTGTTTGACGGCCGCACGGGTGATCGCTTCGAGCGTCCCACCACCATCGGCTACATGCACTACCTGAAGCTGCACCACCTGGTGGACGACAAGATGCACGCCCGCTCGACCGGTCCGTACTCGCTCGTCACGCAACAGCCGCTGGGCGGCAAGGCCCAGTTTGGTGGCCAGCGCTTCGGGGAAATGGAAGTGTGGGCGCTGGAAGCTTATGGCGCCGCCTACGTGCTGCAGGAAATGCTGACCGTGAAGTCCGACGACGTGGTGGGCCGTACCAAGGTGTACGAATCCATCGTCAAGGGCGAACACGCCATCGAAGCCGGCATGCCGGAATCGTTCAATGTGCTGGTCAAGGAAATTCGTTCCCTGGGCCTGGACATCGAACTCGAACGCTCCTGAACAGGATCGGAATTATTAAAAAAGTGAGCTGCTAGCGCTGATTGGTAAAGGCTTTGCGTGTGTTTTGAAGCGCAAAGCCCTGTGTATCAAGCGCTGGTAGCTATGATTTTTGACGAAAAGGAAAGAGTCACATGAAATCGCTACTCGACCTGTTCAAGCAATTCACGCCGGATGAGCACTTCGATGCCATCCGTATCGGCATGGCTTCGCCCGAAAAGATCCGTTCGTGGTCGTTCGGTGAAGTGAAGAAGCCTGAAACCATCAACTACCGCACGTTCAAGCCCGAGCGCGACGGCCTGTTCTGCGCCAAGATTTTTGGTCCCATCAAGGACTACGAATGCCTGTGCGGCAAGTACAAGCGCCTCAAGCACCGCGGTGTGATCTGCGAAAAGTGCGGCGTGGAAGTCACCCAGACCAAGGTGCGCCGCGAGCGCATGGGCCACATCGACCTGGCCGCACCTTGCGCGCACATCTGGTTCCTGAAGTCGCTGCCTTCGCGCCTGGGCCTGGTGCTCGACATGACGCTGCGCGACATCGAACGCGTGCTGTACTTTGAAGCCTACGTGGTGACCGACCCCGGCATGACCCCGCTGAAGAAGTTCAGCATCATGTCGGAGGACGACTACGACGCCAAGCGCAAGGAATACGGCGATGAATTCATCGCCAAGATGGGCGCGGAAGGCATCAAGGACCTGCTCGAATCCATCGACATCGACCTGTCGATCGAACGCCTGCGCGGCGACCTGACCGGCTCCGAAGTCAAGGTCAAGAAGAACGCCAAGCGCCTGAAGGTGCTCGAAGCCTTCAAGAAGTCGGGCATCAAGCCCGAGTGGATGGTGCTGGAAGTGCTCCCCGTGTTGCCACCGGACCTGCGTCCGCTGGTGCCGCTGGACGGCGGCCGCTTCGCCACGTCGGACCTGAACGACTTGTACCGCCGCGTCATCAACCGCAACTCGCGTCTGCGCCGTTTGCTGGAGCTGAAGGCCCCTGAAATTATCGCCCGCAACGAAAAGCGGATGCTGCAGGAAGCCGTCGATTCATTGCTGGACAACGGCCGCCGTGGCAAGGCCATGACGGGCGCCAACAAGCGTGCCCTGAAGTCGCTGGCCGACATGATCAAGGGCAAGTCGGGTCGTTTCCGCCAGAACTTGCTGGGTAAGCGCGTGGACTACTCCGGTCGTTCCGTGATTACCGTGGGCCCAACGCTCAAGCTGCACCAGTGCGGCCTGCCCAAGCTGATGGCTCTGGAGCTGTTCAAGCCTTTCATCTTCTCGCGCCTGGAAGCCATGGGCATCGCGACGACGATCAAGGCCGCCAAGAAGGAAGTCGAATCCGGCACGCCGGTGGTGTGGGACATTTTGGAAGAGGTCATCAAGGAACACCCCGTGATGCTCAACCGTGCGCCTACGCTGCACCGCCTGGGCATCCAGGCCTTTGAGCCCATCCTGATCGAAGGCAAGGCCATCCAGCTGCACCCCCTCGTCTGCGCGGCCTTCAACGCCGACTTCGACGGTGACCAGATGGCTGTGCACGTGCCGCTGTCGGTGGAAGCGCAGATGGAAGCCCGCACGCTGATGCTGGCCTCCAACAACGTGCTGTTCCCCGCTTCGGGCGAACCCTCCATCGTGCCTTCGCAGGACGTGGTGCTGGGCCTGTACTACGCCACCCGTGACCGCATCAACGGCAAGGGCGAAGGCCTGGTGTTTGCCGACACCGGTGAAGTGCAGCGTGCGCTCGACGCTGGCGAAGTGGAGCTGGCAGCCAAGATCACGGTGCGCATGACCGAGTGGACGAAGACCAAGGAAACCGGCGAATTCGTGCCGTCGACCTCGTTGGTGGAAACCACCGCGGGCCGCGCACTGTTGTCTGAAATCCTTCCCAAGGGCCTGCCGTTCTCCAACATGAACAAGGCGCTCAAGAAGAAGGAAATCTCCAAGCTCATCAACGTGAGCTTCCGCAAGTGCGGCCTGAAGGAAACCGTGGTGTTTGCCGACAAGCTGCTGCAAAACGGGTTCCGCCTGGCTACGCGCGCCGGTATCTCCATTGCCATCGACGACATGCTGGTGCCTCCGCAAAAGGCCGGCATCATTGAGCGCTCCGAGAAGGAAGTCAAAGAGATCGAGCAGCAATACGTGTCCGGTCTGGTCACCGCTGGCGAGCGCTACAACAAGGTGGTGGATATCTGGGGCAAGGCCGGCGACGAAGTGTCCAAGGTGATGATGGCCCAGCTGTCCAAGCAGAAGGTCATGGACCGCCACGGCAACGAAGTGGACCAGGAGTCGTTCAACTCCATCTACATGATGGCCGACTCCGGTGCCCGCGGTTCTGCTGCCCAGATCCGCCAGGTGGCTGGTATGCGGGGTCTGATGGCCAAGCCGGACGGCTCGATCATCGAGACGCCCATTACCGCGAACTTCCGCGAAGGTCTGAACGTGCTGGAGTACTTCATCTCCACCCACGGTGCCCGTAAGGGTCTGGCCGACACGGCGCTGAAGACCGCCAACTCGGGTTATCTGACCCGCCGTCTGGTGGACGTGACGCAGGATCTGGTGGTGACCGAAGAAGATTGCGGCACTTCCAATGGTTCGCTGATGCGCGCCATCGTCGAAGGCGGTGAAGTGATCGAATCGCTGCGCGACCGTATCCTGGGCCGCACGGCGGCTGAAGACGTGCTGCACCCCGAGAACCGCTCGGTGCTGGTCTCAGCGGGTGTCATGCTCGACGAAGACCTCATCGAAGAACTCGAAGCGGCTGGCGTGGACGAAGTGAAGGTTCGCACGGCACTGACCTGCGAAACCCGCTACGGCCTGTGCGCCAAGTGCTACGGCCGCGACTTGGGCCGTGGCGGCCTGATCAACCTCGGCGAAGCCGTGGGTGTGATTGCTGCCCAGTCCATCGGTGAACCCGGCACGCAGCTGACCATGCGCACGTTCCACATCGGTGGTGCCGCATCGCGCGCTGCCATCGCATCGAGCGTGGAAGCCAAGTCCAACGGCGTGATCGGCTTCAACGCCACGATGCGCTACGTGAGCAACACCAAGGGTGAGCTGGTGGTGATTGCGCGTTCGGGTGAAATCATCATCCACGACGAGCATGGCCGCGAGCGCGAACGCCACAAGGTGCCTTACGGTGCAACGCTGACGGTCAAGGCCGACCAGACCATCAAGGCTGGCACCATCCTCGCCAACTGGGATCCGCTGACGCGCCCCATCATCACCGAGTTCGCCGGTCAGACCAAGTTCGAGAACGTCGAAGAAGGCCTCACCGTCGCCAAGCAGGTCGATGACGTGACGGGCCTGTCCACGCTGGTGGTGATCGATCCGAAGCGCCGCGGCGCTGCCAAGGTCGTGCGCCCTCAGGTGAAGCTGATCGACGCGCAAGGCAACGAAGTGAAGATCCCTGGCACCGACCACTCGGTGACCATCGGCTTCCAGGTCGGCGCGCTGATCCAGGTGCGCGACGGCCAGGACGTGGGCCCCGGAGAAGTGCTGGCGCGTATTCCGGTCGAAGGCCAGAAGACCCGCGACATTACCGGCGGTCTGCCCCGCGTGGCCGAGCTGTTTGAAGCCCGCACGCCCAAGGACAAGGGCACGCTGGCCGAGATGACCGGCACCGTGTCGTTCGGCAAGGAAACCAAGGGCAAGGTCCGCCTGCAGATCACCGATCCCGAAGGCCATGTGTTCGAAGAACTCGTGCCCAAGGAAAAGAACATCCTGGTGCACGAAGGCCAGGTGGTGAACAAGGGCGAATCGATTGTGGACGGCCCGGCCGACCCGCAAGATATCCTGCGTCTGCTGGGCATCGAAGAACTGTCGCGCTACATCGTCGATGAGGTGCAGGACGTGTACCGCTTGCAGGGTGTGAAGATCAACGACAAGCACATCGAGGTGATCGTTCGTCAGATGCTGCGCCGCGTGGTGGTCGAGAACATCGGCGAGTCCAGCTACATTGGTGGCGAGCAGGTCGAGCGCTCCGAGATCCTCAACACCAACGATGCACTGCAGGCCGCGGGCAAGATCCCTGCGACCTACAGCAATCTGCTCTTGGGTATTACGAAGGCATCGCTGTCGACCGACTCGTTCATCTCGGCGGCGTCCTTCCAGGAAACGACCCGCGTGCTCACCGAGGCGGCCATCATGGGCAAGCGCGACGAGTTGCGTGGTCTGAAGGAAAACGTGATCGTGGGGCGTCTGATTCCTGCCGGCACCGGCATGGCGTACCACCAGGCGCGCAAGGCCAAGGACGCCATGGACGACGCCGAGCGCCGCGCCATTGCCGAAGCGGAAGCCGCTGAAATGGAAGCCTCCGCAGAAGCTCCCGTGACGGAAGGCGCTGCACCCGACGCAGCTGCCGATTAAGCCCTCGGGCCGTCACTGATGCGCTCCCGCCCTGTCTCCCGACAGGCCGGGAGCGTTTTTTCTGGAATTCTCACGGACCGGGCCGCATGCATCATGCGGCATCGGTATTTGCCCATGTGGTCATCGCCGCTCATCTGGATAGCCATTGCGATCGCTCTCTTTTGGGCCGTCGGTGCCTACAACCGCCTGGTGCGGCTGCGCTCGGCCGTGGTTCAGGCATTTGGCAGTCTGGACGCCCATCTGATCCGATGGCTTGCCATGCTGGGCGAATTTGACGCTGCGCAGGTTACCGCTGGCGCACTGGACCGCGACGCGCGCAGCACCCTGCACGGGTCCACCACGCAATTGACGGCGTCGCTGGCAGTGGCGCGGGCCCGCCCGCTGCAGGGTGACGCCGTGGCAGCACTGTCCGCTGCGTGCGCGGTTCTGGATGCCGTGTGGCTGAACCTTCAACCGGGTGGCGACACCGATGACGCCATTCGCAAGATGGCGCCCTGGCGCGCGCGCTGGGACGACTTGCACAAACACAATGAACAGGCTGCCCAGCTCTTCAATGAAGCGGTTCTCCAATACAACGCCGCGATCAGGCAGTTTCCGGCAGCAGCGGTGGCCTGGGTCTTCGGTTTCACACCAGCGCGTGCGCTGTCCATCGCGCGAGAAGGCAATTCATGACACGAGCCGGTTCACCCCAACCACCATCCCGCACGCCGTCCCCTGCGGCCGCAGCAGGCAGCCGCGCTTCCATGCCCACAGAGCGCAGCGCGGATTCGCACAAGACAGCCGGGATTGCGCTGTGGCAGCAGCTCACAGGCGTTGCTGCGGCGTTGCAGGCCATTCGCGCCGGGCAGTCGGGCACGGCGGCGCTGGCCGCCGTCGATGCCGGCTTGCGGCCGGGGGTGCAGGCGCTGCTGTTTCAGGTGTTGCGCTCGCTGGGCCGCGCCGAGGCGCTGCGGCGCAAGCTGGTGTCGCGCACGCCGCCGCCCGCTGCGGATGCGCTGTTGTGCACGGCACTGGCGCTGGCGTGGCAGCCACAAACGGCGCCTTACGAGCCATTTACCCTGGTCAACCAAGCGGTCGAGGCGGCCAAGCGCAGCGCTGCCATGCGTGCGCAGGCGTCGTTCATCAATGCCTGCCTGCGCCGTTTTCTGCGAGAGCGCGATGCCCTGGTTGCGGCGACGGATGCCGACCCCGTGGCGCGCTGGAACCACCCGCTGTGGTGGGTGAAAAAGCTGCAAAAAGACCACCCTGCGCACTGGGAGCAGATCCTGCAGGCCAACAGTGCCCATGCGCCCATGGTTTTGCGGGTTAACGCATTAAAAGGCACGCTAGCCCAATATCAGCAAGGGCTAGCTGCTATTAATATTGATTCGACAGTGGTGGGTGAAAGCGGCTTGATGTTGCAGCAACCCGTGCCGGTCACGGAGTTACCGGGATTTGCCCAGGGAATGGTTTCGGTGCAGGACGCGGCTGCGCAACAGGCCGCACCGCTGTTGCTGCAGGGGCTCGACCTCACGCAGCCGCTGCGGGTGCTGGATGCCTGCGCGGCGCCGGGCGGCAAGACCGTCCATCTGCTGGAATACGCGGGCACCTCCAGCGCCATACAGGTGACTGCCCTGGAGGTCGACCCGGTGCGCAGCGCGCGCATCCACGAAACCCTGGAGCGCCTCGGTTTGCACGCCCAGGTGCTGGTGGCCGACGCAGGCCGGCCGCAGGACTGGTGGCAGCAGGCCTGCGCCGGCGACCTGTTCGATGCGATCTTGCTCGATGCCCCGTGCACCGCGTCCGGCATCGTTCGCCGCCATCCGGATGTACGCTGGTTGCGCCGCGAAACCGATATTGCCCAGCTGGCTGCCCAGCAGGCGCGCCTGCTGGCAGCCCTGTGGCCGCTGGTGCGGCCCGGGGGGCGGCTGCTGTATTGCACCTGCTCGGTGTTTCGTGCCGAGGGTGATGCGCAGATTCAAACGTTTCTTGCAAACAACACCGATGCCCGGTTGCTGCCATCGCCAGGGCATTTAATTCCGGGCGATGTGAACAATGGCGACGCCGTCCGGGACAATGCACCGGGTGAGCATGACGGATTTTTTTACGCACTGTTGCATAAAGCACCCGGGTGAGCGCCGCATGGTTCGCTCCGTTTTCGTGTGGGTGATTGCATGGCTGCTGGTGCTGGCCTGGCCGGTGTCGGTGTGTGCACAGGCACAACCGCTTGCCAGCGACGTGGCGGATCTGCGCCTGGAGCGCGCCGACGACGGCCTGTATCTGAGCGCCACCTTGCAATTTGCACTGCCCGAACTGGCCGAAGACGCTCTCTACAAGGGCATTCCCATGTTTTTTGTGGCCGAAGCCCAAGTGCTGCGGGAGCGCTGGTACTGGTCAGACCGCCAGGTGGCCACTGCCACCCGCCATTTACGCCTGAGTTATCAGCCGCTGACGCGCCGCTGGCGCCTGAGCACGTCGACCTCACCCATCTCCAACACCGGCCTGGGGGTGGTGCTGGGGCAGAACTTTGACGACCTGCGCGATGCGGTGTCTGCCATGCAACGAATTTCGCGCTGGAAGATCGCGAATGCCGATGAAATCGATGCAGATGCGGTGCACAAGGTGAACTTTCGGTTCCGGCTGGACATGTCGCAGCTACCCCGCCCGCTGCAGATTGGTGCCGTCGGCAGCGCGGGCTGGAGCCTCGCGGTCACGCGCAACCAGTGGCTGATGCCGGAGGCTGCGCGGTGAGCAAGCGTCAACCCACCGGCGAACCAGCAACGGCCCAGACACTGGCGCGGCAATCGCGCGCCGTGCGCTGGACCGTCGGTGTCGGGGCCGCCATCATGTCGGCCATCGGCATGGTGCTGCTCTTCATGCTGACGCTGGCCACCAACAACCGGGCGCTTTACGAGCGCAACTACGCGTGGCTGTTCGGGGTCAACGTGCTGGTGGCGGTGTTGCTGTTGGCCGTGCTGGCGTGGGTGGGCGTGCGACTGGTTGTGCGCCTGCGGCGTGGGCGCTTTGGCAGCCGCCTGCTGGTCAAGCTGGCCGCCATCTTTGCGCTGGTCGGCCTGCTGCCCGGTTTGCTGATTTATGTGGTGTCCTACCAATTTGTTACGCGCTCCATAGAAAGCTGGTTTGACGTCAAGGTGGAGGGCGCGCTGGTGGCGGGGGTGAACCTGGCGCGCGTGTCCCTTGATTCCATGGCCGAAGACATGGCCAACAAGGCGCGGGCTGCCAGTGTGCAGCTGGCCCAGGTTCCCGATGCCGCAGCCGGGCTGGTGCTCGAGCGCATCCGTGACCAGCTTTCGGCCACCGATGTGGTCCTGTGGAACGCCGCAGGCCATGCCGTGGCCAGCGCCGGCCAGTCGCGTTTCAGCCTGAGTCCGGAGCGCCCCGGCACAGCCCAGCTGCGCATGGTGCGCCAGCAGCGCACCCTGGCCCAGATCGAGGGGCTGGACGACCTCGCCGACCCTGCCGTCACGCAAAACGCCAGGGTGAAGGTGTTTGCCCTGGTTGCCAGCCCCAGCGTGGGGCTGCTGCTGGAGCCGCGGTTTTTGCAGGTCACGATGCCATTGCCCCCGGCGCTGGTGGCCAATGCCCTGGCGGTGCAGGAGGCCAATCGGGAATACCAGGAGCGTGCACTGGCCCGCGAGGGCCTGCGCCGCATGTATGTGGGCACATTGACGCTGGGCTTGTTTTTGGCCGTGTTTGGCGCAGTTTTGCTGGCAGTGTTGCTGGGCAACCAGCTGGTGCGGCCGCTGCTGGTGCTGGCCGAAGGGGTGCGGGAGGTGGCGGCCGGCAATCTCCGTCCCAAGGCCGCCTTGCAAGGCAAGGATGAACTCGACGGCCTCACCCGTTCCTTTGCCACCATGACCCAGCAGATTGCCGACGCGCAGGGCGCGGTGGAGCAGAGCATGGGCGAGGTGGATGCTGCGCGGGCCAAGCTGCAGACTATTTTGGACAACCTCACGGCAGGCGTGATGGTGCTGGATCAGCAGGGCCTCATCCTGTCCTTCAACCCTGGTGCCACGCGCATCCTGCGCGCTCCCATGGCGGCCTACGCGGGCAAGCCACTCACAGCGGTCCCGGGCATGGCCGCTTTTGCCGCCGCAGTGCAAAAGCAGTTCGACGAATTCCTGGGCGATCAGCACCACCACGGTCTGGACCATTGGCAGCAGCCCTTTGAGCTGCATGGCTCCCCCAGTGGAGCGGCGCACCATGCAACCAGCCTGGTCATACGGGGGGCCGAGCTTCCGGATGCATCGCGGTTGTTGGTCTTTGACGACATTTCAGAAATTGTTTCGGCCCAGCGGGCGCAGGCCTGGGGCGAGGTGGCGCGGCGCCTGGCCCATGAAATCAAGAACCCCCTCACGCCCGTCCAGTTGTCTGCCGAGCGCCTTGAAATGAAGCTCACCGGCAAGTTGCCGGCGCCGGAGCAGGCCATTCTGACCAAGTCGGTCAGAACAATCGTCGAACAGGTCGATGCGATGAAGCGGCTCGTCAACGAGTTCCGCGACTATGCACGCCTGCCCGCCGCTGAATTGCAGGCGCTGGACCTCAACGCGCTGGTGACTGATGTGCTCTATCTGTATGGGGCAGAAAACGCCACCGTGCCCGTGGAATCCGAGCTGGACGCGCGTTGCCTGCCGATTGCCGGCGACGCCCAGCAACTGCGCCAAGTGGTGCACAACCTGCTGCAAAACGCCCAGGACGCCACAGAGCAGGCCCGTGCGGACGGTAGCGCATTGCCGCCCGTGCGCATCAGCACGCGCTGGAGCGAGTCATCGCGCCGCGTACGCCTGACCGTGGCCGACAGTGGCCCGGGCTTCCCCGCGCACATCCTTCAGCGCGCGTTTGAGCCCTATGTGACCACCAAGCCCCGGGGCACGGGATTGGGGTTGGCCGTGGTGAAAAAGATCGCCGATGAGCACGGCGCGCGCATTGAGCTGTCAAACCGGGTTGACGACGGCGTAGTGCAGGGGGCGCAAGTGTCGTTATCATTCGCCACATACCCATCGGTGGCGTCATAACAACACCCACTGCAGCATCCAAGGCGCTTCATACACATGGCAAACATTCTGGTGGTTGATGACGAACTCGGCATTCGTGACCTCTTGTCGGAAATTCTGAATGACGAGGGGCACAGCGTAGACCTTGCCGAGAACGCGACACAGGCGCGCGCGGCGCGTGCCACGGGTGTGTACGACCTGGTGCTGTTGGACATCTGGATGCCGGACACCGATGGCGTATCGCTCTTGAAAGAATGGGCCACGGCCGGCATGCTCACCATGCCCGTCATCATGATGAGCGGACACGCCACCATCGACACCGCTGTGGAGGCCACCCGGATCGGCGCCTTCTCGTTTCTGGAAAAACCCATCACCCTGCAAAAACTGCTCAAGGCGGTGGAGCAGGGGTTGGCGCGCAAAGCCGCCCAACAGACGGCCCCCGTGGCCACCCATCAGCCCGCAGCGATGCCCGCCGATGGTGGTTTTATGCCCGCGCCGATCATTGCCGCCGCGATGGATGGAGAGGTCGAGCCCCATTCCCACCAGGGGTTCGATCTGGATCGCCCCTTGCGCGAAGCCCGGGATGGCTTTGAAAAAGCCTACTTTGAATTCCATCTGGCCCGTGAAGGTGGTTCGATGACCCGCGTCGCAGAAAAAACCGGGCTGGAGCGCACGCATCTCTACCGCAAGCTGCGGCAACTGGGCGTAGATCTCGGTCGAGGAAAACGCGGTTAATCTGGTGCTGTTGGTTTCTTTGTGCAAAATTCTGGTTATAATTCGAGGCTCAGGCCCGGTAGCTCAGTCGGTAGAGCAGAGGATTGAAAATCCTTGTGTCGGCGGTTCGATTCCGTCCCAGGCCACCATCTTTCTTTCTCAGTAGATCCAAAGTCAGCTCAGAAGTCCTTGTGGATCAAGTGCTTAGCATCAAAAAGGCGGCTCAAGCGGTATCGCTGAATCCCATAAAGTCCTGTTCTTGCGTGTACCCAACGGTGTACCCCAGACTGCTTTTCAATCGCAGTCGATTTTGGGTGCACCATGGGGCAACTCAACGAGCTTCAGATCAAGGCGGCAGCGCCGCGTCCTCGTCAGGAGAGGTTGGCCGCCTCTGAGAGGAACTTCTCCGCCTGGCTCCGCATGCCTTTCGAGATCGGCTCCCAGATGCGTTCAGGAAACCCCTGGGGCAACTGCGCCTCGACGGCGTCGAGGGCCTGCGCGGCACCATCGGCCAGGCCCAGCATCGCTTCCCAGACCAGGGGGCCGCCGTTCTTCATGGCCAGGTCGTGCCAGTGGCGGGCACGGATGGTGTGGATCTCGTAGTGCGTGTTCTTCGAACGCAGTGCCATCGCCAAGCGCACGTCTCGCATGTGCAGTTGTCCCCGGCTCCTGCCCATGTAGGGCCATACGGACAGGACGTCGTACAAAGGCGTCATTTCATAGACATTGCCTTGGCGCAGAAAGATCGAGAAGTTCTTGGCGTGGCCATCGGGTGCCGCCATGAGCCAGAAGGCCAACTGGACGAGTTGGAAGGCCATCCGGTCCGTCTCTGCATCCGCGCTCCCGGCCAGCAGCGTGAGCCCTGCGGCGGTGGATGGTCCGCCATCGCCTTCGTATTTCAGGCGCGGAGGCAGGCCCAGCGCCTGGCAGAAGTCTTCCTGAGGAAGTCGGGCGATCCACTTTCCATCGTCCATCCATTCGCGGTCGAAGCGCTCCACGATCAGGGCGCGCTGGTCGCCGAACGTGGCCATCTCGGTGTGTGCCATGGGCAGGCCGAGCGCCTGGATGATCTGCGCGCAAAGCCATTCGTTCTCGACGGAGTCGAACATGTTCACTCGGGTCGTGTTGGCGATCACGCCGAGCGGAAGCTTGAAGATGTGGGTGCTCGGAGTGGCTCCGACGGGGCTGCACCACTGCCCGTTGACCCGCACGAAGGCGGTCTTTTCCTGGGCTCCCGCCAGGGAAATTCGGAACGGCGGAGCCTCGTCGATGTGGTGCGCGACCGGGTCGTCGGGCACGGCGCGAAGTGCGGCCGCGACCTGCTCATCAGTGAGGGGCTCGCATGCCACGCGGTTCCATCCGTCAGGCGTCGTTCCTTCCGGAAGCAACTGCACTGCGCCGACGCAGTCACGGCCAATGGCCTCCAGCAAGGCGAAGGCATCGAGTGTCCTGGTCTTGAATCGCCGGCCGATGCGCTCGCGGATTCGCTCGTTGTCGGGCAGCAGATTGTCGAAGTAGTTCGCAACGACCTCCCCCTTGACCTCCAGGGTACGGGTGAGCGGTAGCGACAGGGACAGCGGTCGGGACTTCTCGGACTCCAGCCATGACGGGGCGTACGAAAAGCTGTGAGCTCCGCGGTTGACCTGCCAGGCTCCGACGAATTCGCCATTCATCCACGCGTTGAGCGCCACCATTACCAAGAGCCTTTCTTGGGCCGGATGACGAAGTTGCGCCTGGATGTCGGTGTGACATCCGAGTTCGGGTTCGCGTCCCGCAGCGCTTGCGCGTCCGATGGGGTCTTCGCATCACTGCGGCTTGCGAGAACCGATGCCGCCTGGTGCCGGCCGCTGCCAGTCAAGGGCTGCATGCGCCACTGACCCGTCGGTGGGATGTTGACCGACGGTTGCTTGGCCGGCTTGCGGGGGTTGCTCGCAGGAGGGGAGGGGGGCGAGGCGGTCGCATCCGGTTGATTCGCGGTCACGTCGATCACGTCATCCCTCAACAACAGGGACGCGCGCAGCGCCGAGAGCACCTTCATTAACTGGTCGACGCTCACGGCGCCAGGGTTGCTTTCGATCTCGGCGATGCGGGCCTGTCCCACGCCGAGCAGCCGCCCGAGCGCGGCCTGGGTCAGGCCGCGCGCTTTCCTGAGCGCGCGCAGGTGCTCGCGAAGCTGGCTGGTCAGGTGGATCGGGAAGTCCATGCGATGTTCTCTATCGGGAAATGCCAATATATATTCTAAATCCAGTTTCTGCAAGATACTTGCTTTGGTGTATGAATGTCGTATATCGGGGATTGCCAATGTTTGTGCGCGACACGTCAGCAGTGCAACGGCCCTGAGGGAGTGCCTTCAATCCTGTGAAGTGGGATAATTCGAAACAGCGATCAGGTTCCAAATCGGAATCGAAGCGCTGCTACTGGTCTGGTGTACCCAGAGGTGTACCCAGGAACTAGGACAGTCAGGGAAAAGCTAGTGCTGGCGCGGGTTGCGAAGGATCTTTCGATCCAGTCCCAGGCCACCAAACAAAAGCCCTTGATTTGAAAGAATCAAGGGCTTTTCCTATTGGCGTGCCCTGTCTGCACAGGCGTGGATGCGCTCCCGTGCCGCGGCGATGCTTGATGGTTTCGTCGAGCCGTATATTTCGGTGTGGCATGTCGTCCCGGTCTTATTCCTGGTCTTATCCCCGGTCTTATCTCCCCTATTTTTCACGATGGCATTTCTGACGGACACCACCCTGGGCATTGACTTTGGCACCTCCAACTCGGCGATGGCCGTGCGTCAGGGGGATTCGCCTGCACGCATGCTGCGCCTGGAGGGCGAGAACAACACCTTGCCGACGGCGCTGTTTTTCAATGCCGAAGACCATTGCACCCACTATGGGCGCGACGCGGTAGCGCAGTATCTGGCCGGCACCGAGGGGCGGCTCATGCGCTCGCTCAAAAGCCTGCTGGGCAGTTCGCTGCTGCAGGACAAGACGGCCGTGCACAACGCGTTGGTGAGCTACCAGGACATCATCAGCCTGTTCCTGCGCCTGCTGGCCCAGCAGGCGCATGACACGCTGGGCGGCATGCCGGGGCGGGTGTTGCTGGGGCGCCCCGTGCATTTTGTGGATGGTGATGCCGCGCGCGACCAGCAGGCCGAGGACGCCTTGCGCCAGGCGGCGCAGGACGCGGGGTTTGTGAACATCGCATTCCAGCTTGAGCCCATTGCCGCCGCGCTGGACTATGAGCAGCGCATCGAGCGCGAATCGCTGGTGCTGGTGGTGGACATTGGCGGCGGCACCTCTGATTTCACCGTGGTGCGCCTGGGGCCGGAGCGCAGGGCCCGCCCTGATCGCGCCAGCGACATTCTGGCCACCACAGGCGTGCATGTCGGAGGCACCGACTTTGATCGGCGCCTCAGCCTGGCGCTGCTGATGCCGCTGCTGGGCCTGGGCCACACCGGGCCTTCGGGGCGCGAGGTGCCCAGCCGCGTGTTCTTTGATCTGGCGACATGGCACCTGATCCAGTGGCTGTATGCGCCACGGGCGCTGCGCGACGCACAGGCCCTGCGACCCGACTACGCGCAGCCGGTGCTGCACGATCGGCTGATGGCGGTGCTGCACCAGCGCCTGGGGCATCGCCTGGCCAACACGGTGGAGCAGGCCAAGATCGCAGCGTCGGTGGGGGGCGTGGATGCACCGATGGCGCTGGACTGGATCGAGCCGGGGCTGGGGGCGCTGGTTACCTCCGAAGGCCTGGCCCGCCACCTTGCCGGGCCGTTGCACCAAGTGGTGGCCTGCGCCAGCGAGTGCCTGCAGCAGGCCGGGCTGGCGCCTCATGATTTGCAGGCCATCTACCTCACCGGAGGGTCGTCGGCGTTGCGTCCGCTGCGCCAGGCGCTGCGTGCGGCGTTCCCTGACACGCCCCAGGTCGAGGGCGATCTGTTTGGCGGCGTCGCAGCGGGGTTGGCGGTGGCCGCCCCCTGACCATCCCCGTGTGCGCCTATCCCCGTGCGGTGCTCAAGGCCGTTGTGCCGGGGTGTACCAGACGTAGCCGTAGTGCGCCGCAGGGGTGCCCTCGCGCACCATGCGAAAGGGCAGGTCGATAAAGCGCACCGGTTGCGGTGCAACGCGCGAAAGTGCCTGCTCCCACCAGTCGGGAACGATGCGGTCTGCGCGCGAGACCAGCAGCAGCCCCTTGCCGGCCTGCCTGCTGCGTTCGGCATGGTCCGCCACGCATTGCGGGAGGCCGTTCTTGGCGGATATGCAGGTATCCACCAAGGCCTGGGGAAAGCGCACGCGCAGCATGCCCGCCAACATGTGGTCCGACGCCACGATCGTGCCCAGCCCGTCGTAGCCTGCCTTGCGCAGTTCCTGGGCTAACTCGACGGTGGGGTGGTTGAGCTCATCCACTTGGCCGCGTAGCCCGCTGAACCAAGGGCGCACGCCGGCCGCAACGAGGAGGATGACCGCTATGCCGAAGATCGCAACCGAATAGCGTCCACCACGCGGATCTTGCTGCAGCCGGGGCCGCGCTGCAAACGCGGCCAGGGGCGCCACGCACAGCAGCGGCAGTATCCAGCGGCCTTTGAAACTCGTGACACCCGCAAACAGCACCATGCCCGCCAGCGCCAGCATGACCAGCATCAGAAAGCGCAGCAGCATTTGATGGATTGCAGGGGAGGCGGGCGCAACGGGTGTGCGCCACCAGTGCGCCCGAAAGGCCCACAGCGCGATCAATACCCACAGCAGCAGCGAGGCTGCCACACCGTCGATAAGGCTCAAAAAGCCTTGGGCCCGGCCAACTTCCGGCAGGATGTTCATTTTTCCGATGGTTTCGGCGGTGGCCTCATGCAGGTGCGAAAACAGCCAAACCGCATGTGGCAGCACCACCAGCAGCCCGATGAACGGAGCCCACCACCAGCCACGGGACAGCAGGGCGCTGCGTGTCGTGCGAACCGACAGCGCCGCCACCAGCATGGCCACCGCCACCATCGCGAAGCTGTACTTGGCCAGCATGCCCAGCCCGCACACCAGCCCCAGCAGGGCAAAATCCAGTGAGCGCGGCTTGCGCGCAATGCGCAGCAGCAGCCACCAGGCGGCGCAGACCATGGCCGTAACCAACACCGTGTGGGTCTGGTCGCGCACCGAATACCAGCCCAGGGGGGGCATCAGCAGCATGCTGGCGGAGGCCCAGAAGGCGCCGCGCTCATCGAGCACTTCGCGGGCTGCCAGGTACATGAACGCATAGGTCAGCGCCAGCAGCGAATGCTTGAGCACCGCCAGCGACAGCACGCTGGGCCCCAAAACCTGGTTCACCAGCCACTGCAGCCAGGTGTACAGCGGTGGCTGGGAGCCATAGCCCATGGCCAGCTGCTGGGTCCATAGCATCTGCTCGGCCTCGTCCCACTTGAGTGCGGGCGAGGCTGCCACGCGCACCACAATGTGCGCCAACGCAAAAAATGCCAGCCAGAACAGGGGGTGCGCCCATACAGGGGCTGACGAAAACGCGCGGGGCGCAGTGGGGGTGGTCATGAAACGAGTGATAAGGGGGCAGCGGCCGGGGGGACGGTTTCCCCGGTGCATGGGGGCGCTCAAGGCACAATCGTATCCATTATTTCGCTACAGTTTGTTGCTCCCATGACCACCGCCCCCCCTTCCGCGCCCGATGTATCGATCGTCGTGCCCATCTACAACGAGGTCGAGAACCTGCCCGATCTCGTGGAGCGCATCGCCCATGCCATGTCCGCGCAGCCGCTCGGCTTTGAATTGCTGGCGGTGGATGACGGTTCGCGCGATGGCAGCGCGGACAAGCTGCGCGAGCTTGCCGCCACGCGACCGTGGCTGCGCCCGGTGTTCCTGGCGCGCAACTACGGCCAGTCCAGCGCACTGCAGGCGGGCTTTGATCGCGTGCGCGGGCGCTATGTGGTGACGCTGGACGCCGACCTGCAAAACGAGCCGGACGATATTCCGCTGCTGCTGGAGCGTCTGGAAACCGACCCCGGCGTGGACATGGTCAGCGGCTGGCGCAAAGACCGGCAGGATGCCGAGCTGTCGCGCAAGCTGCCCTCGCGCATCGCCAACCGCATCATCTCGCGCACCACCGGCGTGCACCTGCACGACTATGGCTGCGCGCTCAAGGCCTACCGCCGTCCCATCATCGACCGCATACGGCTGTATGGCGAGCTGCACCGCTTCATCCCCTCGCTGGCCAAAGACGTGGGCGCGCGCATCACCGAGGTGCCGGTGCGCCACCATGCCCGCACGCGCGGCGTGTCCAATTACGGCATCGACCGCACCTTCCGCGTCATCCTGGACCTGATCCTCATCGTCTTTTTCATGCGCTACCGCCAGCGGCCATTGCACGCCTTCGGCGGCTTGGGGCTGTGGCTGGCCGCGCCGGGGGGGCTGATCCTGACCTGGCTGCTGGTGCAAAAACTGCTGGGCGAAGACATTGGCGGCCGCCCGCTGCTGCTGGCCGGTGTGATGCTGGTGCTGATGGGCGTGCAAATGATCGCTGCCGGGCTGATCGGCGAGCTGCTGATGCGCGTGTACCACGAAGCCGGGGGCGCGGCGCAGTTCCATGCGCAGGAATATGTGCCAGAAAATAGATCCAATCGGGCTGAAGCCGACGTGTTGACAGCGCAAGATGCTATTAATAAGGTAGCGTGAAGCGCTCCTATAAAGCCCTGCTGCGCGGCCTGCTGGGGCTGCTTTTGCTCGGCCTGATTGTGGCGCTGACCGATCCGGCGCGGGTGCTGGCGCAGCTGCGCCAGGCGCAGCTCGGGTGGCTGCTGGTGGGGCTGCTGGCCGCCATGGCATCCAACATTGTGTCGGCATTGCGCTGGCGCGCGCTCGCGCGCTGGCTGGGGGCCGAGGTGGGCTGGTTGGACGCCTGCCGCTGGTACTTCCAGGCCATGGGGCTCAACGCGCTGCTGCCGGGTGCCGTGGTGGGCGGCGATGTGTACCGTGCCATGGCGCTGCGCCGCGCCGGGCAGGACACGGCGGCGGCCGGCTGGTCGGTCGTGCTCGATCGCGCCAGCGGCCTGTGGATGCTGTGCGCCATCGGCGGCCTGGGCGCGGCCGCCTGTGCCGATGTGCTGGCCCCCTGGCTGCGCCTGCCGCCGGACGTTTTCGCCGGGCTGATGCTGGCGGGCACGCTGCTGTGGCTGGCGCTGCCCTGGGCGCTGCCGGTGCTGCTGCGTTGGGCTCCGCGCCGGTGGCAGGGCGGTTGGCTGGTGCCGCTGCGGTTGGCGGTGGCACGGCCGGACTTTCGCCACCAGTGGGTGGGGCAGGCGCTGGCCTCGGCTGCGGTGCAGGTGCTGTCGGCGGCGGCGCTGGCCGCGGGTGGCATGGCGCTGGGCGTGGTCCTGCCGGCGCCCGTGTGGGCCTGGGCGATGGCCCCCGTGTTTCTGATGGCCGCGCTGCCCCTGAGCGTGGGCGGCTGGGGCACGCGCGAGGCCGCCGCCGTGGCCGCGCTGGCACCCTTTGGCGTGGCAGCGCCGGCCGCCGTGGGCGTGGGGATGGTCTATGGCCTCTATGGACTGGCGCAGGGCGCCTTGGGGGCGCTGGCCCTGGGCTTGCCGCGCGGCGCACCGCGGTGAGGGGGCTGTACGCTTCAGCTGGTTTGGTATCGAAATGATAGCTGCTTGCGCTTGCTGGGTAAGCGCTAGAGGCCTGTTTGGTTCAATATGGTGCCGCCGCAGGCTGTGCCCCGCCGGGCGTCAATCTGCGGGGCCCTCGTCCTGGCGGATTTGCAGTGCCTGCGCATACAGCGCATTGCGCGGCGCGCCCGTGATGTCGGCGGCCAGCTTGACGGCCGTCTTGGTCGGCAACTCGCCCAGCAGCAGGCGCAGCACGCGCTGTGCGTCGGCGCCATCTTCCGGTGGGGCCAGCAGCGGGTGCAGCAGCACGACGAATTCCCCCTTCACCCGCTGCGGGGCGCCCGCCAGCCAGCGCGCCAGATCCTGCGCAGGGTGCGTGGAGATCTCCTCGAACTGCTTGGTGAGCTCGCGCGCCAGCGTCACCGGGCGCTCGCCCAACACGGCCAGGGCGCCGGCCAGGTCCTCGATGCGGTGCGGGGCTTCGAGCAGCACCACGCAGCGGGGCTCGCTGGCGAGCTGCTGCACGGCAGTGGCGCGCTCGGCATTTTTTACCGGCAGAAAACCCGCAAAAAGAAAGCCGCCGCTGTCCGTGCTGTGCGCCACGGCGCCGGCCACGCTCAGGGCCGTGGTGATGCTGCTGGCGCCCGGCAGCGGCAGGGCACGCAGGCCGGCCGCGTGCACGGCGGCTACCAGGCGCGCGCCGGGGTCGCTGACGCCCGGCGTGCCCGCGTCACTGACATAGGCCACGCGCTGGCCTTGCTGCAGCCGCTGCACCACGGCCAGTGCGGCTTCGGCCTCGTTGTGCTGGTGCACGGCCAGCAGTTGCGCGCTGGTCTTGTCGATGCCATAGGCGCGCAGCAGCGCCTGGGTGTGGCGCGTGTCCTCGCAGGCAATGGCGTCGGCCAGCTGCAGCACATGCAGCGCGCGCAGGGTGATGTCGGCCAGGTTGCCAATCGGCGTGGCCACGACATACAGCGTGCCCTGCGGATAATGCTGTGCAGCCGCCGCATCGCGTGCGGCGTTCAAGGCAGATGCGAAAGATGCGCTCAATGAATTTCCTTGGAAAAAAGCCAGCCAGTGCCCGCCCGGCGGGCCCCGATGCCGCCAGCGGCAGCACCACGCGGCAGCGGGGCAATGCGGCCGAAGACCAGGCGCTGGCCCATTTGCAGGCCGCAGGCCTGAAGCTGCTGGTGCGCAATTATCGGACGCCCGGGCGCGGCGGGGGCGAGATCGATCTGGTGATGCGCGACCGGGACGGCACCGTGGTGTTTGTCGAGGTGCGCAGCCGCGCCAGCAATGCCTTTGGTGGGGCCGGTGCCAGCATTGGCGCCGTCAAGCAGCGGCGCATCGTGTTTGCGGCGCGCCATTACCTGCTGCGCATGCCCGCGCCGCCGCCGTGCCGTTTTGACGTGGTGCTGGTGCAGGCTTCGGTGCAGTGGCTCCAGGCCGCTTTCGACGCCCAGTAAGGCGGGGCACAAAAGCCGGGTACGCCAAGCCGGCGACTACGGTTTGCTACAAAACCTATAACAACCCGCGGGTATCATCGGGCCTCCATGCTAGAGCAACGCATCCAACAGCACTTCATCGACAGCGCCGACCTGAAATACCAGGCCGCGCAAGCCCTCAGCGCGCCCATCGCCGCTGCCGTGCAGGCCATATTGGCCTGCGTAACCAGCGGCGGCAAGGTGCTGGCCTGTGGCAATGGCCCTTCGGCCGCCGAGGCGCTGCAGTTTGCGGCCTTCTGCGTGGCGGGATTCGAGCGGGACCGGCCCGAGCTGGCCGCGCTGGCGCTGACCTCTGACAGCACCCTGCTCACGGGGGCCGGCGGCGGCAGCGACGTGGCCCAGCAGTTTGCCCGCCAGGTGCGCGCGCTCGGCCAGGCGGGCGATGTCTTGCTGGCACTGTCTGTCACCGGCAACGATGCCAACCTGATCGCCGCCACCGAGGCAGCGCACGAGCGCGACATGACGGTGGTGATCCTCAGCGGCCGCACCGGCGGCCAGCTGGCCACCATGGTGCGCGAGACCGATGTGCTGATCAGCGTGCCGCACGACCGCGCCGCGCGGGTGCGCGAGGTCCATGCGTTGGTGTTGCACTGCCTGTGCGACGGCGTGGATGCCCAATTACTTGGAGAACAGGAAATACCGCTATGAAGCTGACCATGAACCGTACCGCCTGCACCCTGCTGGCTGCCGCTGCGCTGGTTGCAGGCCTGTCCGCCTGCGCTCCTCTGGTGGTTGGCGGGGCGGTGATGGGCGGCATGATGGCCGCAGACCGCCGCACCACCGGCACCCAGGTGGAAGACGAAGGCATCGAGCTGCGTGCGGCCAACCGCATCCGCGAGGTGCTGGGCGACCGGGCCCATGTCAACGTCACCAGCTACAACCGCCAGGTTTTGCTGACCGGCGAGGTGCCCACGGCGCAAGACCGGGCCACGGTGGAGCAGATCGTGGCGGGCGTGAACAATGTGCGCTCGGTCGTGAACGATCTGGCGGTGATGCCCGGCAGCACGCTGGGCCAGCGCTCCAACGATGTCCTGATCTCCGGCAAGGTGCGTGCGAGCCTGGTGGATGCCAAAGACATTACGTCCAGCGCCTTCAAGGTGGTGACCGAGCGCGGCGCGGTCTATCTCATGGGGATGGCCACCGCGCGCGAGGCTGCCCGTGGCACCGAAATTGCCCGTGGCGTGAGCGGTGTGACCAAGGTGGTGCGGGTGTTCGAGATCGTCACGGAAGACGATCTGCGCCGCAACAGCACCCAGCCGCCCCCGACGGTGACCACCGACAACCCCGCGTCACCAGGCCAATGAGGCCTGCATGACGGCATGCGGCGCTGCGGACATCCCCGCTGCGCCGTTTTTGGGTCAGTTTCAGCGCAGGCGCTTGACCAGGCTGGACGTGTCCCAGCGGTTGCCACCCATCTTCTGCACATCGGCATAGAACTGGTCCACCAGCGCGGTCACCGGCACGCGCGAGCCATTGCGGCGGGCTTCGTCCAGCACCAGGCCCAGGTCCTTGCGCATCCAGTCCACGGCAAAACCGAAATCGAATTGGCCGTCCACCATGGTCTTGCCGCGGTTGTCCATCTGCCAGCTTTGCGCCGCGCCTTTGCCAATCACGTCCAGCACCTGCTTCATGTCCAGCCCGGCGTTCTGGCCAAAGGCCACCGCTTCGGACAGGCCTTGCACCAGGCCCGCGATGCAGATTTGGTTGACCATCTTGGCCAGTTGCCCCGAGCCGCTGGTACCCAGCAGCGTGAACGCCCGTGAGAACGCCATGGCCACGGGCTGGGCGGCGTCAAACGCGGCCTGGTCCCCGCCGCACATCACTGTGAGCATGCCGTTTTGTGCCCCGGCCTGGCCGCCGGACACAGGCGCATCGACAAACTGCAGCCCCAGTGCGCGCGCGGCGGCATACAGCTCCCGCGCCACTTCGGCCGATGCTGTGGTGTGGTCCACAAAGATCGCGCCCGGCCGCATGCCGGCAAACGCGCCGTCGGCGCCGAGCGTCACCGAGCGCAGGTCATCGTCGTTGCCCACGCAGCAGAACACCATGTCCGCACCCGCCGCTGCCTCGCGTGGCGTTGCGGCATGTTTTGGGGCTTTGGCGCTTGCGTACTCTGCGCACCATGCTATTGATTTTGTAGTAGTGCGGTTGTACACCGTGACCTCATGGCCCGCCAGCGCGAGGTGGCCGGCCATGGGGTAGCCCATCACGCCCAAGCCCAGAAAGGCGACCTTGCGCGAAAGGGGTGTGTCGTAGCTGCGAGGGTTGGTGCTTGGCATGGGAGTGAAGGAAAAAAGTGGGTAGAGGAAAAAGAAAGCCCGCCCAACGGGGCGGGCTTTCAGCGGTCATGAAAAGCAAATCAATGCAGGTGGCGGACCTCGGCTAGACAATCGCGAAATGCTCGGTGCCCGAGGCCAGGTCGGGCGACTTGGCGCGCTGGCTGTTGAGCTTGATCTGCAGACGCAGGTCGTTGAGCGAGTCGGCGTTGCGCAGCGCATCTTCGTAGCTGATCACATTGGCCTCGTAGGCATCGAACAGCGCCTGGTCGAAGGTCTGCATGCCCAGGTTGCGGCTCTTTTTCATGACTTCCTTGATCTCGGCGACTTCGCCCTTGAAGATCAGGTCGGCGATCAGCGGGGTGTTGAGCATCACCTCCACCGCCGCAGCCCGGCCCTTGCCGTCCTGCTTGGGGATGAGGCGCTGCGACACCATGGCGCGCAGGTTGAGCGACAGGTCCATCAGCAGCTGGGCGCGGCGCTCTTCGGGGAAGAAATTGATGATGCGGTCCAGCGCCTGGTTGGCGCTGTTGGCGTGCAGGGTGGCCAGGCACAGGTGGCCGGTTTCGGCAAAGGCCACGGCATGTTCCATGGTCTCGCGGTCGCGGATTTCGCCCATCAGGATCACGTCGGGCGCCTGGCGCAGCGTGTTCTTGAGGGCCGCTTCCCAGCTGTCGGTATCGAGCCCCACTTCGCGCTGCGTCACCACGCAGTTCTTGTGCGGGTGCACGAATTCGACCGGGTCTTCCACCGTGATGATGTGGCCGAACGAGTTTTCGTTGCGCCAGTCCACCATGGCCGCGAGCGTGGTGGACTTGCCCGAGCCCGTGGCGCCCACCAGGATGCACAGGCCGCGCTTGGTCATCGTCACTTCCTTGAGGACCTGCGGCACGCCCAGACCGTCAATGGTGGGCAACGTGAGCGGAATCGTGCGCAGCACCATGCCGACCTTGCCCTGCTGGATGAATGCGTTCACGCGAAAGCGCCCGATGCCGGCCGGTGAGATGGCGAAATTGGATTCCTTGGTGCGCTCGAAGTCTGCCACCTGCTTGTCGCTCATGATGGCGCGGGCCAGCGTCAGGGTGTGGTTGGGCGTGAGCGGCTGGGGCGATACCTTGGTCACCTTGCCATCGACCTTGATGGCGGGCGGAAACTCTGCCGTGATGAACAAGTCGCTGCCATTGCGGCTCACCATCAGCTTGAGCAGATCGTTGATGAATTTACTGGCCTGATCGCGTTCCATCAGAGATCCTTCCGTGGGGCTTTGTCTGCAGGACGGGTGTTCATTTCTGGTGGTCGCTCAGCCGGGCGCTCACGGCCCGCAGGCGCAGCGACAGCTTGCGCGCCAGCAGCGCCACCAGGCTGGCTGCCAATTGGGGGTCTTCGGCCATCATCTGGTCCAGGGCTTCCGCGCTCAACACAGCGATCTCGCAGTCGGTGAGGGTGGTGCACGCCGAAAAGCGGATGCCGCTGTCGAGCAGCGACATTTCGCCCAGAATGTCGCCGGGCCGGGTCTCGGCCAGGCGCAGTTGCTCGCCCCAGGGCTGAAGGCGGTCCACGGCGATGGTGCCGGTGAGCAGCACCACCATGAAGTTGCCGTATTCGTCCTGCCGGATCACGTCGCGGTTGGCTGCAACGGCGGTAAATTCAAAAAAGCGCTCCATGCGCTCCACGGCATCCTTGTCCAGGTGGGCCATGTATTTGTCCTTGGACCACAACGCCTGCAGCAGCTTGCCACCGCGGCTGGGGGGCAGGCGTTTGGCGGCCACTTCCACGGCACGAGCCTCCCAGGGCACGAGCATGGATGGATCCACGCCCTGGCCGGCAAAGGCGGTGGAGAACAGCACGGAGTCGGTGTGCTCCTCCAGCGGCTTGGTGCCGCGGGTGTTGCGGCGCAGAAGGCTGAGAATGCCTTTCATAACTTGCTCCAATGTGCGGCGTCTGCTGCCGCTCTGTCAGAAGGATGTGTGGGCTGCAACGGGGCGCGATCAGCCGGGGAAATTTTCGGGAATCTTGGCCTTGCTGCGGGCTTCAGCGGGGCTGATGATGTTGCGGCGCACCAGATCGGTGAGGTTCTGGTCCAGCGTCTGCATGCCCAGGCTGTTGCCGGTCTGGATGGTGGAATACATCTGCGCCACCTTGGACTCGCGGATCAGGTTGCGGATGGCGCTGGTGCCCAGCATGATTTCGTGCGCGGCCACCCGGCCCGAGCCGTCCTTGAGCTTGCACAGCGTCTGCGAGATCACCGCCTGCAACGATTCGGACAGCATGGAGCGCACCATTTCCTTTTCTTCGGCGGGGAACACGTCGATGATCCGGTCGATGGTCTTGGCGGCGCTGGATGTGTGCAGCGTGCCAAACACCAGGTGGCCGGTTTCGGCGGCGGTCATGGCCAGGCGGATGGTTTCCAGGTCGCGCATTTCGCCCACCAAAATGGCGTCGGGGTCTTCGCGCAGCGCGGATTTGAGGGCTGCCGCGAACGACAGCGTCATGGGCCCCACTTCGCGCTGGTTGATCAGGCACTTCTTGGATTCGTGCACGAACTCGATCGGGTCTTCCACCGTGAGGATGTGGCCGTATTCGGTTTCGTTCAGATAATTCACCATGGCCGCCAGCGTGGTGGACTTGCCCGAGCCCGTGGGGCCGGTCACCAGCACCAGGCCGCGCGGTTTGAGGGCCAGGTCGCCGAAGATCTTGGGGGCGTTGAGCTGTTCCAGCGTGAGGATCTTGCTTGGAATGGTGCGGAACACGGCGGCCGCGCCGCGGTTCTGGTTGAAGGCGTTGACGCGAAAGCGCGCCAGGCCTTCGATCTCAAACGAGAAGTCCACCTCCAGAAACTCTTCATACGTCTTGCGCTGCGAGTCGCTCATGATGTCGTACACCATGGCGTGCACCGTCTTGTGGTCCAGCGCATCCACATTGATGCGCCGCACATCGCCGTGGACCCGGATCATGGGCGGCAACCCGGAGGACAAGTGCAGGTCGGAAGCTTTGTTCTTCACGCTGAATGCGAGCAACTGGGTAATGTCCACGGGTTCCCTCTCTCTTTTGATACGCTTGTTGTTCATTATGACCACGATTGATAACAACCTCCAAAAGGTTCGGACCCGCATCGCGCAGGCCTGCGTGGCTGCCGGCCGGGACCCTGCCAGTGTCTCGCTGCTGGCCGTTTCCAAAACTTTTGGCGCTGATGCGGTGGTGCAGGCCGCTGCGGCGGGCCAGCGGGCGTTTGGTGAAAACTACGTCCAGGAAGGCGTGGACAAGATCGCCGCAGTGGGCCGGGCGTTCGATCCCGCGCTGCAGTGGCATTGCATTGGCCCCATCCAGAGCAACAAGACGCGCCTGGTGGCCGAGCACTTTGACTGGGCGCACACGGTGGACCGGCTCAAGACCGCCGAGCGCCTGTCGGCCCAGCGCCCCGACCACCTGCCGCCCCTGCAAATATGTATCCAGGTGAACATCGACGGCGGCCCCACCAAGTCGGGCGTGGCGCCGGCGGACGCGCTGGCGCTGGTGCGCGCTGTGGCAAAACTGCCACGCCTGCGGATGCGCGGGCTGATGAGCATCCCCGACCATGCTCCTGATTTCGAAGCGCAACTGGCAATCCACCAAAGCGCGAGAGCACTTTTTGACCAGATATCGGCCTTGGGCGAGCCCGGGCTCGAAGGCTTTGACACTTTGTCCATGGGCATGACCGCCGACCTGGAGGCCGCCATCCACGCGGGCAGCACCCTGGTGCGCGTGGGCACCGGCATCTTTGGCGGCCGGACTTACCCGGCGCCCTGATGGAGTGCCAGAAAGCAGCGCCGCTGGCCTGGAAAGTGCGGTAGGGCGCTTTTATAGTGGCCCGTGCTAAGCTGATTTAGCGCACTTTCTGGCGTGCCGCCCAAGGGGCGGTGTGCAGCCTTACAACCCGTCAACGGAGACCTCTCATGCCCGGACTGCTGCCCGATATCGACCCCGATGGCCTGCTCGAATTCTCGGTGGTCTACACCGACCGCGCGCTCAACCACATGTCCCAGCGTTTCACGGGCGTGATGAAGGACATCCTGGCTGTGCTCAAAGAGGTGTACCACGCCCACACCGCCGTGATCGTGCCCGGCAGCGGCACCTTCGGCATGGAGGCCGTGGCGCGCCAGTTCGCCAACCAGCAAAAAGTGCTGATCGTGCGCAACGGCTGGTTCAGCTACCGCTGGAGCCAGATTTTCGATGCAGACAAAGGCCTGGGCGGCGGCGCCGTGGTCTGCAAGGCGCGCCAGCAGGGCAGCGGCCCGCAGGCGCCCTGGGCGCCGGCGCCGGCTGACGAGGTGGCAGCCGCCATCCGCGCCGAGAAGCCCAAGGTGGTGTTCGCGCCCCATGTGGAAACGGCCAGCGGCATCATCTTGAGCGACGACTACATCCGCACGCTGACGGCCGCCGCCCACGAGGTGGGCGCGCTCTTCGTGCTCGACTGCGTGGCCTCGGGCGCGGTGTGGGTGGACATGCAGGCCACGGGTGTGGACGTGCTGATTTCCGCCCCGCAAAAGGGCTGGAGCGGCTCGCCTTGCTGCGCCATGGTGATGCTCAGCGAGCGCGCACGCCAGGCGATTGACGGCACCACAAGCAGCAGCTTCTCGTGCGACCTCAAGAAGTGGATGCAGATCGCCGAGGGCTACGAAAAAGGCCAGCACGCCTACCACACCACCCTGCCTACCGATGCGCTGGTGCACCTGCGCGACGTGATGGCTGAGGCCCGCGCCTACGGTTTTGCCAAGGTGCGTGACGAGCAAATCGCCCTGGGCGCTGCGGTGCGCGCGCTGCTCGAATCGCGCGGTTTCCCCAGCGTGGCGGCCGAGGGCTTCAAGGCGCCCGGCGTGGTGGTGAGCTACACCACCGACCCCGGCATCCAGAGCGGCAAGAAGTTTGCGCAGGTGGGGTTGCAGACCGCCGCTGGCGTGCCGCTGCAATGCGACGAAGGGCTCGACTTCAAGACCTTCCGCATCGGCCTCTTTGGCCTGGACAAATGGCACAACGTGGAGCGCACCGTGGGCCATCTGTCCGGGGCGCTGGACCAGATTGCGGCTGCGGTCTAGTGCCGGCACCTGCGCGCCGGCCCTGTGGCAAGGCTGGTGCCGCAGTCATGCTCTTGGGCTTGCATGGACATGAAAAAAAGCGCCGCCCCGGCCTCTGACTCCGCCGTCCTTGGCTTGCGGCGAGCCAAGCGGCAAGCCCTCGCGCTGTTGCTGCTGGTGACGGCGGTGTTCGTGGCCACCAGCATGGTCGAGCGTGGTTTGCTGCTTGACTGTGTGAAAGCCATGGCCGAGGCCGCCATGGTCGGCGCCCTGGCCGACTGGTTTGCGGTGGTGGCGCTGTTTCGCCGGCCACTGGGGCTGCCTATTGCGCACACGGCGGTCATCCCCCGCAACAAGGACCGCATTGGTGTGAATCTGGCCGCCTTTGTGCGCGACCGGTTTCTCGACCCACCATCGCTGGTGGCGCTGCTGCGGCGCCACGACCCCGCCCTGCGGCTGGCCCAATGGCTGGGTGCTGCCGACAACGCCCGCCTTCTGGGGCAGCAGGCGGCGCGGCTGCTCAGCGCCGCCCTCGACACCGTGCAGGATGCGCAGGTAGAGCGCTTCATCCGCAAGGCCGCGCGCACCCTGATTGGGCGGGTGGATCTGTCGGGCGCCCTGGCCACGGTGCTGGGGGCGCTCACCCACAACGGGCGCCACCAGGCGCTGCTCGACGATGCATTGGGCCGGCTGATCATGGTGTTGCAACAGGAGGGCACGCGCCACCTGATTGCCACCACCATCGTGCAGTGGCTCAAGAAAGAGCATCCGCTCAAGGAAAAAATGCTGCCCACCGACTGGCTGGGCGACAAGGGCTCGGCCATGATCGCCAACGCACTCGAAGCCCTGCTGGCCGACGTGGCGCAGAACCCGCAGCACCAGTTGCGCGAACAGTTCGACGCCGCCGTGCAGCGCCTGGTGCAGCGGCTGCAGACCGATCCGGACTGGGCGCGCAAGGGCGAGGAGATCCGGCGCTACCTGCAGACCAACGCCACCCTGGGCCGCTATGTGCAGGACTTGTGGCAAGGCATGCGCGCGGCCTTGCAGCGCGACCTGGCCGATGAGCGCTCGGCCGTGGCGCGCAACGTGCATGCCATGGGCGCGTGGCTGGGCCGCTCGCTGGCGGGCGATGCGGCGCTGCGCCAGTCGCTCAATATGCGGCTGGAAGGCTGGGTGCAGGGACTGGCGCCCGATGTGGCGCAGTTTGCCGCGCAGCACATACAGGACACGGTGCAGCGCTGGGATGCGCAGGAGCTGTCGCAGCTCATCGAGTTGAATATTGGCAAGGATCTGCAGTACATCCGCGTGAATGGCACTTTGGTCGGCGGCTTGGTGGGGCTGGTGTTGTACCTGGTTTCGCACGCGGGGGATATTGGGCGGGCGGTGATGTCCGGCTGAGCTTGCGGTGGTTTTTGCGGGTGTGCTGGTGTTTGTGCTGAGATCGTTCTGAGGGCCGAGACCTGGCCTCCGGCCCCAACAAAGTACCGCGCGAACTATGAAAACAATAGCTGCTAGCGCAATACCAGAAAGCGCTAGAGCCAAAAATCACCCAGAAACCCGCTCCAGCAGCATCGCATCCCCATAACTAAAAAACCGGTACTGCTGCGCAATCGCATGCCGGTACAGCCCCATCACATGGGCGTAGCCCGCAAACGCGCTCACCAGCATCATCAGCGTGCTCTTGGGCAGGTGAAAGTTGGTGATCAGCACATCCACCACCTGAAACCCAAAGCCCGGCGTGATGAAGATGTTGGTGTCGCCCGTGGCCTGGCCCGTGCGCGCCCAGGATTCGAGCGTGCGCACCGTCGTCGTGCCCACGGCCACCACGCGGCCGCCGCGCTGGCGGCAGCGCTCCAGCGCGGCCAGCGTGGCCAGGGGCACTTCGTACCACTCGCTGTGCATCTGGTGCTCGGCCAGGTTTTCGGTCTTGCAGGGCTGGAAGGTGCCCGCGCCCACATGCAGCGTGACGCTGGCGCGCTCGATGCCGCGCGCGGCCAGCTCGGCCAGCACGCCTTCGTCAAAGTGCAGCGCGGCGGTGGGCGCGGCCACGGCGCCGGGGTTGCGGGCAAACACGGTCTGGTAGCGCTGGCTGTCCTCGGCCTCGTCCTTGGCGCTCTGGGGGTCGTGGTCGGTGTTTTGCTGGCGCTCGATGTAGGGCGGCAGCGGCAGGTGGCCGTGGCGGTCCATCAGCTCCCAGGGCGACTCGCCCGCCGGGGCGTGCAGCGCAAAGCGGAACAGCGGGCCGTCCTCGGTAGGCCAGCGGCCCAGCAGCTGCGCGTCAAAGCCGCCCGCCTTGCGGCCACCGGCCATGTGCACCACGCTGCCGGGCAGGGGCTTCTTGCTGACCTTCATGTGGGCCACGACTTCGTTGCCCGGGTTACCCGACTCGGCGGGCAGCACGCGCTCGATCAGCAGCTCCAGCTTGCCGCCGCTGGCCTTCTCGCCAAAGATGCGCGCCTTGACCACGCGCGTGTCGTTGAAGATGAGCAGATCGCCCTCGCGCAGCAGGCCCGGCAGCTCGCGGAAGATGCGGTCTACCGGTTGCATCGCTCTGCCGTCCAGCAGGCGCGAGGCGCTGCGCTCGGGCGCGGGGTGCTGGGCAATGAGTTCGGGGGGCAGCGAGAAGTCGAAGTCGCTGAGGGTGAACACGCGGGGAGCGTGGGGCGCGCTGGCTGCGCCGGGGGAAAAATCAGTCATCGTGCTTGAGGGCCGAACGGGCCCGTGCCAAGGTAAAAATTGCGGTAGGCGCGATTGTCCCACGGGGCTGTGCGCCCCCTGGGCGGCTATGGCTGGGTTGTGAAGGCCACGGGCGCGGGCACGCTGTGCACCAGCCGTTGCACATCATCGGCCTGGGCCAGGGTGGTGCCCGGGTGCAGCAAGGCGGCAGCGCCTGCGGCCACGCCCCAGCGCAGCGCTTCGGCAGGCGTATCGCCCCGGTCCAGCGCCCACACCAGCGCTGCCAGAAAGCAGTCGCCCGCGCCCGTGGTGCCGGTGGTGGCGGGCACGTTCAGGGCGGGCGCCTGCCACACGCCCTCGCGCGTGGCCAGCACGGCGCCTTGCTCGCCCACGGACAAAGCCACAATCCCTGCGGCGCCGCTGTGCACCAGCGACTGGGCGGCCTGGCACCAGTCGGCCGCCTGGGCCAGCGGCTGCTGCATCGCCTCCCGCAGTTCGCGCAGACTGGGTTTGACCAGCGCCACACCCGCCCGCAGCGCGGCGGCCAGCGCCGGGCCCGAGGTGTCGACGACCACGCGCACGCCCCGGGCCGTGAGGGCCCGTGCCAGCCGGGCGTAAAAGTCATCGGGCACGCCGGGCGGCAGGCTGCCGCTGGCAATGAGCCAGCGGGGCGGAGTCTGCAGCGCCGTCAGCGCATCCAGGCAGGCCTGCCATTCCGCCGCTTGCAGCGTGGGGCCCGGGAGCACAAAGCGGAATTCTTCGCCCGTGCCGGTTTCCACCACCGAAAAGTTCTCGCGCGTGTCGCCGGCAATCGGCTGTAGTGCCGTGGCCACGCCCTCCTCGGCCAGCAGCTGCTGCACCTGTGCCCCGGCCGCACCACCGGCCAGCGCCCAGGCCTGCACGTCCGCGCCCAGCCGGTGCAGCACCCGCGCCACGTTGATGCCGCCGCCGCCCGCAAAGCGCTGCACCGGGCCGCAGCGCAGCTTGTGGGTGGGGGCCACGCGCTCGGTGGTGGTGGCCAGGTCGAGCGCGGGGTTGGGTGTCAGTGTGAGCAGGGTGGGCATGGGCGGTGACTACCAGACTTTGTCGGTAAAGCCCGACCATAGCTCGTTCAGGTCCGGAAAGCGCCACTTGTCCGGGTCTTCGCGCGCGACGATCTTCTCGGCGCAACCCGGCGCGGCCAGGTTCACCATTTCGGGCGGGATGCGCAGGTCGGACTTGGTCGAGAAAAACACCTTGACCATGGGGGCCGTAAGGGCGGTGGGCGATTGCTCGGTCACCACCCCGATGCGCCCCGACTTCAGCCGCACCAGCGAGCCCACAGGGTAGATGCCGATGCTTTTGACAAACGCCTGGAAGATGCGCGCGTCGAAATGGTCCTGGGTCCACTCGGCCATGCGGCGCAGCGACTCGGCCGGGTCCCAGCCGCGCTTGTAGGGCCGGTCGGAGGTCACGGCGTCGTACACGTCGCAAATCGCCGTCATGCGGGCGATCACGCTGATGCCGTCGCCCTTGAGCTTGTCGGGGTAGCCCGAGCCGTCCACCTTTTCGTGGTGGTGCAGGCAGGCGTCCAGTACCGCGTCAGGCACGTTGCCGCCTTCCTTGAGCATGTGGTAGCCCTCCACCGGGTGGCTGCGCACCACGGTGAACTCCTGGTCGGTGAGCTTGCCTGGCTTGTTGAGCACCGTCTGCGGTATCGCGGCCTTGCCCAGGTCGTGCAGCAGGCCCGCCATGCCGGCCAGTCGCTGCTGGTCTTCCTTGAGCTTGAGCTGCTTGGCCAGGGCCACCATGAGCGCGCACACCGCCACCGAGTGCATGTAGGTGTAGTCGTCGGCCGTCTTCAGCCGCGCCAGGCTGATGAGCGCACCGGGGTTGCGGGTAACGGAGTCGGAGATTTCCTCCACCAGGTTCTGTGCCGTTGCAGAGTCCACCGCGCGGCCCATGCGGGCCTCGCTGAACATCGAGACCATGGCCTCCTTGGACTTCACGCAGATGGCAGCGGCCTTCTGGAGTTCGCTGTGCATGTCGGCCGGTTTGCGGTCCCGCTTGGGCGGCGGGGGCGGCGAGGGCAGCTTGACCTTGATGGGGGGGAGCTCCTCCAGGCGGCTGAAGTCGGTCTCGATCTGCGCATCCACCTCTTCACGCGACAACGACGCGGTGCCTTCCGCCACGTCCAGCCCCTTGTCGGTATCGATCCAGCACTCGTGGATGGAGGTGGCCCGGATGCGGGCGAGGTCCTTCGGGTCCTTCAGGAGAAACTGGGCGCGCCAGAAAGGATGGTCCATCCACGAGCCGCAGAACTCGTGGAGGTACATGCCCAGGGTGAGGTGTTCGATGTGGATGCGCTTGAGCATGAACGTGGCCAGAAAGTGCGCCGTGATGGGACGTAAGCAATGGTAACCATGGTAGCCTTTTTGACATTCCCTCCGCCTGCCCATGCCCACTGCCGCACCCCGCAAATCCACCAAGGCCACGGCATCGCCGGGCGGTGCACCCGCCCCCACAGCCAAAGGTGGTGCCTCGGTGGCGCACAAGGCGCTGCACAAGCTGGGCCTGGTGCGGGATATTGATCTGGCCCTGCACCTGCCCCTGCGCTACGAGGATGAAACCCGCATCACCCCGCTGGCCAACGCGCGCGACGGGCAAATGGTGCAGATCGAAGCCACAGTGACGGCGAGCGAGATTCAGCTGCGCCCGCGCCGACAGTTGCTGGTGCAGGTGGAGGACGACACCGGCAGCTGTGAGCTGCGCTTCTTCAGCTTCTACCCCTCGCACCAGAAGACCCTGGCCGTGGGCGCGCGCCTGCGCATACGGGGTGAGATCAAGGGCGGCTTCTGGGGGCGGCAGATGATGCACCCGGCGTTTCGCGTGGCGGGCGGCGAGCTGCCTGCGGCGCTCACGCCGGTGTACCCCACCACCGCCGGCCTGCCCCAGCCCTATCTGCGCCGGGCCGTGGTGGGCGCACTGGCACGGGTGGACTTGTCAGACACCTTGCCGCCCGGTGCCGAGCCGCCGGTGACCCGGATTTATGGCCAAAATGGCCTCCAGCGCTTATTCAGTCTGCGCGAGGCGCTCACTTTTTTGCACCATCCCACGCCGGATGTGGCGCTGTCCACGCTGGAGGACCACAGCCACCCCGCCTGGCAGCGCCTGAAAGCTGAGGAGCTGCTGGCCCAGCAGCTGTCGCAGCAGCAGTCGCGCCGCGCACGCGACATGCTGCGTGCACCCGTATTGCGCGCCCAAAAAGCCGCCGACGGTGCATTGCCGCTGCATGAGCAACTGCTGGCCGTGCTGCCCTTCAGCCTCACCAGCGCCCAGCGCCGCGTGGGCGAAGAAATTGCCGCCGACCTGGCCCGCCAGGTGCCCATGCACCGGCTGCTGCAGGGCGATGTGGGCTCGGGCAAAACCGTGGTGTCTGCCCTGGCCGCCTGCCTGGCCATGGACGCGGGCTGGCAGTGCGCGCTGATGGCCCCCACCGAAATCCTGGCCGAGCAGCACTTTGCCAAGATGATCGGCTGGCTCGAACCCCTGCTGGCCGCGCGCGGCCGCAAGGTGGCCTGGCTGGTGGGCGGGCAAAAAAAGAAAGACCGCACCGCCATGCTGGCGCTGGTGGCCAGCGGCGAGGCCGCCCTGGTGGTGGGCACCCACGCCGTGATCCAGGAGCAGGTGCAGTTCAAGAACCTGGCGCTGGCCATCATCGACGAGCAGCACCGCTTTGGTGTGGCGCAGCGGCTGGCCTTGCGCAAGAAGCTGGCCGACCACGGGCAAGAGCCGCACATGCTGATGATGAGCGCCACGCCCATCCCGCGCACGCTGGCCATGAGCTACTACGCCGATCTGGATGTGTCCGTCATCGACGAGCTGCCCCCCGGCCGCACCCCCATCGTCACCAAGCTCATTGCCGACAGCCGCAAGGACGAGGTGATCGAACGCATCGGCGCACAGGTGGCGGTCGGGCGGCAGGTGTACTGGGTGTGCCCGCTGATCGAGGAGAGCGAGGCGCTGGACCTCAGTAACGCCACGGCTACCCACGCCGACCTGAGCGAGGCCTTGCCGGGCTGCATGGTCGGTCTGCTCCACTCGCGCATGCCCCCGGCCGATAAGAAGGCCGTGATGGCGCTGTTCACCAGCGGGCAGATGGGCGTGCTGGTGAGTACCACCGTGATCGAGGTGGGCGTGGACGTGCCCAATGCCTCGCTGATGGTCATCGAGCATGCCGAGCGATTTGGCCTCTCGCAGCTGCACCAGCTGCGCGGCCGGGTGGGGCGGGGCGCTGCGGCATCGGCCTGCGTGCTGCTGTATGCCACCAACGACAGCGGCCGCGTGGGCGAAACCGCCAAGGAGCGCCTCAAGGCCATGGCCGAGACCAACGACGGCTTCGAGATCGCCCGGCGCGACCTGGAGATCCGTGGCCCTGGCGAGTTTCTGGGCGCCCGCCAGTCGGGCGACGCGCTGCTGCGGTTTGCCGACCTGGCGACCGACACGCACCTGCTCGAATGGGCGCGCGAACTGGCCCCGCAGATGCTGGACCGCCACCCCGATTTGGCTGCAAAGCACGTGGCGCGCTGGTTGGGTGGAAAATCCGACTATCTCAAGGCCTGAGCCGCACGCAACTGTTGTGCGCCAATGGATTTCGATGAGAGGTGCGGACAGCACGGTAAGTGCCTAGAATTGCTGGATGGACGCACAGCCTCTTTTAATTAGCTTGCACGACGAGTCTGCCGGATACGAGATATCCCCGGAGAGAGTGCCCCTGGTGATCTTGCGAACTTTTGTAAAAGACGTGGAAGATTTCCTTCGGGGAGATGGCGCCGAAGTGGATTTACAGGCGCTGGATGTGGGGGTGGTCAAAGGATCTTTGGCGATCCAGACGGCTCCTGTGTCGTCGCCGGGACTTCTGCGGGATCTGCTGCAGCTTGCGGCCTCTGAGCGTTTGGATGGTCTCGACAAAAAGCGTCGGGAAGTAGTGGAGCGGTGGCAAAAACTCGCGCGAGGGGCGCGCCGCTGCGTGTTTCGAATTGCAGTCCCAGGCAATCCGCAACGGGATATCAGCATCAGCGCTGCTACCGACTTCCATGCGGACGACGCTGACCAGTGGGTCCAGGTTGAGCGCTACCTGCAGGGTGAGATTGTCGAAATGGGCGGACTTAAAAAAGTCAATGCACATATTCGTTTGCCCGATGGCACTTTGATTCCTGTGGAGTCGGATCGTGAGTTCTTCCGCAGCGATACGGTGAATCGCCTCTACAAGGTCGCTATGGCCCGCATCAGTGCGGAGTACAACGTGGTGACCCGAAAGTACCGCAATGCGCGGTTGCTCGGTTTTGAAGAGCACCAGCAGACTTTGGACGAAGCGCAGTTGCGCCGTTTGACGGAGCGAGGTGCGAAGGCCTGGCGAGACGTGCCTAGTGCGAGCGATTGGGTGGACTCCCTGCGGGGAGGTACGGCTTGATCTCGATTCTTCTGGATACGAGTTACTTGATCACGCTGGCAGACCCAGGGCGCGCGCACCACGAAACAGCCAAGCGTTATCTGCGCGAGGCCTTGGCTCAGGGCTGTCCCTTGTACTTGTCTGCCGTGGTCGCGTCAGAGTTTCAAGTGGGACAACCTGTGAGCGATCTTCCTTTGCGCAATTTTCACGTATTGCCCTTCAACATCGATCACGCCATGACCTCCGGTAATTTCATGCGTGTACTGTCGCGTGACACGGGCGACGACCGGGTGGCCGTGAAGGACGACGTCAAATTGCTGGCGCAAATGGTCTGCGAGTCCATCACGCACATCCTTACCGAAGATTCAAACACCCTGGTGAAGTACCTGGCAAGACTCCGCGACCAAGGTCAAGCATCTGCGCAGGCCATTGTCCTGGCGGAAGGCTTTGATGCTGCTTGGTTCAATGGGGGGCAAAAACATCTCCTTGATGAATAGCACTACTGGCAGTTCACCATGACCCTCACCGAACTCAAGTACATCGTTGCGGTGGCCCGTGAGAAGCACTTTGGCCATGCGGCCGATGCCTGCTATGTGTCGCAACCCACGCTGTCGGTCGCCATCAAGAAGCTCGAGGAAGAGCTGGATGTGAAGCTCTTCGAGCGCAGCGCGGGCGAGGTGACGGTGACGCCGCTGGGCGAGGACATCGTGCGCCAGGCGCAAAGCGTGCTGGAGCAGGCGGCGGCCATCAAGGAAATCGCCAAGCGCGGCAAAGACCCGCTGGCCGGGCCTTTGACCCTGGGCGTGATCTACACCATCGGCCCTTATCTGCTGCCCGACCTGGTGCGCCACTCGATCACGCGCACCCCGCAGATGCCGCTGATGCTGCAGGAGAACTTCACCGTCAAGCTGCTGGAGATGCTGCGCACCGGCGAGATCGATTGCGCCATCCTGGCCGAGCCTTTTCCCGACACGGGCCTGGCCATTGCGCCGCTGTATGACGAGCCGTTCATGGCGGCCGTGCCCAGCAAGCACCCGCTGGCCGCGCAAAAATCCATCACGGCGGCCGAACTCAAGAATGAAACCATGCTGCTGCTGGGCGCGGGCCACTGCTTTCGCGACCATGTGCTGGAGGTCTGCCCCGAGTTCGCCCGGTTCTCCAGCAATGCCGAGGGCATCCGCAAGTCGTTCGAAGGCTCGTCGCTGGAGACCATCAAGCACATGGTGGCCGCGGGCATGGGCGTGACGCTGGTGCCGCGCCTGTCGGTGCCGCGCGATGCGCTGCTGACCGTGTCGCGCCGGCGCAAGAGCGACGAAAACTACATCCGTTACCTGCCCATCCGCGAGGAAGACGGCGGCCCGCCGCCCACGCGCCGCGTGGTGCTGGCCTGGCGGCGCAGCTTCACGCGCTATGAAGCCATTGCCGCGCTGCGCAACGCCATCTATGCCTGCGAGCTGCCGGGCGTCACGCGGCTGTCATGACCTGGTGCGACCGTGCCGGCAGAATGCAACAAGGGTTGACCTGGGTTGAATGGCGGTGATGCCGTGCGGGCGTTGTGACCTGCGCTACAGTGAGCGATCTCGCCGCACACCGGCTTGCCGGCACCCGCAGCGCTTGTTCCACCCACCCCTTCCAGGAGAAATGACATGGCCAAAGCTTCCAGCAAAACCAACGCACCGAGCATCAACATCGGCATCAGCGAGAAAGACCGCGCCGCCATCGCCCAGGGCCTGTCGCGCCTGCTGGCCGACACCTACACGCTGTACCTCACCACCCACAACTTCCACTGGAACGTGACGGGCCCCATGTTCAACACGCTGCACACCATGTTCATGACGCAGTACACCGAGCTGTGGAATGCCGTGGACCCCGTGGCCGAGCGCATCCGCTCGCTGGGCCATTTCGCACCGGGCTCCTATGCCCAGTTCGGCCAGTTGACCAGCCTGCCAGACGCCCCTGCCGAGCCGCCCAAGGCCACCGAGATGATCCGCATCCTGGTGCAAGGCCATGAAGCCGTGGCCCGCACCGCGCGCAGCCTGTTCCCCCTGGCCGACAAGGCCAGCGACGAGCCCACGGCCGACCTGCTGACCCAGCGCCTGACGGTGCACGAGCAGGCAGCGTGGATGCTGCGCTCCTTGCTCGAAGACTGACAGAGCCCACGGCGCCGGGTCTGCGTCCGCGGCCTTGGTGCCCGGCCGCGGCCCCACCGGTGCCGTGATCGGAAGAGACAAGCACCATGCCATCTGCCACCCATCCGGGCCCGGGAGTCGAGCTCGAAATCAAGCTGGCTTTGCCCACGCCCGACCCTGCGGGCCTGGCGCGGCAGCTGGCGCGCCTGCCAGCCCTGGCGCGGCACCAGCCCGTGCGCAAGCAGGTGGACAACATCTACTACGACACGCCTGCTCAAGCCCTGCGCGCCCAGCGCATGGCCCTGCGCCTGCGGCGCGTGGGCGGCGATGATGCGCCGCAATGGCTGCAAACCCTCAAGACCAGCGACAGCGGCGATTCGGCACTGAGCCTGCGCGGTGAGTGGGAAGTGCCGGTGCCAGGGCCCGCGTTGGTGCAGGCTGCCCTGCAGGCCGCGCCACCCTGGCACAAAGTGGACCCCGACGGCGCGGTGTTCGCAGCGCTCGCGCCGTGTTTTGCCACGGACTTCGAGCGCACGGCCTGGACCGTGCGCCGGCGCGATGGCAGTGCCATCGAGGTGGCGCTGGACATGGGGCAAATCACCTGCGGGCAGCGCAGCGTGCCGATTTGCGAGCTGGAGCTGGAACTGCTGGCTGGGCCGCCCGCCGCGCTGTTCGATCTGGCGCGGCAGATTGCGCAGCACATCGCCGTGCTGCCGTTGGCGGCCAGCAAGGCGCAGCGTGGCTATGAATTGCGCGACGGCAAGCTGGATGCCCCGCTGCGCGCCTGCCCGCCGAAACTGGGCACCGAGGTTTCGTTGCGCGCCATGGTGCAGCCCGTGCTGGGCGAAATGTTTGCCCAGTTCACCGCCAACCTGAACGCGCTGGTCCATAGCGATGATCCGGAGCTGGTGCACCAGGCACGCGTGGGCTGGCGGCGCTTTCGCGGCGCCTTGCGGCTGTTCAAGCCGGCTGCGCCGGTGCAGCAGATACCCGCGTGGCCGCAGATGCAGCCCATGCTGGTCTTGCTGAGCGAGTTGCGCGACCTGGATGTGGCGTGCACGCAGACGCTGCCCGCGTTGCAAAACGTCTTTGTGGCTGGTGACGCCGGGCGGGCAGAGCGCTGGCATGCGATGGTGCAGGCATTCCAGCAGGCCGCGCTGCAGCAGCGCCAGCGGGTGCGCCGGGCATTGCAGGAGCCGGCGGTGGGCGCCGCTTTGCTGTCCATCACCCTGTGGCTGGATGACCTGGCCCGCCCGCAGACCTGGGGTGCATCGCCGGACCTGCCGGGCAAAACCGTGCGCCACTGGGTGCGCCAGCGCATCACCCGGCTGCATGCGCAGTGGAAAAAGGCGCTGCGCGACAGCACCCATGCCGAAAGCCAGCACCGCGCGCGCATTCTGGCCAAACGCCTGCGCTACAACATCGAAGCCTTGCGCCCGCTTTTGCCTGTGCGCGCACAGCGCTGGCTGCAGCAGGCAACCCAGCTGCAGGCGGGCATCGGCGCATCGCGCGATGTGCTGCAGGCCGGGGTGCTGGCCCAGCAACTGGCGGTGGACCGGGGCATTGTGGAGTTTCTGCGCGGCTTTGCTGCCGGGCAGGCTGGCGTGCCAGCGGTGCCAGCGGTGCCGCCGTTGCAGGGTGGCGTATAAAGCGCCTTTTCCGGGCCAGCCCGCCATTGCGCGCGGGCGGCGCCGCTCGCCGCATTTTGGCCGCCGTCCTTTCTTCGACCGTTCTGTCCGTTCTTTTCGCTTTATCCGCTTTCCGTTGGTTTCAGCATGACCCCTTCCCCGCGCAGCCGTTTTTCCCTGTACCTTGACCTGATCCGCTGGAACCGGCCCGCTGGCTGGCTGGTGCTGGTGTGGCCCACGCTCAGCGCGCTGTGGCTGGCCGCGGGCGGTTTCCCCGGCTGGCATCTGCTGGCGGTGTTTGTGCTGGGCACCATCCTGATGCGCAGCGCCGGCTGCTGCATCAACGACGTGGCCGACCGCGACTTCGACCGCCACGTCAAGCGCACGGCGCAGCGGCCCATCACCTCGGGCCAGGTGTCGGTGAAAGAGGCGCTGGCCGTGGGCGCGGTGCTGTCGCTCATTTCACTGGGGCTGGTGCTCACCACCAATGGGGTGGCGGTGGCCTGGTCGGTGCCCGCGCTGCTGGTGACGATTCTTTACCCGTTCACCAAACGGTTTTTTGCCATGCCGCAGGCGGTGCTGGGCATTGCCTTCAACTTCGGCATCGTGATCGCGTTTGCCGCCGTGCAGGGCCAGGTGCCGGCCATGGCGTGGCTGCTGTGGCTGGGCAACCTGTTCTGGGTGCTGGCCTACGACACCGAATACGCCATGGTGGACCGCGACGACGACCTGAAGATCGGCATGAAGACCTCGGCCATCACGCTCGGGCGCTTCGATGTGGCGGCCATTGTGGTTTTCTATCTGTTGTTCCTGGGTTTTTGGCTCGTAGCGCTGGCACCGCTTGCGCTGGGCGCTATTTTTTACATGGCCATTGCAGCGGCGCTGGCCCAGGTGGTGTGGCACTGGTGGCTGATCCGCACGCGCACGCGCGAGGGGTGTTTTCGGGCGTTTCGCATGAACCACTGGGTGGGGTTCACGCTGTTTGCCGGCATTGCGGGCAGCTACCTGTTGCGTTGATGTGCTAACAAATCAATAGCACGTAGCGCTTATCCATCAAGCGCTACAGGCTGTTTTGATGCTTATTTGCCAAGCTCGTCGCCCAGCTCGTGCGCACGCTGGCGTGCGGCCTGCATGGCCTGCACAAATTTGTCGCCCACCGCGTCGTGCTCCATCGACTGCAGGGCCGCGTAGGTGGTGCCGCCCTTGGAGGTGACGCGCTGGCGTAGCACGGCCGGCGTTTCGTCGGAGCGGCGGGCCAGCTCTGAGGCGCCGACAAAGGTGCCCACCGCCAGCTGGTGGGCCTGCGCGGCCGTGAGGCCCATGTCGGTGCCAGCGCGGGCCATGGCTTCGAGAAAGTAGAAAACATAGGCCGGGCCCGAGCCCGACAGCGCCGTGACGGCGTCCAGTTGCTGCTCTTCATCCACCCACAGAAACTCGCCGGTGGTGGCCATGATGGCCTCGATGCTCTGGCGCTCTGGTGCGCTGACGGCCGGGCGGGCATACAGCGCGCTCATGCCCTTGCCCACCAGCGCGGGCGTGTTGGGCATGGTGCGCACGATGCGCTCGCTGCCCAGCCACTGGGCGATGCTGTCCGAGCGAATGCCGGCGGCCACGCTCAGGTGCAGGGCGCTCTGCGTGTGGCCTTTGGCCTGGGCGGCCGCGTCCTTGAAGGTCTGGGGCTTGACGGCCCAGACCACGATCTGCGCGCGCTGCAAGGCCGGGCCCGCTTCGGCCTGGGCTTCGATGCCATAGTTCTTGCGCAGCGCCTCGCGCGCCTCGGCCCAGGGCTCGACCACCTCGATCTGGCTGGCGGGGTGGCCCTGGTGGATCAGCCCGCCAATGATGGCGCTGGCCATGTTGCCGCCGCCGATGAAGGCGATGGTGGGGAGGGACGGGGATGCGGCGGTTTGGCTCATGGGCGGTGCAAGGTGGCAACAACAGGGGCCACGATGGTAGCGCTGATCAAGCCAGTGATTTTGGCCCAATGGCCCGTGCAACTGGCGCGGCCAAGGCCAGGGCTCCCGCGCAAGGGCCGCCCCGCCGCGCCGGGAGCGTTCCCCTTCCCGAATTGCGCAGCAAGTCGAGAGAAGGGGGAAGGCGCCGAAGGCGACTCAGGGGGATGTTCTTATTTCACTCTGCTGTTGTTTGCCGCACCGCGTGTTCCCACTTCGCCATCAGCTCCTGCGCGCGGGCGCTGCTGAGCGTAGGCACAAAGCGGCGCTCGGCACGCCACAGTTGCGAGAGTTCATCGATGCTGCGGTACACGCCGCTCGACAGCCCCGCCAGATAGGCCGCGCCCAGGGCGGTGGTTTCGATGACAGCGGGGCGCACCACAGGAATGCCCAGCAGGTCGGCCTGGAACTGCATCAGCAGGTCGTTGATGCAGGCGCCGCCGTCCACGCGCAGCTCGCTCACGGGCGCGCCGCCGGCGGCCACGGCATCGCGGCCCATGGCCAGCAGCAGGGCGGCACTCTGGTAGGCAATGCTCTCCAGCGCCGCGCGCGCAATGTGGCCCAGCGTGGTGCCGCGCGTGAGGCCGGTGATGGTGCCGCGGGCATCGGGCTTCCAGTAGGGCGCGCCCAGGCCGGTGAAGGCGGGCACCATCATCACGCCGCCCGAATCGGGCACGCTTTCGGCCAGGGCCTGCACCTCGCTGCTCGCATCGATGGCGTGCAGGCCGTCGCGCAGCCATTGCACCACGGCGCCGCCGACAAAGACGCTGCCTTCCATCGCAAACTCCGGCTGCGCCGTGGCTTGCGCCGCGCTGGTGGTCAGCAAGCCGTTGTGCGATGTCTGGAACGTGCCGCCCGTGTGCATGAGCATGAAGCAGCCCGTGCCATAGGTGTTCTTGGCCATGCCGGCCGTGAAGCAGGCCTGGCCGAACAGCGCGCTCTGCTGGTCGCCCGCCACGCCACCGATGCGGATGCTGTGGCCCAGCAGGTCGGCGGCGATGTCGCCAAAGTGGGCGCTGGATGGCCGCACCTCGGGCATCAGCGATTTGGGGATGCGCAGCAGCGCCAGCAGCGCGTCGTCCCACTGGTTGGTGCGCACATTGAACAGCATGGTGCGCGATGCGTTGCTCGCGTCCGTCGCATGCACCTGGCCGTGGGTGAGGTTCCATACCAACCAGCTGTCCACCGTGCCAAAGGCGAGCTCGCCGCGCTCGGCCGCGTCGCGCGCGCCGGGCACGTGGTCCAGCAGCCACTGCAGCTTGGTGGCCGAGAAGTAGGCGTCCACCAGCAGTCCGGTCTTGGCCTGGATGGCGGCGGCGTGGCCCTGGTCGCGCAGCTGGGCGCAGGCAGGCTCGGCGCGCCGGTCTTGCCACACGATGGCGTGGTGCACGGGCTGGCCGGTTCGGCGGTTCCACAGCACGGTGGTCTCGCGCTGGTTGGTGATGCCCACGGCGCGCACGGCGCTGGCGGCAATGCCGGCCTTGGCGAGCGCTTCGCGGGCCGTGGCGAGCTGGGTGCGCCAGATCTCCTGCGGGTCGTGCTCCACCCAGCCGGGCCGGGGGTAGATCTGCGGCAGCTCCAGCTGGGCTTGTGCCACGATGTGGCCGCGTTCGTCAAAAACGATGCTGCGGGAGCTGGAGGTGCCTTGGTCGAGGGCGAGCAGGTAGGTCATGGCGGTCAAGGATATCCGTGCGTGACGTCGTGAGTGAACGCAAGCAACAAGCGGTGCCCGCATCCGTCTGCCGCCCATGGACAATCGCACCCTATGACCACTGTTTCTGCACCCTTGCCCACGCGGCGCGAAGAGTTGTTGGCTCTCCTGGCGGAACCTCGCTGTTTCGATCTCGCTGTCATCGGCGGTGGGGCAACTGGGCTGGGGGTCGCGCTGGATGCAGCGGCCCGTGGGTTCAGTGTGGTGCTGGTCGATTCGCACGACTTTGCCAAGGGAACCTCATCCCGGTCAACCAAATTGGTACACGGGGGGGTGCGTTACCTGGCGCAAGGCAACATAGCCCTGGTGCGCGAGGCGCTGCATGAGCGCACCACGCTGCTCCATAACGCGCCGCATCTGGCGCAGCCATTGCCTTTTGTGATGCCGTCTTACCGCTTCTGGGAGACGCCGTTTTACGGCATCGGACTCAAGATGTACGACGCTTTGGCGGGTAAGGCCGGCCTGGGCGGTACCGAATTCATGGGACGTGCGCGCACGCTGGCATGCCTGCCCACCGCCCGCGCCGAGGGTCTCAAGGGTGGCGTCAAATACTGGGACGGACAGTTCGATGATGCCCGCCTGGCCTTGGCCTTGGCGCGGACGGCAGCCAGCCTGGGGGCCTTGATGGTTAATTACTGTCCGGCGCGTTCGCTGATCCATGAGGCTGGCAAGGTCGCAGGCTTTGTGTGTGAAGATGCCGAAAGTGGTCAGCAGTTCACCGTGCGCGCACGCGCTGTCGTGAATGCCACAGGTGTTTGGGTGGATACGCTGCGCCGGTTGGACGGCGATGCCATTGACCGCCCGGCCAAACCCATCGTGGCCCCCAGCCAGGGGGTGCACATCGTGGTGGATCGGGAGTTCCTGCCGTCGGATCATGCCCTGATGGTGCCTAAGACGGCCGATGGCCGGGTTCTTTTTGCGGTGCCGTGGTTGGGCAAGCTGATTCTGGGGACCACAGACAGCCCGCGCCAGGACATCGTGCGAGAGCCGGAGCCTTTTCGGGAAGAAGTCCGGTTCATCCTGGAAGAATCGGCGCGCTACCTCACCCGTGCGCCCAAGGTGGAAGACATCCGGAGTATCTGGGTGGGGCTGCGCCCTCTGGTGAAACCGCAGGACGACGATGGCGACAGCACCAAGAAGATCAGCCGTGAGCACACCGTGTTGGCCAGCAGCAGCGGCCTGATTACCGTGACAGGTGGGAAATGGACCACCTACCGTGCCATGGCCGAAGACGTGTTGCAAAAATGCTTCACCACGGGCCTGCTCCCGGAAAAACCGGCTGGCGTGACCAACCATCTGTCTTTGGTGGGGGCGCCCCGGGAACCCGTTCAGCATCGCATCAGTGATGCCCAGGGGCTGCACTCTTATGGCAGCGAGGCCTTGTTTGTTGGCGATTTGCCGGGGAATGGCAATGACCTGGGCGAAGGGCTGACCGAAGCCATGGTGCGCTTTGCGGCGCGGTATGAATACGCGAGAACGGTAGAGGACATGCTGGCCCGCCGTTCGCGGCTGCTGTTTCTGGATGCCCGGAAGGCCATCGCCCTGGCCCCGCAGGTGGCGGCTTTCCTGAGGGATGAGCTGGGCGCGGACCCACAGCTGGAGGCATTTCTGGCACTGGCACAACAATATTTGCACATTCCTGGCTGACAGGCGCTTGACTTGCCGAAACTCCTTTGCAATAATCGAGGGCTTCGCGTTTCAAACGTGAAGTTTCTGCCCAGCGGGAAGTGCTGCAAATGGTTTGCGGTGCGGACGACGGGCCCAAGACTGACTGGCTGAATTGCAGCCCTTGAGAAGTTCTCTGGGGCTGTTGTCTTCTGGTGCAAGTTGGGAATATTGAAATGATCCAGACAGAATCTCGGTTAGAGGTTGCCGACAATACCGGCGCCAAGTCCGTCCTTTGCATCAAGGTGCTGGGTGGCTCGAAGCGTCGCTATGCAAGCGTTGGCGACATCATCAAGGTGAGCATCAAAGAAGCTGCTCCGCGTGGTCGCGTCAAAAAAGGCGAGGTCTACAGCGCGGTGGTGGTTCGTACGGCGAAGGGTATTCGTCGTGGCGATGGCTCGCTCGTTAAATTCGATGGCAACGCTGCGGTGTTGCTGAATGCAAAGTTGGAGCCCATCGGCACCCGCATCTTTGGACCCGTGACGCGTGAACTGCGTACCGAGAAGTTCATGAAGATCGTGTCCCTGGCTCCTGAAGTTCTCTAAGGACGCGCCATGAACAAGATTCGCAAGGGCGACGAAGTCATCGTGCTGACCGGGCGCGATAAGGGCAAGCGTGGCACTGTGTCGCTGCGCAAGGATGATTCCTATCTCGTCATCGACGGCATCAACCTCGTCAAGAAGCACGCCAAGCCAAACCCCATGAAGGGTACGACGGGCGGCATCGTGGAAAAATCCATGCCCATCCATCAGTCCAACGTGGCCATCTTCAATGCTGCCACCGGCAAGGCTGATCGCGTAGGCATCAAGGTGCAGGCTGACGGTGCACGCGTTCGCGTGTTCAAGTCCAGCGGCGCTGAAATCAAGGCGGCCTAAGGGGTAAACATGGCACGACTGCAAGAAATTTACCGCGACAAAGTCGCTCCCGAGCTGATGAAGCAGTTCGGTTACACCTCGCCGATGCAGGTTCCGCGTCTGACCAAGATCACGCTCAACATGGGTGTGAGCGAGGCGGTCTCGGACAAGAAGGTGATGGACAACGCTGTAGCGGATCTGACCAAGATTGCTGGTCAGAAGCCCGTGGTGACCAAGGCCAAGAAGGCTATCGCGGGTTTCAAGATTCGCGAAGGCCAGGCCATCGGTTGCATGGTCACACTGCGTGGCGTGCAGATGTATGAGTTCCTGGATCGTTTCGTGACCGTGGCTCTGCCCCGCGTCCGTGACTTCCGTGGTATCTCCGGTCGCGCTTTTGACGGCCGTGGCAACTACAACATCGGCGTCAAGGAGCAGATCATTTTCCCTGAAATTGAATACGACAAGGTGGATGCCTTGCGCGGTCTCAATATCAGCATCACCACGACGGCCAAGTCCGACGAAGAAGCCAAGGCTCTCCTCGCTGGTTTCCGTTTCCCGTTCAAGAACTGAGGCGAAGCATGGCTAAAGTAGCTTTGATCCAGCGCGAACTGAAGCGCGAAAAATTGGCAGCCAAGTACGCAACCAAGTATGCGGAACTGAAGGCGATTGCTGGCGATGCCAAGCGCAGCGATGAAGAGCGTGATGCAGCCCGTCTGGGTCTGCAAAAGCTCCCGCGCAATGCAAATCCTACGCGCCAGCGCAACCGTTGCGAAATCACCGGTCGCCCACGCGGAACATTCCGTCAATTCGGTCTGGCCCGCGCCAAGATTCGCGAACTGGCTTTTGCAGGCGACATCCCCGGTGTCACCAAGGCCAGCTGGTAAGCAGGCAGGAGAGATACAACATGAGCATGAGTGATCCTATCGCTGACTTGCTGACCCGCATTCGTAACGCACAAATGGTCGCCAAGGCCACGGTGCTGGTGCCTTCTTCCAAAGTGAAGATTGCCATCGCCCAGGTGTTGAAGGACGAGGGTTATATCGACGGCTTCCAGGTGAAAACCGAAGCTGGCAAGTCCGAACTTGAAATCGCCCTGAAGTACTACGCAGGCCGTCCCGTGATTGAGCGCATCGAGCGCGTCAGCCGCCCCGGACTGCGTGTCTACAAAGGCCGTGATTCCATTCCACAAGTCATGAACGGTCTGGGTGTGGCAATCGTCACGACCCCCAAGGGCGTGATGACTGATCGCAAGGCGCGCGCTACCGGTGTCGGTGGCGAAGTGCTCTGCTACGTGGCCTAACCCGCGGCATTGAGGAGAAACTGAAATGTCCCGAGTAGGAAAAATGCCCGTGACCATCCCCGCAGGCGTGGATGTGTCCGTGAAAGATGACCAGATCTCTGTCAAGGGCTCTGGTGGTGCGCTCTCGCTTGCACAAAATGTGCTGGTGAAGGTGTCCAGCAATGATGGCAAGCTCAGCTTTGAGCCTGCCAACGAATCCCGCGAAGCCAATGCCATGAGCGGCACGATTCGCCAGTTGGTCAACAACATGGTGATCGGCGTCAGCAAGGGCTTCGAAAAGAAGCTGAGCCTGGTTGGCGTGGGCTACAAGGCCGCTGCCACGGGTTCCAAGCTGAACCTGACGGTCGGCTATTCGCACCCGGTCAATTTCGACATGCCTGCTGGCATCACGGTTGCCACCCCCACGCCCACGGAAGTGGTTGTGAAGGGTGCAGACCGCCAGCGCGTGGGTCAGATCGCTGCCGAGATTCGTGCTGTTCGTCCACCTGAGCCCTACAAGGGCAAGGGTATCCGTTATGCGGACGAAAAGATCACGATCAAAGAGACCAAGAAGAAATAAGGAGCTGCAACATGTTGACAAAGAAAGAGCAGCGTCTTCGTCGTTCGCGTCAGACGCGCATCCGCATTGCACAGCAAGGCGTGGCACGTTTGACCGTGAATCGTACGAACCTCCATATCTACGCCACTGTGATCTCCGGCGACGGCAGCAAGGTGCTGGCCAGCGCATCGACGGCAGAAGCCGACGTGCGCCAGGCGCTCGGCGGTTCGGGCAAGGGTGGCAATGCCGCTGCAGCCCAGGCCATTGGCAAGCGCATTGCTGAAAAAGCAAAGGCTGCTGGTGTCGAGAAGGTTGCATTTGATCGTGCAGGTTTTGCTTACCACGGTCGCGTCAAGGCTTTGGCCGATGCAGCCCGTGAAGCAGGTCTGCAGTTCTAAGCGGAACGGAATTAAAAATGGCTAAATTTCAACCCAAGGTGCAGAGCGAAGGCCAGGACGACGGTCTGCGCGAAAAAATGATCGCGGTGAACCGCGTGACCAAAGTCGTGAAGGGTGGCCGTATCCTCGGTTTCGCTGCACTGACGGTGGTTGGCGACGGCGATGGCCGCGTGGGCATGGGCAAGGGCAAATCCAAGGAAGTGCCCGCTGCTGTGCAAAAGGCGATGGAAGAATGCCGTCGCAACCTGGTGAAGGTTGCGCTCAAGAGCGGCACCATTCACCACTCGGTGAAGGGTCATCACGGTGCAGCATCGGTGGAACTTCACCCAGCCCCCAAGGGTACCGGCATCATCGCTGGCGGCCCCATGCGCGCTGTTTTTGAAGTGGTGGGCATCACCGACATCGTGGCCAAGAGCCATGGTTCGTCGAACCCGTACAACATGGTCCGTGCAACGTTTGACGCGCTCGTCAATTCGACCACCCCGTCGAATGTGGCAGCCAAGCGCGGCAAGACAGTCGAAGACATCTTCGCCTGAACCGGAGCTTGAATATGACAACGCAACAAACCGTCAAGATTCAACTGGTGCGCAGCCCGATTGGCACCAAGGAATCGCACCGCGCCACTGTCCGTGGCCTGGGCCTGCGCAAGCTGAACAGTGTCAGCGAACTGCAGGACTCGCCTGAAGTGCGCGGCATGATTAACAAGATCAGCTATCTGGTCAAAGTCCTCTGAGAGATCGATCATGGAACTCAATAGCATCAAGCCCGCAGACGGCGCCAAGCATGCCAAGCGCCGCGTAGGCCGTGGTATCGGCTCCGGTCTGGGTAAGACCGCTGGCCGTGGTCACAAAGGTCAGAAGTCGCGTTCGGGTGGTTACCACAAGGTGGGTTTCGAAGGCGGTCAAATGCCTTTGCAACGCCGTCTGCCCAAGCGCGGTTTCAAGTCGCATCTGCTCAAGTTCAATGCGGAAGTGACGCTGACTGCTCTGGACCAACTCGGCCTGGCCGAAGTGGACATCCTGGCGCTCAAGCAGGCTGGCCTGGTGGGTGAGCTGGCCAAGGTGGTCAAGGTCATCAAGAGTGGCTCGCTCACCAAGGCTGTCAAGCTGAATGGAGTGGGCGCTACGGCTGGTGCCAAGGCAGCTATCGAAGCTGCTGGCGGCAGCGTCGCCTGAGTGTGGCTCTGAAGGAAGATATCTGTGGCTACTAGCGCGGCTCAAATTGCAAAGACCGGTAAGTTCGGCGACCTGCGTCGTCGTCTGGTTTTTCTGTTGCTTGCGCTGGTCGTGTACCGCATCGGGGCTCATATCCCTGTGCCAGGCATCGATCCAGCCCAACTCCAGCAGCTGTTCAGTGGCCAGCAAGGCGGGATCCTGAACCTGTTCAACATGTTCTCGGGTGGAGCGCTTTCGCGTTTCACGGTTTTCGCTCTGGGGATCATGCCGTACATCTCGGCGTCGATCATCATGCAGCTGATGACCTATGTGGTTCCCACATTCGAGCAGTTGAAGAAGGAAGGCGAAGCCGGTCGCAGAAAGATCACGCAGTACACCCGCTACGGCACGCTGGGCCTGGCCCTGTTCCAGTCGCTGGGTATCGCGGTCGCGCTGGAAAGCTCGGCGGGTCTGGTGCTGAGCCCTGGTTTTGGTTTCCGTATGACAGCGGTGGTCAGTCTGACGGCTGGCACGATGTTCCTGATGTGGCTGGGTGAGCAGATCACCGAGCGCGGCCTGGGGAACGGGATTTCGATCCTGATCTTCGCTGGCATCGCTGCTGGATTGCCGAGTTCCATCGGCGGTCTTCTGGAACTGGTTCGTACGGGTGCCATGAGCATTCTGGCTGCCATCTTCATCGTCATCGTGGTGGGTCTGGTGACTTACTTCGTGGTGTTTGTAGAGCGTGGCCAGCGCAAGATTCTGGTGAATTACGCTCGTCGGCAGGTGGGTAACAAGGTCTACGGCGGTCAGTCGTCGCACTTGCCCCTGAAGCTGAACATGGCTGGCGTGATTCCTCCGATCTTCGCATCGTCGATCATTTTGCTGCCGGCAACGGTGGTGAACTGGTTCAGTGCGGGTGAGTCGATGCGCTGGTTGCGGGACATATCGGGTGCGTTGACGCCTGGTCAGCCCATCTATGTGATGTTTTATGCCACTGCGATCGTCTTCTTCTGCTTTTTTTACACGGCCCTGGTTTTCAACAGCCGCGAAACTGCAGACAACCTGAAGAAGAGCGGTGCGTTCATTCCGGGCATTCGCCCAGGTGAGCAAACGGCACGTTACATCGACAAGATCTTGCTTCGCCTGACCTTGGCAGGCGCTGTGTACATCACCTTCGTGTGTTTGCTGCCAGAGTTCCTGATCTTGAAGTACAACGTTCCGTTTTACTTCGGTGGTACTTCGCTGCTGATCATTGTGGTGGTGACCATGGACTTCATGGCCCAGGTTCAGAACTACATGATGTCGCAACAGTATGAATCGCTGCTCAAGAAAGCCAATTTCAAAGGCAACGCGGGCAGTTGATGAACAGGAAACGGCGGTGGTCGCATGGCGACCTTACCTGTAGAGAGTTGGATATCGGTTAAGTTGGCGCCCCACGAATTTTCGCGGGCACAAAATGTGTTCCGTGCAAAACAGCCGGGACGGATGGAAAAGTTTTAGGAGAATGCAATGAGAGTTTCGGCTTCGGTCAAAAAAATCTGCCGCAACTGCAAGATCATCCGCCGCAAGGGTGTGGTGCGCGTGATCTGCACGGATCTGCGTCACAAGCAGCGCCAAGGTTGATTGGAAAGTATTAGAGGACGCATATGGCACGTATCGCTGGCATTAACATTCCGCCGCACAAGCACGCGGAAATCGGTCTGACCGCTATTTTTGGCATTGGTCGCACCCGCGCTCGCAAGATTTGCGAAGCAACTGGTATCGCTTACAGCAAGAAGATCAAAGATCTTTCTGATAGCGATCTGGAAAAAATTCGCGAACAAATCGAGCAGTTCACCATTGAAGGTGACCTGCGCCGCGAAACCACGATGAACATCAAGCGCTTGATGGACATCGGCTGCTATCGTGGCTTCCGCCATCGCCGCGGTCTGCCAATGCGTGGTCAGCGCACCCGTACCAATGCACGCACTCGCAAGGGTCCGCGCAAGGGTGCAGCTGCACTGAAGAAATAAAGAGATTGAAAGATCATCATGGCTAAGTCCCCTGCCAATAACGCAGCTCAGCGCGTTCGCAAGAAGGTCCGCAAGAACGTTTCGGACGGCATTGCACACGTGCACGCCTCGTTCAACAACACCATCATCACGATCACCGATCGCCAGGGCAACGCCCTGTCGTGGGCTTCGTCCGGTGGCCAAGGTTTCAAGGGCTCGCGCAAGTCCACCCCGTTCGCTGCCCAGGTGGCATCGGAAGTGGCCGGCCGCGCTGCCATCGATCAGGGTATCAAGAACCTTGACGTTGAAATCAAGGGCCCCGGCCCTGGCCGTGAATCGTCGGTGCGCGCTTTGGGCGCACTGGGCATTCGTATCACCTCGATCTCCGATGTGACCCCGGTGCCCCACAACGGTTGCCGCCCTCAAAAGCGTCGTCGTATCTAATCTCTCTAAGCCCACCGCCGCCTGAGAACGCGCAAGCACCTCAGGCGGCTCCCGCAATGGTTTGCGGTAGATGACACAAAGGAAGCTCAAGTGGCACGTTACCTCGGCCCCAAGGCCAAACTCTCCCGCCGTGAAGGCACCGACCTGTTCCTGAAGAGCGCTCGTCGCTCGATCGCTGACAAGTCCAAGTTCGACTCCAAGCCTGGTCAGCACGGCCGTACCTCTGGTGCGCGTACCTCTGACTACGGTCTGCAACTGCGTGAAAAGCAGAAGGTCAAGCGCATGTATGGCGTGCTGGAAAAGCAGTTCCGCCGCTACTTCGAAGCCGCTGACAGCAAGAAGGGCAATACCGGCGCCAACCTGCTGTTCCTGCTGGAATCCCGTCTCGACAACGTCGTGTATCGCATGGGTTTCGGCTCGACCCGCGCTGAAGCGCGCCAGTTGGTGTCCCACAAGGCGATCACGGTGAACGGCAAGTCCGTCAACATCGCTTCGTACCTCGTGAAGACGGGTGACGTGGTGGCTGTGCGTGAAAAGTCCAAGAAGCAAAACCGCATTGTCGAAGCCCTTCAACTGGCTGCCCAGGTTGGCATGCCTGCATGGGTGGATGTCAATGCCGAAAAGGCTGAAGGTATCTTCAAGAAGGTGCCTGACCGTGATGAGTTTGGTGCCGACATCAACGAATCGCTGATCGTTGAGTTGTACTCGCGCTAATCGCTCGGTACGTATTTAGAGAAAACCGTCCCTGAACCGCGAGGCATCGCGGTTTAGGCGCTTCACCAGCCTTACCGGTGTAACGAGCTGGGGGTATTGAGAGGAAGTTGCATGCAAACCAATTTGCTGAAACCCAAGGCGATTAATGTCGAACAGCTTGGTCACAATCGTGCCAAGGTGGCGCTTGAGCCGTTCGAACGTGGCTACGGTCACACATTGGGCAACGCCATTCGGCGTGTCCTGCTTTCGTCCATGGTGGGTTACGCAGCGACGGAAGTCACCATTGCAGGTGTTCTGCACGAGTATTCGTCCATTGATGGCGTGCAAGAGGACGTGGTCAACATCCTTTTGAATCTCAAGGGTGTCGTGTTCAAGCTGCACAACCGGGATGAGGTGACGTTGAGTCTGCGCAAGGATGGCGAAGGTGTTGTCACCGCACGTGACATCCAGACGCCCCATGACGTGGAAATCGTCAACCCTGATCATGTGATTGCCAATTTGTCCGCAGGTGGCAAGCTGGACATGCAGATCAAGGTAGAAAAAGGCCGTGGCTATGTTCCTGGCAACCAGCGTCGCTATGCGGACGAATCGACCAAGTCCATTGGCCGAATTGTTCTGGATGCATCGTTCTCTCCTGTGAAGCGCGTCAGCTACACCGTGGAAAGCGCCCGCGTCGAACAGCGTACCGATCTGGACAAGCTGGTCGTAGAGATCGAAACCAACGGTGCCATCACGGCAGAAGACGCCGTGCGCGCATCGGCCAAGATCTTGGTGGAACAGTTGGCCGTGTTTGCACAGCTGGAAGGTGGCGAGCTGGCCGCGTTTGACGCACCAGCAGGCCCGCGCGGCAACGCGACATTCGATCCTATCCTGCTGCGTCCTGTGGACGAGCTGGAGCTGACCGTTCGCTCCGCCAACTGCCTGAAGGCCGAGAACATCTACTACATCGGCGATCTGATCCAACGCACCGAAAACGAGTTGCTCAAGACCCCCAACCTGGGTCGCAAGTCGCTCAATGAGATCAAGGAAGTGCTCGCATCGCGTGGTCTCACGCTGGGCATGAAGCTCGAAAACTGGCCACCAGCCGGTTTGGACAAGCGTTAAGTTATAATCTTCGGTTCCCTTCAAGGGGAGCAGTGCCTCGGGCAGTACCTGATACGGCTGCCTGATTTAATCTAAGTAAAAGGAAAGCACCATGCGCCACGGACACGGCCTTCGCAAACTCAATCGCACCAGCTCGCACCGCCTTGCGATGCTTCAGAACATGATGAATTCGCTCATCGAGCATGAAGCCATCAAGACCACGGTTCCCAAGGCCAAGGAGTTGCGCCGCGTGATCGAACCCATGATCACCCTGGCCAAGGAAGACTCGGTTGCAAACCGCCGTCTGGCATTCAACCGCCTGCGTGACCGCGACAGCGTGACGAAGCTGTTCAACGATCTGGGCCCCCGCTTCAAGGTGCGTCCTGGTGGCTACACCCGTATCCTGAAGATGGGTTTCCGCGTGGGTGACAACGCCCCCATGGCCTTGGTCGAGTTGGTCGATCGTTCTGCAGAAGCCGAAAATAATTCGGCAGCTGCCGAATAAATAGGGTATAATTCATCTCTTACCGCGCGATGGAGCAGTCTGGTAGCTCGTTGGGCTCATAACCCAAAGGTCGGAGGTTCAAATCCTTCTCGCGCAACCAATAAAATCAAGCACTTAGCTTGTCTTCAAGGCTCACTTCGGTGGGCCTTTTTGTTTTGGCCCAAATTTGGCCCATTCCTGGCCCACCCTTGGCCCAAGAAATTTGCTGATCTTCGTTTCTGACCATTGGGTATTGGCCAGCATGGATTTCACATAGTCACCTGCTCCCGGTTTGCAGCAGACGTCCCTGGAGCTGCAGGGACGGCGACTTCCCCCACCACCGGCATGTCCTCCCAGCACGTCGTGTAAGCCGGTGACCTGCGCTCCTGCCGCATGGCCCAACTGGCACGCTCTCCCTTTGCCTGCACTCCGGCGCTCGCCAGGTTCACCGTGCCGCGCCCATAGCGTTGGTTGAGTTCATCGAGCACCCCCATCAGCCGCTCCCGGGTGCTGTCCTCTGTCTCCTGTGGTTCCAGGTCGAGTTCCCGCTGTCGCAGCTTTGCGCTGTGCAAGTCCAGCAGCATCACGCCCGCCTTGATGAACAGGTAGCCCGGCCGGTAGATCCGGCGCAGGCCGGTCAATGCAGCATGAACGATGGAGACGGTGTCGCTGGTGGCGCTTCGCAGCGGCACGGTGATGGACCGCGCGTACTGCGGACCTTTGCGGTAAGGGCTGGTGTGAATGAACACCAGCACATGGGCCGTGTGGCTGGCCTGCCTGCGCAGCTTCTGCGCGGCCATGCTGGCAAACGTGCTGATGGCCTGCTCCAGGGCGGGGAGCTCACTCACGGGTTGCCCAAACGAGCGGGTACAGGCGATCTCCTTCTTGGGTGGTGGTTGGTCGTCCAGTCCGATGCAGGGCATGCCTTGCAATTCGCGCACCGTGCGCTCCAGCACCACCGACCAGCGCCTGCGCACCGTGGCTGGATCGAGCCGAGCCAGGTCCAGCGCGGTCTCTATGCCCGCTTCCTTGAGCTGGGCTGCGATCTTGCGCCCCACGCCCCAAACTTCACCCACTTCGGTCGCTTCCAGCACCGCATCCAATTCTTCACTGGGCAACTGCACAAGGTTGCATACCTGGGCAAGCTTCGAGGGGTAGAAACCAGGTTTGCGTTCAGCCGTCTTGGCCACATAGTTGGCCAGCTTGGCGAGGGTCTTGGTCGGCGCAATACCTATCCCGCAGGGTATGCCCACCCACTGCAGCACACGCGCACGGATGGCATGGGCTCGTTCGGTCATGTCGCCCCGGATGCCACTGAGGTCCACGAAGCTCTCATCAATCGAATACACCTCATGCCGATGGCCCAGCGCAGCAACCAGGCTAGGGTCTGTTGAGAATCATTCTGAGATGTGTGAATGGATGTGTTGCAATAGGCGCATGAGCATTCGATGGGTACTGACAGACGCACAATGGGCCAAGATGGAGCCGCACTGCCTTGGCAAGCCAAGTGATCCTGGACGCAGCGGCACAGACAACCGCCGCTTCTTTGAGGCAGTGCTGTGGATTGCCCGCACAGGCAGCCCCTGGCGAGACCTGCCGCCAGAGTTCGGCAAGTGGAACACGGTGTTCAAACGCTTTAGAGACTGGGTTAAGGCCGATGTGTTCCAACGTCTGTTCGATGCAGTGAGCGAGCAGCCGGACATGGAATATGCGATGGTGGATGCCACGATTGTGAAAGTGCATCGGCACGGCCAGGGGGCAAAAGGGGGACTTCGGGCCAGGCCATAGGCCACTCGAGGGGCGGCATGACCACGAAGATACTGGCGCTGACAGATGCATTGGGCAATCTGGTGAAGTTCGTCTTGATGCCAGGGCAGCGCCACGACACCAAAGGGGTCAGAGAGCTGATTGCCGATGTGCGCTTTGATGCCTTGCTTGCCGACAAGGCCTTCGATGTGAATTGGCTGATCCAGGAGTTGGGTAAGCGCGGGGCGCAGGTGGTGATCTCACAGATGCCCCGCAGGAGAGCGCCACTGGAGATTGACCTGGAGGTCTACAAATGGCGCCACTTGATCGAGAACTTCTTTTGCAAGCTCAAGGAGCTCAAACGTATCGCAATGCGCAGCGACAAGACGGATAGCAGCTTCGCAGCGATGATCCATCTCGCAGCTGGGGTTATCAACTCCCGCTGATTCTCAACACGTCCTAGAGTGAATCTCCATCAAAAGATTGTTATGTGTAATGTTTTTTCATAACAATTGTTCGATCCGGTTGCCAGCCCAACAGTCGACGCGGACTGTTGCCAACATGGGTTGATCATTGGCAGCAATAACGTGATCAGACTTAAAAGTCGACACGTGATTTGTCCGACACGCCTGAGTCGCGGACAAGCCAGTCAATCAAACGCCTGCACGCCAAGAATAGTTGTCAGACGATCAGGCAACTCGGTCAACGTCGGAGCCTCTCCCCCAAATCCGATTGCAAGCTGCTCGCATAGGATCTTGAGCGTAATCGCCGCCGTCAATCGCAACAATGAACATCCCGCGGCGAGGGTTCATTGCGATGATTTTTCCGTCTTTCATGCTGAGCTCTTTGATGATTGAGATTGTTGCAACAGATTCCCGGGGGCGATTGGAAGGGCAAGGCCGGTCCTACTCCTTCGCAACGACTGTGTCGTAAAGGCCGTAGCTCCTGAGGCCAATATGGCTTTCGATACCTGTGTAGTGAAGTGACGCGTCTTCGTACCTGCGGAATGCGAACACCGCTTGGTTCATCTGTTCAGTGTTGAAAACTTTCAGGCTCACCAGCAGGTGAAAGTCCTTCACGGTCAGCCCGGTCACCGTCAAAAAGAGACCTGGCTCCAACTTGGTAATGACGTCCTTCAGGGTGTTCTCGCGAAAGTCGGTCAGGTACATGAAGGCCGGTATTCGCGTCGCGAACTTGATCAGCTTCTCCTGGTGCAGAGGCGACTGGTTTCGAACCAATTCTCTCAACACCTGGGTACTGCTGAGGGCCAGTGAGTACCGTTTCGGGTGATTGTCCACTTTTCCATAGCCCCGCGCACGCGGACTTGGCTTCTTCCCCGAACAGCGCGTGAATGTGTCACTCCACCCCGCAGGACTGACCGCATGCCCAAAAACCTCCCACCCCAACACGAATTCACACGATCGTATGAGCGATTGTCCCATGGCTG
>NZ_JAGKSE010000016.1:0-63870 GCF_017939685.1 Acidovorax sp. JG5
CAATTCCTCATTCGAGGTAGATGGGTTGGCCGGACGGATACCCTGCGCCAGCCCATTGCGATCGACAATCGGTCAGGCCCCGGTGGAACTCTAGGCACTGCGGTTGCCGCGAGAGTTCCTGCAGACGGGCATCACCTCCTGATCCCAAACACCCTGCCCCACACCTCAGCCGAGGGGCTGCTCTGCCAGCGGTACAGCCCTCCTTCTGGCTCGCTGTTGTGCCTTGCTTCGCACATGAATCCGCCCAAGACAGATCAACATGGCTCATCAAAGCCGATTCCAAAGTGGGGGTAGAGGCGGGGGGTGGACGGACTCGAACCCGCGCCCCCCGGCGTGACAGTCAGCCCCCCTCGCAACAGTTTTCGTATGCCTGCGTGAAGTGCAGGTCACACCCGTGTAGACACGTATTGTTCGAATCGCATCAATGCATCAAGCAATTGCTCTTTGGTTGGCGGCGCGTAAGAAAGCGTCATAGTGATCGTCGGCGAATGCTTCATCAAATAGGCGATCGTGAATGCATGCACATTCAATGAGGTCATGGTCGTCGTGAAGGTTCGTCGCAAGTCATGCATGGACCAATGCTCGCCACATGCCCGCCGGATTTTCTTGATGGCCTGCTGGGGCGGGCATGGGATGCGCCCGGTTTTCGATTCCTTATAGCCAAAGACAAAGTCATTGACCTTCTCTTTCCGGCGCCTCCCCAAGATGGTCAGTGCCAGCGGGGTCAACGGAAATACGTAGTCCAAACCATTTTTGGTGTCCCAATATGCCACCTCTCGCTTCTTGAGGTCAATATCGCCCCATTTCAACGTTGCGCACTCGATTGATCTACCACCTTGCAATAGCGTAAATAGGATGTAATCGCCGGCAACGCGGGATTCACAGGCCTCACACGCCTTCCACCATTGAACAAAGCTAGGCTGACTGGTGTCGAGGAAGCTACTTCGCCGATTTATACGACTCCACCGTCTCGCCGTTTTCAGGATGTCTACAGGGTTTTCAAAACCCATCTTCGTCAGGCCGTGTTTTCTGATGACGTAGTTATAGGCAGCCTGTAGATACTTGAAGGCCTGGTTGGCAGTACGCGTGATCGGCGCAGGCTTGTCCCCGAGTTTGCGTGCCGGAACCATTCGAGAAATCGCATCAAATCGGGCAAGGACTTCGTCCTGAGTGATGTCCCGATACCGACGCTTCATCCAACTAGCCAACTGCACCGGTACGAGCTCAACAGTTTCGAATCTACGACCATTCGGCTTCGTCTTGAACGCTTGACCCATCACGTCGCAGAATTTTTTCTTCGCACGTTCGATGCTGATGCGGGTGTTTTCCTTGTGCTCGACATCTTTCGTGTACTCGGAGAACAATTCCGCTAACGTCCCATTCGTTACGCCTTTGATTTTCGCGGCATAGGGATCGACTCCAGACTGAAGTTGTGCCTTCATTTGCAAGGCAAGCTTCCGAGCTTGATCTACGGACTTGATGCCGTATTCCCCAAGTCGACGCTTCATGACCTTGTGACCCACCCGCATCTGCAGGTAGAACACCTTCTTGGTCGGGGACACACGCACCCCAAACCCAGTCAACTCATCATCCATATAGAACTTTTGAGACTCACCCGGAGCGAGGGTGAGCGACTTGACGACGGATTGCGTGAGCTTGGGCATTTGGACGTTTCCTAGGCTACAAGTAGGCTACATCTAGGCTACAAGTTCAACCAAGCCCATCCAAGTCAGGCGAAGTGCATCGTTGAGTAATTTATTTATAAATCAACGATTTAGGAGAATATTTCTGGTTTTCTCCAAGCTGCTCAAGGGCTTAGGAAAACCCAATGTAGGGGATTATGAGTCCTCTGCTCTAACCAACTGAGCTAACGCCCCTCGCACCAACACTGAATCAAACGGGACACCGCAAGTATTGTAGGGCGTTTATTTGCGGTAACTCAGCGCGTTGGACACCAGCTTGGAGGTAATGTCGACGATCTGGATCATCCTGTCATACGGCATACGGGTGGGGCCGATCACTCCCAGAGTGCCTACCACCCGGCCGTCCACCTCGTAGGGCGCGCTGACGATCGAAAGCTCTTCAAACGGCACCACCTGGCTTTCACCGCCGATGTAGATACGGACACCCTCAGCCTGGCTGGAGATGTCCAGAAGACGCAGTATCTGCGTCTTCTGCTCGAACAGATCGAAGGCCCTGCGAAGGTTGCCCATGTCACTGGAAAAATCGCTCACGGCCAACAAATTTCTTTCGCCCGAAATGACAACCTCATCCTGCGCTTCGGAAAGCGCCTCCGAACTAACGTTGACAGCAGCCTGCATCAATGACGCGATCTCCCCGCGAAGCATGTCAACCTCTGCCTTGAGCCTTTCCCGCACCTGCTCTATGGCCAGGCCAGCATAGTGTGCATTCAGGAAGTTGGCTGCCTCGATCAACTGCGACTGGGAATAGTCCACATCGGTGAAGATGACACGGTTTTGCACATCACCTTCAGGTGAAACAATGATCACAAGAAACCGGCGCTCTGAAAGCCGGAGAAATTCGATGTGACGGAACACGGAGGTACGACGCGGTGCCATCACCACACCCACAAACTGCGAGAGGTTTGACAAAAGGTGTGCCGCATTAGCAATCACTTTTTGCGGCTGCTCTGGCGCCAGCTGTGGCGGCGTCAATGGATCACGTTGCACCGTTAGCATAGTGTCCACAAACAAGCGGTAGCCACGCGCCGTGGGGATCCTGCCAGCGGACGTGTGCGGGCTGGCGATCAATCCCAGTTCCTCGAGATCCGCCATGACATTGCGTATCGTTGCCGGAGAGAGCTCCAGGCCGGACGCACGCGAAAGGGTGCGCGAACCCACGGGTTGCCCATCGGCGATGTAGCGCTCGACCAGCGCTTTCAGCAACAACTTGGCACGGTCATCGAGCATGGGGTGATTTTAATGATGTAATTTCGCGATGACGTCCAATTTCCGCCATGTTGCGCTTATCGGCAAGTATCAGGCAACGGCTGCCGGCGGCATGACCGACAGCTCTCGCCACGCCCTGGGAGAGATCGCGCAGTTTCTGGTCCGCCTGGGATGCCAGGTGGTGCTTGAAAAAGAAACCGCCATCAATGCCAACCTGACCGACTACCCCGCCTTGGACGTCGACGCCATTGGCACCCAATGCGATCTGGGCCTGGTAGTGGGGGGAGACGGCACCATGCTGGGCATCGGGCGTCGGCTGGCACGCTACGGCACCCCGCTGATCGGGATCAACCAGGGACGCCTGGGTTTTATTACCGACATCCCCTTCGACAGTTACCAGATGGCACTCACTCCCATGCTGTGTGGAGAGTATGAAGAAGACTTGCGCCCCCTGATGCGAGCGCGGGTGGTTCGGGAGCAGACCACGGTTTTTGAAGCCCTGGCCATGAACGATGTGGTGGTGAATCGCGGCGCCACCTCCGGCATGGTGGAGCTGCGCGTGGAGGTGGGCGGGCGATTGGTTGCCAATCAAAGGGCTGACGGGTTGATCATTGCTTCGCCAACGGGGTCAACGGCGTACGCGCTGTCCGCTGGAGGCCCCATGCTTCACCCATCCATTCCCGGATGGGTGCTGGTTCCCATTGCACCCCATACCCTGTCAAACCGCCCGATCGTTTTGTCCGATGCCACCGAAGTGGCGGTCGAGATCGTGAGCGGCAGGGACGTCAGCGCCAATTTCGACATGCAGTCACTGGCGTCACTGCTGCATGGTGATCGCATTCTCGTGCAGCGCTCCGAGCACAGCGTCCGGTTTTTGCACCCGCACGGCTGGAACTACTTTGCCACCCTTCGCAAAAAGTTGCGCTGGAACGAAGGGGGCTCCTGAACATGGCGCTCAAGCGGATCACCCTGCGAGACTTCGTGATCGTTCAAGAACTGGCGCTTGATCTTGAGACAGGCTTTACCGTGCTGACTGGGGAAACGGGTGCTGGCAAGTCGATTTTGGTAGATGCTCTGCAACTTTCACTGGGTGCACGCGCGGATGCAGGATACGTGCGCGAAGGCGCCCCCCATGCGGATGTGTGCGCAGAGTTCGATTGCCCCAGCCACTTGCAGCCGTGGTTCGAGGAAGCAGGAGTCGAAACCAACGACAGCCTACTCCTGCGCAGAACCGTTGACACCCAAGGAAAAAGCCGCGCATGGATCAATGGCACGCCGGCCACCGCAACACAACTGCGCTTCCTCGGGGATCAGTTATTGGATATCCATGGGCAGCACGCATGGCAAAGCCTGACCCGCCCGGACTCCGTGCGGGGTTTGCTTGACGCCTATGCAGGCATCTCGCTGCAGGAATTGGCTGCATGCTGGGCAAAATGGCGTGCCGACCAGAAGATCCTGGAGGATGCGCGCACCGCACAAACAACCCGCCAGCAAGAGCGCGAGCGGCTGCAATGGCAAATTGCGGAAATCAGCAAGCTGGCCCCGGCAGAGGATGAATGGGCAGAGCTGGAAGCACAACACAAGCGCCTCTCGCACGCCCATACGCTGCTGGAGGCCGCCCAGGGTGCGCTTGCCACCCTCGACGAGGAGGAATCGGGCGCTCAGTCCAGCCTGACGCGTGCGGCCGCCCTGCTTCAAAGCCAGGAGCAACTGGAACCCGTGTTCAGCGAACTGGCCGACATCCTCTCGTCCAGCCTGGCGCAGACCAGTGACGTCATCCGCTCGCTGCAAACCTATCTGCGACACACCGACCTGGACCCGGACCGCCTCGCAGCGCTCGACGCGCGCCTGTCGCAATGGATGGCTCTGGCCAGGCGCTACAAACGCCCGCCCGCCGAATTGCCAGCCTTGCTGCAAGCATGGAAAGCAGAACTGCAGCAACTGGACGCCGCAGCCGACCTCGCGAGCCTGGAAGCAGCGCAAGCGAGCAGCGCCAAAGCCTACCAAGCGGTCGCACGCGCCATCTCTCTTGGCCGGACAAGGGCCGCCCCCCAACTGTCTGCCGCCATCACACAGGCCATGCAGGGCCTGGGCATGACGGGAGGCGTGTTTGAGGTATCGGTGACAAAAGCCTCTGAACCTGCACTCCATGGCTTGGATGACATTGCTTTTCTCGTGGCAGGCCACCCCGGCATGACGCCCCGCCCGATCGGCAAAGTCGCGTCGGGCGGTGAACTGTCACGAATTTCGCTGGCCATTTCCGTGACCACCAGCGAACTCGGCACGGCACCCACCCTGGTCTTCGACGAAGTGGATTCGGGTGTCGGCGGGGCCGTGGCAGAAACCGTGGGGCGGTTGATGCGGCAACTCGGGCGCGACCGGCAGGTGCTGGCAGTCACCCACTTGCCGCAAGTGGCAGCCTATGCCGATCACCACCTCATGGTGTCCAAGCGCAGAAATGTTGCAGGAACCACGAGCACAGTCACGCCCGTTCTGGGCGACCACCGGGTGACGGAAGTGGCCCGCATGCTGGGCGGCGAACGCCCCACCGGCACCACCCTGGCCCACGCCAGCGAAATGCTGACCCTCGCCACCACACCGCAGAAAGGCTGACGACCATGTCCCTGGAAATTGTGCTGATCACAGGGATGTCTGGTTCCGGAAAATCCGTGGCATTGCATGCCATGGAAGATGCGGGCTACTACTGCGTGGACAACCTGCCCCCCGAACTGCTCCCGGCCTTTGTGGCGCTGGAGCACAAGCACCACGGCAACCGCGTGGCCATCGCCATGGATGTGCGCAGCGCCACGTCACTGCCGCAGGTGCCCCAGGAACTGGAGCGACTGCGCAATCAAGGGGTGACCATTCAGTCCATCTTCCTGGATGCCACCACGGAAACACTGGTCCGCCGTTTTTCTGAAACCCGTCGCCGCCATCCTTTGTCGCATGACGACATTCCCGATGGCCGGCTGGCGCTCACACAGGTGATTGAACTGGAGCGCGAGCTGCTGGCCGACCTGCGCGAGCAGGCGCACGTCATAGACACCAGCACGATCAGGGCGGCCCAGCTGCAAAGTTATGTCAAAGACCTGATGCCGGCGGCGCCAGGGCAGCTCACGTTGGTTTTCCAGTCGTTCGCCTTCAAGCGCGGGATTCCAGTGGACGCCGACTATGTGTTCGATGTGCGCATGCTGCCCAACCCGCATTACGAGCCCGGGTTGCGCGACCTGACGGGACTGGACGCTTCCGTCGCAGACTTTCTGCACCAAGAGCCAGATGTGGCGCTGATGGGCCAACACATTGAGCAGTTCCTCTCGCACTGGCTGGAGATGCTGGACCGCAACCACCGAAGCTATGTGACGGTAGCCATCGGGTGCACGGGCGGTCAGCACCGATCAGTCTATCTGGTAGAGCAATTGGCCCAGGCGTTCAACGACCGATGGACCGTGCTGCGACGCCATCGCGAGCTGGACGGCCGCTAACCCAGGTTAAACCCAGGCCCAGCGCACGCATCCAAGTGGTGCGCCCTGCTGAATCTACAGCCCTGCCAGCAGCTTGCGAACGGGTGCCGGAAGGCCCAGCGCCCCGATCTGCTCCGCGGTAAACCAGCCCCCACCATCGCCTGGCGTTGCGTCACCGCCATACCGAACGATCACGGGATGCAGATGCAGATCCCGATGGGTCAGCACATGCAAGAAGGGTGCACCCTCCTGGATGGATTGCGCAGAGTCAGGTCCGAGGTGATCGAGAAACGCTGAAAGATCCGAGCGCAGGGGGAATACGGGCACGCAATACAGCCCCGCCCAGATGCCCGCCGCAGGACGGCGAGCCAACCACACCCGCCCCGCAGCATCCTGCAGGACCAGGAGCCACCACGCTTCAGAACGGCGTTTGAGCTTGCGCGTTCTGACAGGGTATTTTTCGGGCTCTCCCTCGCGGTGTGCAACGCACAAGGTCTGCAATGGGCATTGCGGGCAGGCGGGATTGCGCGGCATGCACAGGCTTGCCCCCAAATCCATCAACCCCTGGGTGTAGCGCGGCATGGCTGCTTCGATGTTCACCGAGGGCAGCAAGGCCTGCGCGTGCGCCCACAGTGTCCGTTCATTCTTGGCCAGGGCCAGATCGGCATCAAAGCCCAGCACGCGGGTCAGCACCCTGCGCACATTGGCGTCGAGAATCGGTGTGCGTTCTGCAAAACAGAAAGCCGCAATCGCGCCGGCCGTCGAGCGCCCAATGCCGGGCAAGGTGGCCAGCACCTGCGCACTGCGCGGGAAAATTCCGCCATGCTCACTGACCACGGTCTGGGCGCAGTGGTGCAGATTGCGCGCACGGCTGTAATAGCCAAGGCCGCTCCAGAGCGCCATCACATCATCCTGCGGTGCAGCGGCCAATGCACGCACATCGGGAAACCGCTCCAGAAATCGCGCGTAGTACCCCAGCACCGTGCTGACCTGCGTCTGCTGCAACATGATTTCAGACAGCCAGACCCGATACGGATCGCGCGTCTGCTGCCAAGGCAGGTGGTTGCGCCCATGGCTTGCTTGCCAACGAACCACCCGCGTGGCGACATCCGTTTCCGAAAGAATCATGCAGGCATGAGCCCGGTATCTTCTGCTGCCTCCGCCAAGGCCGGCAAGGCGATCAACTGGGCCGTCAGTTCGGTCAAGCGTCGTTCCAGTTGAACGAGTTCTTCTTCACCGGCCTCGATCTCGGAAATTCGCTCCACCAGGCCCGTGGCAGCGTGCTGAATCCTGTCAACCGCCTCGATGCGCCGGGCAAAGCTCCGGCGGCGCTCACGCAACTGGGCATCGAGTTGCGCCGTGGCCGACTTGCTCCACAGCTCCAGGTCATTGGCCGCCGACTCATACACCGTGCGCAAACGCATGGCCAAAGCACGCACCAGGCGTTCGGCGAACTCTGGCTGCACAAGCTTCAGGGCGTTGCCGACGCCCAGGTACTGCAAATGGCTTTGCTCGATCTGCGCCAGCTCCTGCACAAATTGTTCAAGCTGCGGCGGGGGAGGAACCTGCAGGGAGAACCCAAACTCCGCATTCAACTGGCGAAACGTGCCACCCAACATCGCCTGTATTTCAATGCCGGCTGCCTGCGCTCTGTCCAGGGTGCCCCTCAGACTGTCAAAGGTCTTGGCATATATTTTGCGCACGCCCAACTTCAAGCCTTTTTGCTGGAGCATCTGCGCCAACTCGGCCAATTCCATCTTGAGCGACTTCGCCCCCAGCTGATGAAAAACCTCCCGCAGCAGCTTGAGATGCACCGCCCGAACCGCCTGGATCTTGGCGGTGCTCATATCGAACTCGCGCTGCTCTTGCTCCACGCGGTGGCGCATCGACTCGATCACCGAAGCATTCTTGCCCCGGAGACTTCGCAGTTCCGCCATCTGGTCATCCAGATCCCGGCGACGAATATTGATGACACGCGAAGTCTCGGCGCGCAGACCCGCCACCCCCGTTGCCACGGCAGCGCGCAAGATGGCCTGGCGACGGCCCATGATCCCCTTGGCCAGCGCCTCCTCCAATAGAGGCAGGCCACTGGATTCAAGCAGCAGGTCGTCACAGGTGATTTTTGCCGCCAGCCCTTTTAGCGCAGAAACAGGCACCACCTGCGCCAGCGGAACGCCCAGCATGTCGGCAGAAGTTCTGCATTGCCGGTTCATCTGCGCAAGGATTTCGTCCGGCGCATTGAGGGTGTCCCAGAGCGTATCGATCTTGTTGAGAACCACCAGCCGCGCGTCCAGGCTGTCCGGGGATGCTGCCAGATGCTCGCGCCAGATGGACAAGTCCGAACGGGTGACCCCCGTGTCCGCGCTCAGGATGAATACCACCGCATGGGCCTGCGGAATGAGATTGACCGTCAACTCGGGCTCGGCGCCCACCGCATTCAATCCGGGGGTGTCCAGAATCACCAGGCCTTGCTTGAGCAAGGGATGGGGAATGTTGATGATGGCGTGTCGCCACATCGGCACTTCCACCAGGCCATCGGCATCAGGAACCGGATTTTCATCGGGCAGCTCATCGTGCCAGAACCCCAGCGCCCGAGCGCTGTCCCGCGTGACCTTCCGTACCTCGGCAACCTTTTCAAGGGCCTTGGCGATCTGATCGGCATTGTGGACATCCAGGGGAATTTCAATCCAGCGATCAGGCTTCACTCGCCATTCTGCGAGGCCCCGCAACTGCAACCGGGTTTCTATCGGTAGCAGCCGAAGACTGGGCGCCACAGAAGCGTCGTAGCCCAGTTCCGTGGGGCACATCGTCGTGCGGCCAGCGCTGGCAGGCATGATGCGACGGCCGTAGCCGGCAAAGAAAATGGCGTTGATCAACTCGGATTTGCCGCGCGAAAACTCCGCGACGAAAGCCACCATCACCTTGTCGCTGCGCACCTGGGCTTCCAGGCGATGGAGCCGCTCCTGCACCGCAGCGTCCATGAGCTCGTGGTCGGTCATCCACTCGGACAGACGGTGAATCTGGTGGGCAAACTCACGCCGCCAGGCACCATGCTGGTCGAACTGTTCGTTGAAGGATGGTCCCACTTTGCTCCCGAAGTGCGATGAATGACCTACATGCAGGTAGGCACAAAATATAGCATTGCCTGCACCGCGGGAGCGATCCCCAGGGCGATTGCCATCCGCCCGGCGTCATGCACGCTGGCAGCGGGGGCAAAAATAGCTGCTGCGTTGCCCCTGGCGAAGCAGCTGGATGGCCGTGCCACAGCGATGGCAAGGGGCGCCGTCGCGACCATAGACATCCGCCGCATGCTGAAAATGCCCGGCCATCCCGTCGGCACTGGAAAAATCCTTCAGCGTGCTGCCACCCAGTTCCACCGCACGCGCAAGCACCGTCGTGATGGCGGAAAAAAGCCTGCGCGCCCTCACGGGGCCGATGCGCTGCGCGGCAACAGTGGGCCGAATGCCGGCAAGAAACAACACCTCGGACGCATAGATATTGCCCACACCCACGACCAGCCGCCCCGCCAGCAGCACCTGCTTGATCGGCGCTCGACTCGCCTTGAGTCCCGCCGCGAAGGCGGGAAAGGTAAAAATATCGGACAGCGGCTCCATCCCCAAACTGCCAAGCAACTTCTGGGCGACCGCGTCCTGCTCGCTTGCCGCAAACACCACAGCACCAAAACGCCTGGGATCATGCAGACGAAGGGTCCCTTGAGAGGTGACCATGTCGAAATGGTCATGCGCCCCAAAAGGAGGTAGATCGCTGCTGAAACGCAAGCTGCCCGACATACCCAGATGCACAAGCAACATGCCGCAGTCCAGATCCGCCAGCAAATACTTGCCCCGCCGGCGCAGCGAGAGCACCTTGCGCCCCACCAGCGATTGCGGATCACATCCCAGCGACCACCGCAATGGCTTGCCCATGCGAACCGAATCGATCCGAGCCCCGGCAATGGCCTGCGCAAAGCTGCGACGGGTGACTTCCACTTCGGGCAGCTCAGGCATGCCGTGGCCTTTGGAACAGGTTTGAAAGCATGGATTATTATGATCCGATGGTGCAATCTCATCGCTTTCGAACCGCCCTCCTCACTGCCGCTCTGTTGGCTGCATCAACCACGGTATGGGCGCAGTCCGGCGATCAAGAGCACCCCGCCAGCACCGAAGCCGCGACCCTCCCCGATCCCGGAGCGCAGCTGGATGCCGAACTTTTTTATGAGATCTTTCTGGGCGAGCTGACCACCCGGTCTGGGGACCCTGGTGCTGGTTATTCGCTGATGCTGGAAGCGGCACGGCGCAGCGGAGACAGCGCCTTGTACCGGCGCGCTGCAGATATTGCCTTGCAAGCCCGGTCTGGTGACTACGCTTTGGCGGCAGCACGGGCGTGGAAAGAGGCGCAACCCCAGTCGCGAGAAGCCAACCGTTACACGCTGCAGATTCTGATTGCGCTCAACCGGATCGGTGAAACCCCGGAACTGCTGCGCCAGGAATTGGCGCAGATACCCCCCGCTTCCAAAGCCGCGGCCCTCTCGGCTCTGCCCCAGATGTATGGCCGCGCCAGCGACAAGACATTGGCGGCGAATGTGGTCGAGCAGGCGCTGGCCGATGAACTTCGCCACCCCGCCACTGGGCCCGCCGCCTGGACCGCACTGGGTCGCATGCGGCTGGCGGCAGGAAACAAGGCCGGCGCACTGGATGCGGCGCGTCGGGCCCTCGCGCTGGATGGAGCAAGCGAAGTGGCCATGCCGCTGGCCCTGGAACTGATGGAAGAAGGAGTGAGGGAGGCGGAATCGCTGGTGACAGCCCATCTTGCCAAACAACCGGCCCCCGAATTGCGCACGGCATATGCCCGCGTCCTTTTAAGCCAGCAACGTTACCCTGCCGCGCGCCAGCAGCTGGAGACCGTGACGCGCGACAAGCCCGATTTCAGGGAAGCGTGGCTTGCGCTTGCGACACTGCAACTCCAGGACAACCGACTGCCCGATGCAGAAAAATCACTGCAACGCTACATCGAACTGGCCAATGCTGCCACGTCAGACCCCGACCTCCAGCGGCGCAGCCTGACCCAGGCCTATCTTCTCTATGCACAGCTTGCCGAAAAGAAAAAGGACTACACGGCAGCGGAATCCTGGCTCGCACGCATTGACAATGCAGAAGAAATGCTCAGCGCGCAGCGGCGCCGGGCGTCCCTGCTGGCGCAACAGGGAAAGATCGCTGACGCACGCGCCCTGCTGCGCGGCCTGCCGGGCCACACCCCCGCCCAGACCCGCCTGAAACTGCAGGCAGAGGTGCAGCTTCTGCAGGAACTGCGTTGGTACAAAGAAGCCCTGGCCGTTCAGACCGAACTGGTGGCCCAGAATCCGGACGACAACGAGCTGGTCTACGACCAGGCCATGCTGGCCGAAAAGACTGGTGATACGGTCATGATGGAGCAGTTGCTACGGCAGCTGATGGCGCGGCAACCCGATTTTCACCACGCCTACAACGCTTTGGGATACTCGCTGGCCGAACGCGGGCTGCGCCTGGAGGAGGCCAAGGGCCTGATCGCCAAGGCACTCGAATATGCTCCCGGCGATCCCTTCATTACGGACAGCCTCGGCTGGGTCGAATTCCGCCTCGGCAACAACACCGAGGCCTTGCGGCTGCTAACGGCTGCCTTCAAAACCCGGCCCGATGCCGAAATTGCAGCGCACCTGGGCGAAGTCCTCTGGAGCACCGGCGACCGTGCGCGCGCCACCAGCGTCTGGCGTGAAGGTTTGCGCCTGAACCCAGACAACGAAACACTCAAAGACACCCTGAAACGCCTCGGAGCAAAGCCCTGATGTTGCGTGCCGTTTCACCGGGCTCGCTTGCGCAACGCACAGTCGGAACGTTGCACCGTGGGTTGACATGCCTGCTGGCGCTTCTGGTTCTGCTGCTGGCCGGCTGTGCCCAGCCGCAGCCCATGCCTGCAAACTCTCATCGCACGCTGTGGACAGGACGCCTTGCGTTGCAGGTGGAAGAACAGGCGTCACAGTCATTTTCGGCATCGTTTGAGCTGTCGGGGTCGGCGCAGCAAGGCCAATTCATCTTGCTGAATCCTCTTGGCAACACCCTCGCGCGAATCCAGTGGGATGCCGGCCATGCAGAGATCACCACGGGGCAGAGCACGCGCGAGTCCGAATCACTGGATGCCTTGCTGCACGATGTCCTGGGCACGAGCATTCCGGTCGCTGCACTGTTCAGCTGGCTGGAAGGCACCCAGGTCGCGGCCGTTGGCTGGCAAGTCGATCTGTCGGCCATTGCCGCCGGGCGACTGGTGGCACAACGCCACACGCCGGCGCCGCAAGCCACCCTGCGCATCGTCCTGACCCACTGACCCCGTTTCATGCAAGCCCTGTACGACGTGCCGGCGCCGGCCAAGCTCAATCTTTTCCTGCATATCACGGGCCAGCGCGCCGACGGTTACCACCTGATGCAGTCCGTCTTCATGCTGATCGACTGGTGCGATACGCTGCATTTCGAGGTGCGCCACGATGGCCGCGTCACCCGTGAAGACCTCGGCCCCGCGCTTCCTGCCATCGACCTGACGGTGCGCGCAGCGCAGGCCTTGCAAGAGGCCACCCACTGTGGCCTGGGCGCTCACATCGGGGTGCTGAAAAAGGTCCCTGCGCAGGCGGGCATGGGGGGCGGATCATCGGACGCGGCCTCCACACTGCTGGCACTCAATCGCCTCTGGAACCTGAACCTGCCCCTTGCCGCGCTGGAATCCATCGGATTGAAACTGGGCGCCGATGTGCCATTTTTTTTGCGCGGCCGCAACGGCTGGGTAGAAGGAATTGGTGAGATAATCACGCCGCTTGAGAAAGCACATCAGCTACCGCAGGCGCGCTTTGTGGTGGTGAAACCCGAAGCGGGTTTGGATACGAAATCAATTTTTTCCGCTCCAGACCTTAAACGCGATTCAGATAGTGCTACAATCTTAGGCTTTGCTGCAGCACAATACGACTTCGGTTGTAATGACCTGCAACCAGTTGCCCAGGCCCTGTGCCCCGAAGTGACCCAAGCCCTTCAATGGCTAGAATCACACGGTTTGCAAGGTCGGATGACCGGTTCTGGTAGTGCAGTTTTTGCGCAAATATCGCATGCCGTTGATCTCCAAAACGCCCCCGGCGCTTGGCAGGTCAGAACATGTGAAAATTTGATGATTCATCCTCTGGCAGGGTGGGCGTCAGACAAGAGTTTCGGTTGATTGCTTCTGCAATCGACCTGTGTAGGGGAGTCGCCAAGCTGGTTAAGGCACCGGATTTTGATTCCGGCATGCAAAGGTTCGAATCCTTTCTCCCCTGCCAAATTTCTTTTCGCGTACGGGCTTTTTTTTCAGACTGCTGGGACGCTCATGCAAGCCAACCAACCCGACTTCATGGTTTTCACCGGCAATGCCAATCCTGGCATGGCAGCTGAAATTGCCCAACACCTTGGCACCACCCTGGGTGCGGCCGATGTGGGCCGATTCTCTGACGGTGAAGTCACCGTCGAAATCAAACAGAACGTGCGCGCCCGCGACGTTTTCGTGGTGCAGTCCACCTGCGCACCCACCAACGAAAACCTCATGGAACTGCTGATCATGGTGGACGCACTCAAGCGCGCCTCCGCCGAACGCATCAGCGCCGTGATCCCCTACTTTGGCTACGCCCGCCAGGATCGCCGTCCCCGCTCCAGCCGGGTGCCGATCTCTGCCAAGGTGGTGGCCAACATGCTGCAGGCGGTGGGCGTGGCCCGCGTACTGACCATGGATCTGCATGCCGACCAGATCCAGGGTTTCTTCGACATCCCGGTCGACAACATCTACGCCTCGCCCGTGCTGCTGGGCGATCTGCGCCAGAAGCAATACGAAGACCTGATCGTCGTCTCGCCCGATGTGGGCGGCGTGGTGCGTGCCCGCGCTCTGGCCAAGCAGCTCGGCTGCGATCTGGCCATCATCGACAAGCGCCGGCCCAAGGCCAACGTGTCCGAAGTGATGCATGTGATCGGCGAAATCGACGGCCGCAACTGCGTGATCATGGATGACATGATCGACACCGCCGGCACGCTGGTGAAGGCCGCCGAAGTGCTCAAGGAGCGCGGCGCCAAGAAGGTGTACGCCTACTGCACCCACCCCATTTTCTCCGGCCCCGCCATTGAACGCATCGCGCAGGGCTCGGCCCTCGATGAAGTGGTGGTGACCAACACCATTCCCTTGAGCGACAACGCCAAGGGTTGCGCAAAAATCCGCCAGCTCTCCGTGGCCCCGCTGATCGCCGAAACGATCCAGCGCATTGCCAAGGGCGAGTCGGTGATGAGTTTGTTCTCGGACCAAGATAATCTTTTCTGAGCGCCGGCCCGCGCCCCTCGCGAGGCGCGGCTGGGTTGTTCAGTCAGATGCTTGCCAAGCCTCCTTCGGGAGGCTTGCCTGTTCGGGAGCATTGTTGTGGGCTTGCCGCCATCCGGGCGCAACAAGCCTTTTTTCAACAGGGAATGACTGGTCGCGGTCGTCCCTTTTCAGGAGCTAACTATGAACTTCGTCGCTTTTGAGCGCGCCAAGCAGGGTACGGGTGCGAGCCGCCGTCTGCGCAATTCGGGCAAAACGCCTGGCATCGTGTATGGCGGTTCCGCTGAACCCCAACTGATCGAGGTGGACCACAACGCACTGTGGCACGCCCTCAAGAAGGAAGCATTCCACTCCAGCGTGCTGGACATGGAACTGGCCGGCACAACCTCCAAGGTGCTGCTGCGCGACGTGCAATACCACCCCTACAAGCAACTGGTGCTGCACATCGACTTCCAGCGCGTGGATGCCAAGACCAAGCTGCACATGAAGGTGCCACTGCACTACAGCGGCGCGGAAGAGTCCGATGCTGTCAAGGTGGACAAGTGCACGGCGAACGTCATCGTGAACGAACTCGACGTGACCTGCATGCCTTCCGACCTGCCAGAGTTCATCGCCGTGGACTTGAGCACGCTGAAGAAGGGCGTTTCTTTGCACCTCAAGGACATCAAGCTACCCAAGGGCGTGAGCCCCGTGATCCGTGGCGGCCAGAACAACAACCCCGTGCTGGTTTCCGTGGTCAACCCCGTGGTGGTCGTTGAAGCGCCTGCCGCCGACGCAGCACCTGCCGCCGATGCCAAGGGCAAGGGCAAGGGCAAGAAGTAAGACCGGCGCACCGGTCTGAAGCGGCCTGCCCTCCCGGCAGCGCCGCATCCAACGGCCCACCTGTGTGGGCCGTTTTCATTGGCAGCTACCGATAATTGCGCACATGATCAAACTGTTTGTGGGCCTGGGCAACCCGGGGCCCGATTACGAGGCCACCCGCCACAACGCGGGCTTCTGGTGGATCGACGCGCTGGCGCGGGAACTCAAGGCCACGCTGGTGCCCGAGCGCAGCTACCACGGCCTGGTGGCCCGCACCAGCGTGCATGGCCAGAGCGTCTGGCTGCTGCAGCCGCAGACCTTCATGAACCTGTCGGGCAAGTCGGTGGCGTCCCTGGCGCGGTTCTTCAAGATTCAGCCCGAGGAAATCCTGGTGGTGCACGATGAACTGGACATTGCCCCCGGCCAGGTGAAGCTCAAGCACGGCGGCAGCCATGCCGGGCACAACGGCCTGCGGGACATCCACGCCCAGCTTGGCTCGCCCGACTACTGGCGCCTGCGCATTGGCATCGGGCACCCGGGCGTCAAGGCCGAAGTGGCCAACTGGGTACTGAAAAAACCGTCGCCCGACCAGCGCACGCTGATCGAGGACAGCATCGCGCATTCGCTCAAGGCCCATCCCGCCATGCTGGCCGGAGACATGGACAAAGCCACGCTGCTGATCCACACCACCAAGCCCCCGCGTCCCAAACCCCCACGACCGGAAGAGAACTAAAAGCTACTATTTTTATAGCTATCAGCGCTTGATGGATGAGCACCAGAGGCCAAAAATGCTCAAATTTTTGTGACCGCCTGCAGCCTTTGAAACTTCTGCCACAGCGTCTCCCGGCTCTCCACATGCTGCGGGTCCACCGGGATGCAGGCCACCGGACACAGCTGCACGCACTGGGGCTCGTCGAAATGGCCTACGCATTCGGTGCATTTGTGGGGGTCGATCTCATAGATCTCCGGCCCCACGGAGATGGCCTGGTTCGGGCACTCGGGCTCGCACACATCGCAGTTGATGCACTCGTCGGTAATCATCAGCGCCATGCGGGCCTCCCTGCGGATGGCAAGAGCGCCAGGCGCGAATGCAGCGATTTCAAGGAGGCAGTGTTCATGCCGCGTATTATCCCGCGCCCCTGCCCTGCACCGTCTTGCCCGCGGCACAACACACCACCGCCACCATGGGTGCTTTGTCGGTATGCTGCGCAGGCTCCTCTGCCCTCCCAACCTTCCGAAGCACCCGCCCGGCCCTGCCCGCACCACCATCCATGGGTTTCTTTCTTCTCAAGCGGTTCCTGACCCTCATCGCCACGCTGCTCGGTGCATCGGTGGTCGTATTTGTGGTGCTGGATGTGCTGCCGGGCAATGCCGCCCAGGTGCTCATGGGGCCCGATGCCGCGCCCGATGCGGTGGCGGCGCTGGCCACCCAGCTGGGGCTGGACCAGCCCGCCGCGCAACGCTACGGGCAATGGATAGGCGGCGTGCTGGTGGGCGACCTGGGCGAGAGCTACGCCTATGGCAGCCCGGTGCTGGATCTGGTGCTGGAGCGCCTGGCGCTCACCGTGCCGCTGGCGTTGCTGGCCATGGCGCTCAGCACGGTGCTGGCGCTCGCGGCCGGCCTTTACGCCGCATCGCGCCACAACCGCTGGGGCGACCTGGGTGTGATGGGCCTGGCCCAGCTGGGCATTGCCATTCCCAACTTCTGGTTCGCCATCCTGCTGATCTTGCTTTTTTCGGTGAAGCTGCAATGGTTTTCGGCGGGGGGCTTCCCGGGCTGGACCGAAGACAGCGGCGGCGGCCCGCTGGCCGCGCTGAAGGCGCTGCTGCTGCCGGCGCTGGCGCTGGCAGTGGTGCAGGCGGCCATACTGGCGCGCATCACGCGCTCGGCCGTGCTGGATGTGCTGCGCGAAGACTTCGTGCGCACCGCGCGGGCCAAGGGGCTGTCGCGGCGGGCCGCACTGTGGGGCCATGTGCTGCGCAACGCCATGATCCCGGTCATTACCGTGATGGGCCTGCAGTTTGCCAACCTGCTGGCCGGCACCATCGTGGTGGAAAACGTGTTTTATCTGCCCGGCCTGGGCCGGCTGATCTTCCAGTCGATTGCCAACCGCGACCTGATCGTGGTGCGCAACTGCGTGATGCTGCTGGCGGCGATGGTGGTCCTGGTCAACTTCTTCGTGGACCTTTTGTATGCGGTGATCGACCCCCGAGTGAAGGCCAACGATATATGAGCTGCCCCCCTGAGTCACTTCGCGCCATCCCCCCAGGGGGACGCCACCCGTGGCCTGGCAGAGCCAGTTCCACGGTGGCACTGGCCTTCGGGCAAGCCGGTTTCCAGCGCCAGGGGCTTCACAAAAAACTGTCAACCAACCCATGAACGCAGCGATTTCATCCTCCATTCCCTCGTCGCGCCCCCACTGGCTGCACCGCGCCCTGGGCCACCGCAGCTTTGTCGCGGGCGCCGTCCTGGTGGCGCTGCTGCTGGCCGCGGCAGCGCTGTCGCTGGTCTGGACGCCCTGGTCGCCCTACGACATGGACCTGCCCGCCAAGCTGCAGCCGCCCAGCGCCCAGCACTGGCTGGGCACCGACGCCTTTGGCCGCGACGTGGCGTCGCTGCTGCTGGTGGGCGCGCGCAACTCGCTGCTGGTGGGCGTGATTGCGGTGGGCATTGGCATGGGCCTGGGTGTGGCGCTGGGGCTGATTGCCGCCGCGCGGCGCGGCTGGGTGGAGGAAACCATCATGCGGCTGGCCGACTTCACGTTTGCGTTTCCGGCGATTTTGTCGGCCATCATGCTGACGGCGGTGTTTGGCGCGGGCATCGTCAACTCGATCATCGCCATCGGCATCTTCAACATTCCCACCTTTGCGCGGGTGACGCGCGCATCGGCCAACGCCGTGTGGTCGCGCGATTTCATCCTGGCAGCGCGGGCCTGCGGCAAGGGCCGCTGGCGCATCACGCTCGAACATGTGCTGCCCAACATCGCCTCGGTGCTGATCGTGCAGGCCACGGTGCAGTTCGCCATTGCCATCCTGGCCGAGGCCGCGCTGTCGTACCTCGGCCTGGGCACGCAGCCGCCGCAGCCCTCGTGGGGCCGCATGCTCAGCGATGCGCAAACCCTCATGTTCCAGGCCCCGCTGCTGGCCGTGTGGCCCGGCGTGGCGATTGCGCTGGCGGTGCTGGGCCTGAACCTGCTGGGCGACGGCCTGCGCGATCTGCTCGACCCGCGCCTGGCCCGAAAGCGCTGATCCCGACCCCAACATGCCCACCGTACCCATGCCCTTGCTGCAAGTCTCCAACCTGCGCATCCGCCTGCAGACGCACCACGGCGCGGCCGACGCGGTGCGCGGCATCGACTTCGCGCTCCAGCGCGGCGAAACGCTGGGCCTGGTGGGCGAATCGGGCTGCGGCAAGTCGATCACCGCCCTGGCGCTCATGGGCCTGCTGCCTGAGGCCGCGCAGGCCAGCGGCAGCATTCTTCTGGACGGGCAGGAACTGCTGGGGCTGGACGAGCGCGCGCTGTGCCGCCTGCGCGGCAACCGCATCGGCATGGTGTTCCAGGAGCCCATGACGGCGCTCAACCCCGTGCACACGATTGGCGACCAGGTGGCCGAGCCGCTGCGCCTGCACCGCGGCATGGATCGCGCCGCGGCACGCCGCGAGGCCCTGGCCCTGCTGGAGCGCGTGGGCATTGCCGATGCCGCGCGGCGCCTGGATGCCTACCCGCACCAGTTCTCGGGCGGGCAGCGCCAGCGCATCACCATCGCCATGGCGCTGGCCTGCGGGCCCGACCTGCTGATTGCCGACGAGCCCACCACGGCGCTCGACGTGACGGTTCAGCAGCAGATCCTGGACCTCATCAGCGAGCTGGTGGCCGAGCGCGGCATGGCGCTGATCCTGATCTCGCACGACCTGGGCGTGATCTCGCAGAACGCCGACCGCATGCTGGTGATGTATGGCGGCAGCGTGGTGGAGAGCGGGCCCACGCAGGCCGTCTTCTCGACCATGGCCCACCCCTACACGCGCGGCCTGTTCGCGGCGCGCCCGCAGCTCACGGCGCGCGCGCCCGGCGAGCGCAGGCGCCTGTCCACCATCCCGGGCACCGTGCCCGAGCTGGCCGATCTGCCCGCCGGCTGCCCGTTTGCGGGGCGCTGCGGCGGCGCGGTGGCCGCCTGCCACACCACCGCGCCGCCGCCCGTGCAGGTGGGCACTTTGGGCGCTGTGGATGGGGGGCACCTGGCGCGCTGCATCCGGCTCGATGCCCTGCCCGCCGTGCTGGAGGAGCGCGCATGAACCCCTCCGTAACTACCAATTTGATAGCTACTAGCGCTTGTCCAGAAAGCGCTACAGGCCAATTTGGCTCAAAATCGCCCACCGATGCACATCCCCCGCTGCTGCAGGTAACGCAGCTGGTGCGCCACTACCCGCTGCCGCGCACGCACCTGTTGCAGCCGCCGCAGCAGGTGCAGGCGCTGCAGGGCGTGGACTTCACCGTGGCGGCGGGCCACAGCCTGGGCATCGTGGGCGAATCGGGCTCAGGCAAATCCACGCTGGCCCGGCTGGTAATGGCGCTCGACACGCCCACCAGCGGCGCTGTGCACCTGCTGGGCCGTAACCTGCACCGCCTGCCCGCCGCCGAACTGCGCCGCGCACGGCGCGACTTTCAGATGGTGTTCCAGGACCCCTATGGCTCGCTGGACCCGCACCACACCGTGCAGCGCATCGTCACCGAGCCGCTGCAGGCCCAGGGTGCCAGCAGCCGCGCCGAACAGCGCGAGCAGGCCGCCCAGGTGCTGGCGCAGGTGGGCCTGCGCAGCACCGACCTGGACAAATACCCGCACGAGTTTTCGGGCGGCCAGCGCCAGCGCATTGCCATTGCGCGCGCGCTCATCACCCGCCCCCGCCTCATCGTGGCCGACGAGCCCGTGAGCGCGCTGGATGTGTCGGTGCAGGCCCAGGTGCTCAACCTGATGCTGGACCTGCAGCAGCAGTTCGGCATCACCTACCTGCTCATCAGCCACGACCTGGCCGTGGTAAACCACCTGTGCGAAGAGGTGCTGGTGCTCTACCAGGGGCGCATCGTGGAGCGCGGAACGCCGCAGGAACTGTTCCACCACCCGCAGCATCCCTACACGCGTGCGCTGGTGAACGCCGTGCCGCGCATCGAGCCCGGGCGTGCCCGCGCGCGCCGGGCGCTGCTGGCCGACAAAGCGGCGCGCACCATGGTGTAAAAAGCCTTCCACCCCAGCCGGCCGTGCACCTGCCGGCCCGGGCCCGATCCACAGGTATTCCTCCGGAGATTTCCAACATGCTGAGCCGCCGTTCCATCCTCACCACTGGCGCCATCGCCGCAGCGCCCCTGGCCGCGCCCTGGGGCGCCCTGGCCCAGGGCCGCAAGGACACGGTGGTGCTGGCCATGACGCTGGAGCCACCCGGGCTGGACCCGACGGCCGGCGCCGCCTCGGCCATTGCCGAGATCGTGCACTACAACATCTTCGAGACGCTCACCAAGATCAACGCCGACGGCAGCGTGTCGCCGCTGCTGGCCGAGAGCTGGGAGGTGGCGCCCGACCTGAAAACCTACACCCTGCGCCTGCGCCGGGGCGTGAAGTTCAGCAACGGCGTGCCCTTCACTGCCAAGGCGGTCAAGTTCTCGTTTGACCGCGCAGGCAGCGACAAGAGCACCAACAAGGACAAGCGCACCTTCGCCAACCTCACCACGCAGGTGGTGGACGACCACACCGTGGTGCTGATCCACAAAGACATCGACCCCGATTTTTTGTTCGTGCTGGGCCAGGCCACGGCCATCATCGTCGAGCCCCAAAGCGCCGCCACCAACGCCACCCGGCCCGTGGGCACCGGCCCCTATGTGCTGGGCGCGTGGAACCGGGGCGCGTCGATCACGCTGAATGCCTGGCGAGGCTTTCGCGCCCCCGCCACCATCAAGATGCGCCGGGCCACGTTCCGCTTCATCTCCGACCCTGCCGCGCAGGTGGCGGCGCTGCTGGCGGGCGATGTGGATGCGTTTGCCCGCGTCACGCCACGCAGCGTGGCCCAGTTCAAGGCCAACCCGCGCTTTCAGGTGGTGGTGAGCGGCTCGCGCGCCAAGACCATCCTGGCCATCAACAACGACCGCAAGCCCCTGAACGATGTGCGCGTGCGCCGTGCCATTGCCGCCGCCATCGACCGCAAGGCCGTCATCGAAGGCGCGGGCGACGGCTTTGGCGTGCCCATTGGCAGCCACTATGTGCCGGGCGCGTTCGGCTATGTGGACACCACGGGCATCAACCCGTTCGATATCGACAAGGCCAAAAAGCTGCTGGCCGAGGCGGGCGTCAAGACCCCGCTCACGCTCACCCTCACGCTGCCCCCGCCGCCTTATGCGCGCCAGGGGGGCGAGGTGATCGCCGCGCAGCTGGCCAAGATCGGCATCGTGTGCAAGATCCAGAACGTGGAATGGGCCCAGTGGCTCAGCGGCACCTACGGCAACAAGAACTACGACCTGACCCTGATCTCGCATGTCGAGCCCTTCGACCTGGGCAACTTTGCCAAGCCCGACTATTACTGGGGCTACCACTCGCCGCAGTTCAACACGCTGTTCGAAAAAATCAAGAACACCCCGCGCCCGGCCGACCGCGCGCGCCTGCTGGGCGATGCGCAGCGCCTGCTGGCCGAAGAGGCCGTGCATGCTTTCCTCTACCAGCCGCAATGGGTCACGGTGGCAAACAAGAACCTCAGGGGGCTGTGGAAAGACATGCCTATCTTTGTGAACGACCTGTCGGCCCTTTTCTGGTCCTGAAACCGGCGAACCCGCACCATGAGCGCGCTACACGACCTGCCCGCCCACGCCCTGCTCGCGGCCTACCGCCAGCGCACGCTGTCCCCGGTCGATGTGCTGGCTGACCTGCTGGCCCACATCGAGCGCTGGGAGCCCCACATTCGGGCCACCTACCTGCTGCGCCCCGAAGCCGCCCTGGCGCAGGCGCGGGCCTCCGAAGCCCGCTGGCTGCGCGGCGAACCGCTGGGCACACTCGACGGAGTACCCGCCACCATCAAGGAAAACATCGCCACACTCGGCGACCCCATGCCGCTGGGCACCGCCGCCACCGCGCTGGTGCCCGCCACCGCCGACGCCCCGCCCGCTGCACGTCTGCGCGAAGCCGGCGCGGTGATCGTGGCCAAGACCACCATGCCCGACTACGGCATGCTGTCTTCGGGCCTGTCGAGCTTTCACGCGCTGGCGCGCAACCCCTGGGACTTATCCAAAGGCCCCGGCGGCTCCAGTGCCGGTGCTGGCGCTGCGGCCGCCGCCGGCTATGGCCCGCTGCACATCGGCACCGACATCGGCGGCTCGCTGCGCCTGCCCGCCAGCTGGTGCGGCATCTTCAGCCTCAAGCCCAGCCTGGGCCGCATCCCCATCGACCCGCCCTACACCGGCCGCGCCGCCGGCCCCATGACACGCACGGTGGCAGACGCCGCGCTGATGATGCAGGTGCTGAGCCAGAGCGACGCGCGCGACAGCATGGCCCTGCCCGCGCAGGACATTGCCTGGAGCCAGTTCAATCAAGGGGCCGAGCGCCTGCGTGGTTTGCGGATTGGCCTGCTGCTGGAGGCCGGCTGCGGCCTGCCGGTAGAGCCCGAGGTGCGCGCCGCCATCGAGCAGGCCGCCCGCTGGCTGGAGCAGGCCGGCGCCCACATCGTGCCCATGCAGCCGTTCATGACGCAGACCATGCTCGACGGCATGGACCATTTCTGGCGCATGCGCTCGCACACCGATCTGCTGGCCCTGCCCGCCCGGCAGCGCGACCGGGTGCTGCCCTACATCCGCGCATGGGCCGACAGCGCCGCTGGCCTGAGCGGCACCGAGGTGTTCGACGCCAGCCAGCAGTTTCACCTGACCCGTGTGGCCACCGTGCGCGCCTGCAGCGCGTTCGACTACGTGATCTCGCCCGTGGCACCCATGCCGGCGTTTGCGGCCGAGCTGCCCTCGCCCACCAACGACCCGCTGCGGCCGCTGGAGCACATTGGTTTTACCGTGCCCTTCAACATGTCCGAGCAGCCCGCCGCTTCGGTGAACTGCGGCTACACCAGCGGCCTGCATCCCTTGCCAATTGGCCTGCAGATCGCCGGGCCGCGCTTCGACGACCTGGGCGTGCTGCAGGTGGCGCATGCGTTCGAGCAGATCCGCCCCCCTCAAAAAGCGTGGCCCGAGCCGCCGCAGCTATAAACGAGCCATGGACATTCTCACCCTCGCCCTTCTGATCGCCATCGGCAGCTACATCCTCAACCACCGGCAACAACGCAAGCGCATTGCCCTGCTGGCCAGCCACCTGGGCCACTACCAGATCGAAAAGCTCATGGAGACCCTCACCGAGGGTTATCTGCGGGCGCTGGGTGAAAGCACGCCCGAGCGGCGCGAGCAGATCTGGCGCCTGCTCGCCACCACCGAATCGCAGCTGAGCGAGCAGTTCAACCGCTTCGCTGCAGAGTTTGCCCAGGTGAACGAGGCCGATGCCCGCGTCAGCCGCTTTGCCATGGCGATTCCCTTTGCCAGCCAGCTGTTTCCTGGCACCACCTTCGACATGCGCAAGGCCCTGGCGATCCACGCCCGGGGCATCGAGGCCATGGCCCGCAATGCGGCGCACCTGACACCCCGCGACAAGGCCTTCACCATGTCGGCCGAGCTGTTCCTGATGCAGCACACCTGCCACTGGTTCTGCAAATCAAAGACCATCGCCACGGCGCGCATGCTGGCACGGCATAAGACGCCTTACGAGCAGCTGGTGGATTCGGTGTCGCCGCAAACCCGCAGCGCTTATCTGGCCCTGGTCAAGGGCGGCAAGGACGACAGGGGAATCAAGGGCGCGTGACGCCTTCGCTGCGCTGCAGCCGGGTCTGGTTCCAGTCGGTTTCGCCATGGCGGATGAGGAGGAGTTCGGTCATGCATTCATTGTGAAACCTGCGCATGACACTTCAAGCCTTTTAGGGCTCTAGCGCTTATACACAAAGCGCTTACAGCTATGTTTTTTATAGCTACCGCTCCGCCGTGGCCAGCCGCAGCGCCAGCCCCAGAAACACCAGGCCCGCCACCCGGTTGAGCACCGTCTGGGCGCGCGCCGAGCGTTGCAGCAGCGCCCCAAAAGCGCCAGAAAAGCAGGCGATGGCACCAAACACCAGCAACGTGGCCAGCATGAACACCACCCCCAGCACCATGAGCTGCAAAGCCACACTGCCGCGCGCCGGATCAGCGAACTGCGGCAAAAAGGCCAGAAAGAACACCAGCACCTTGGGGTTGGTGAGGTTCATGACCATGCCGCGCCCCACCATGCGCCAAAGGCTGCGGCCGCCTTGCTTGCCCTGGTTTCCTTGGGTGGAGGCGGGCTGCTGCGCCGTGGCGGCGGGCGCCCGCAGGGCCTGCCATGCCAGATAGGCCAGATAGGCCGCGCCGCAATATTTGAGCACCGTGAACGCCATGGCCGACGCGGCAAACACGGCTGCCAGCCCCAGGGCCACCGCCGTGGTGTGCACCACCAGGCCAGCGCACAGGCCCGCCACCACCGCCATGCCGGCGCGCCAGCCGCGCTGGGCCGATTGCAGCAGCACGAACAGGTTGTCGGGGCCGGGCGTGAGCCCCAGCAGCACCGACACGCCAAAAAAAGTGAGCAAAGTTTCGAAAGCAGGCATGGCGGTGGACATTGGCAAGGGCTGGGCCGTCCATTGTGCCAACACCGGGGCCGGCGAAATCAGGCCGTGACAATCCAGCCTTCGAGGCCATCGAACCCCGTCGGCAGACCATAAAGCGCATCGCCCTCCTCATGGCGCTGCTGCGCCCAGGCGGCCTGCAGCAGGCACAGCACGGCGTCCAGACGGTCGCCGCTGGCGTCATCCACCAGAGCATCGCGCTGGGCGTGGCTGAGCTTGAGGCGCAGGCCCAGGCGGGTCTGGCCCATCTCCAGCGCATGCACCAGATCCTTGCGGGCAATCAGCCGCTCGGGCGTCTGTTGGGCGCGGTCGTCACTTTTGTAGCTGCGGCGCGCCAGGATTTCGCGCGCCAGCAAGCCGGGGTAGGCCTCCAGCGCCACGCGCTGCGGGTCGCCGGGGTGCAGTCCGGGCAGATGCACCCCCGCGTCCAGCAGCAGCGGCACGCCGGCGTGCAGCATGTAGGCCACGGGCGGGTTGACCCATTTCATCGATGGGCTGGAGCCGGCCGGCCCATCGGTGGCCCGGTGCGCGAACTTGCCGCCCACGGGCCGCGCGGCGCAGAAGGCGGCAAAGCTGTCGCGGATCTGCGCCCGCGAGAGCGCGCAGTAATGCTGCATGCACGCATGCCACTGCAGCGGCCAGCCCAGCGCCTGCACCAGCTCGCGCGGCAGGCCAAAGGGCAGGTCAAAGCCGCCCACCCAGGCGCGCGGCGCGGCCAGCCAGCGCGCCAGGCCATCAAGGGTGTCAAAGGTTTCCAGGCCCAGCAACTGCACCCGCGCCGCCACGCGCTGGCCCAGCGCCAGCACAATGGGTTTGCGCCGGCCGGGGCTGCTGGAGAAGTCGCAGCCCAGCAGCAAGGATGGTTCGGCCATATCGGTCGTCATGGGCTGTGGTCACAGATCAGAGCGCTGGAATGCAAAAAGCCGCAGCGTCGGCAACGACGGCCTGCGACCCAGAGAAAAATCACCGAAGCAGAAAGGTGGGGCGATTTGCGTAGCGAGCGGCCTCAGCTTGCGTTGAGGAACGCAGCCGCACTCTCGTGCGGCGAGTACCGCAGGCGCAAGATCAGGCCGCGCAGTAGCAAAGCGCTCCGCCTTTCAGGCACGGCCGATGATGGAGGCTGTCGCCATCAGCTCTTCAAGCAGCGCAAACGACACCTTGCCCGAAACCGCATCAGGATCGAGCTCGGGTTTTTCGGAGTATTTGAGCAGGATGGAGTGGTTGATCTTGGACAGGTTCACCTGCCCCATGATCCAGCCGCCAAAGCGCCGCTCGGCAATCTCTTCGTAGTGCAGCAGCTCCACATTCTTGTGGCGCGGGTCGCGCTGGATGTGGCCATACAGCTCGTTGACCGACGAGCGCCCGCCCTCGATGGCCTGCAGGAAGACCCCGCCGCCATAGCACAGGATGCCCGTGATGCCGCTGCCCGGGTTGTGCTGGCGCGACTGGGTGAGGATGGCTTCGATGGCGGCGGGCGAAGTGTCCACCGCGCGGCTGGCATACAGCAGGCGTACGAGCATGTCAGTTCCTTCCTGGAATGAGCGAGAGGAATTCGCGGCGCAGGGCGCTGTCTTTCAGGAACACGCCGCGCATCACGGAGTTGATCATCTTGCTGTCCATGTCGCGCACGCCGCGCCAGGACATGCAAAAGTGGCTGGCTTCCATGACGATGGCCAGGCCGTCGGGCTGGGTTTTTTCCATGATCAAGTCGGCCAGCTGCACCACGGCCTCTTCCTGGATCTGCGGGCGGCCCATGACCCAGTCGACCAGGCGCGCGTATTTGGACAGGCCGATCACGTTGGTGTGCTCGTTGGGCATGATGCCGATCCAGATCTTGCCCAGCACGGGGCAAAAGTGGTGGCTGCAGGCACTGCGCACCGTGAGCGGGCCCACGATCATCAGCTCGTTGAGGTGCTCGGCGTTGGGAAACTCGGTGATCGGGGGCGCCTGCACATAGCGGCCCTTGAACACCTCGTTGAGGTACATCTTGGCCACGCGGCGCGCGGTGTTGCGGGTGTTGTGGTCGCCCTCGGTGTTGATGACCAGGCTGTCGAGCACGCCCTGCATCTTGTCTTCGACCTCGTCGAGCAGCCGCTCCAGCTCGCCGGGTTCAATGAAGTCGGCGATGTTGTCATTGGCGTTGAAGCGCTTGCGCGCGGCGGCGATGCGCTCGCGGATCTTCACGGAAACGGGCGTGCCTTCATCCGGCGGAATGGGCGTCATATCGGCGACTGGTTGACTGGACATGGCTGCATCGTACCAGTGAATGCCCGACCAATGATTCCAAGGATTTTAGGGCGCTAGCGCTTATGGAACAAGCGCCAATAGCTATTTATTTAATAGCACCGCCCTGCGCCCGCGCTCAGTACCGGTTTCCCGTGACCCACAAGGCCAGGCGCATCAGGCCAAAGGCCACGCGGTCGAGCACGCGCTGGCGCAGCGGGCGGCCGGCATAGTGGGCCGGGTCCATGCGCCGCCCGGCGTGCCGCATGGCATGCACGAGGCGCTGGCGCAGGTCGATGGCAAAGGCGGCATCTTCGACCACCACGTTGGCCTCGCGTGCCAGCAGCAGGCTCAAGGGGTCGAGGTTGGACGAGCCCACCGTGGCCCAGGGCTTGTCGCTGTGGGCGTCGATCACCGCCACCTTGGCGTGCAAGAAGCTGGGCTCGTATTCGTGGATCTCCACGCCAGCGGCCAACAGCGCGCCATACACCGGCCGCGCCGCGTGGTACTGCATGAAATATTCGTAGCGCCCCTGCAGCAAGAGCTGCACGCGCACGCCCCGGTTTGCCGCCAGAATCAGCGCGCGGCGCAGCTTGCGGCCGGGCACGAAATACGCATTGGCGATGATGATGTCGTGGCGTGCCGCGCCAATGGCGCGCCGATAGGCCTTTTCGATGCGGCTGCGGTTGCGCACGTTGTCGCGCAGCACCAGCGCGGCCCGCATGCCGCTTGCGTCCGGGTCCTGCTGTCTGGCGTGCCGGGTGGCGCTGGCGGCGCGCAGGTCGCGCACGGCTTGCGGCAGGCGGTGCAGGCGCACGTCGCGCACCGCCTGCAGGCGCCACCACAGGCGCTCCATGGTCTGGCTGGCCTGCGCCGCGATCGAGCCCGTCGCCTGCACGGCAAAATCAAAGCGCGGCGCATCGAGCGTGCCGTAGTTGGGGTCGTAAAGATCGTCCAGCACATTGATGCCGCCGCAAAACACCAGCAGGCCATCGACCACGCACAGCTTGCGGTGCAGGCGCCTCCAGCGGTGGGGCAGCAGCAGCCCCAGCGGCCCCAGCGGCGAATACACCCGTACCAGCACCCCCGCAGCCTTCATGCGCTGCTGCCAGGTCTTGGGCAGCGGCCCGGTGCCCACGCCGTCCACCACCAGATGGGTGCGCACGCCGCGCTCTGCGGCGCGAATGAGCGCCTCGGCCACCTGCGCCCCCGCCCCGGTGAAATCGAAAATGTAGGTCTCGAACTGGATGTCGGAGATCGCCGCATCCATCGCCTCGATCATGGCGGGAAACAGCTCTTGCGCACCCTGCAGCAAGCGCACGCGGTGGTCTTTGGCGAAATCGGCCATCCGTTTCATCCGCCGGTCAAAGCCTGAACTCGGCAATCAGCGGCAGGTGGTCGGACATGCGCCACCAGATGCGCCCCCGCGGCACATGCAGCCCGAGCGGCTCCAGCCCACGCACATAGACATGGTCGAGCTGCACCAGCGGCAGCCGAGCGGGATAGGTGTAGGCGCGCGGCGCATCAAACTCATACAGGCCAAAGCCCGACAGCATGCGCTTGATCTGCGCCCCCCAGTCGTTGAAGTCACCGGCCACCACCACCGGCGACCCCGCGGGCACCTCGCGCTCGATGAACTGCTGCAGGCGCTCGACCTGCCGCACCCGGCTGCCGGGAATCAGCCCCAGGTGCACCACGATCACATGCACACGGCGGCCATGCGCATCCACTTCCACATGCAGCAGGCCGCGCTGCTCGAAGCGGTGGTCGGAAATGTCCTCATGCTGGTGCCCGATCACCGGCCAGCGCGACAGCAGCGCGTTGCCATGCTCGCCATGGCGCGTGAATGCATTGGTGCGGTACACCGCCTCATAGCCCTCGGGCGCCAGGTACTCGGCCTGCGGCACATCGGGCCAGCGCTGGAAATAGGCGGCTTCACGGCGGTGCATCTTGCGCACTTCCTGCAGGCAGACGATGTCGGCATCGAGCTGCTCCACGGCCAGGCCCAGGTTGTGGATCTCCAGCCGGCGCGCCGGGCCCAGGCCCTGCACACCCTTGTGGATGTTGTAGGTGGCAATGCGCAGAATTTCGGAAGCGTGGTGGGATGGGTTCATGGCAAGGCAAATTGTGGCAGCAACAGGATGGCCTCGGCATTCGAAGGCGAGAAGCAGCGGTCCGCCGCCTCGCGCCAGGGCCACCAGGCCCAAGCGGTGTGCTCGCGCGGGCTCAGCACCACCGGCATGGCAGCGGGCACCTGCAGGCCAAACACGCGCTCGGTGTTGCGCCGCACGCCGGGCGCGTAGCGGTGCAGCCATTGCGGGTAAATGTCGTACCGATTTTCCAGGCCCCAGTCGCGCAGCGTGCAACCCGGTGCATCCGCGCGGATGCCGGTCTCTTCCAGCACCTCGCGCACCGCGGTTTCACGCCAGTCTTCCTGCAGGCTGTCCTTGCTGCCAGTGACCGATTGCCAGAACGCCTGGCCATCGGGGGCATCGACCGCGCGGCGGATCAGCAGCACTTGCAGCGCCGGCGTGTGGATCACCACCAGCACGGACTGGGGGATTTTGAACAGCGGCTCCGGCAAGTTCGGCATCTGGTTTCCCTTAAAAAAAGGGCGCCCGATGGCGCCCTTCCGATCTGCACGAAGGCACAAAGGCCTGATGCAATCAGTCTGCCTTCACCGCATCCGGATTGCGCAGGCGGATGTGCAACTCGCGCAGCTGCTTTTCGTCCACGATGGACGGCGCCTGGGTCAGCAGGCACTGGGCGCGCTGGGTCTTGGGGAAGGCGATCACGTCGCGGATGGACTCGGCGCCCGTCATCAGCGTGACGATGCGATCGAGGCCAAACGCCAGGCCGCCGTGCGGGGGCGCGCCGTATTGCAGGGCGTCGAGCAGGAAGCCGAACTTCTGCTGCGCTTCTTCGGGCGTGATCTTGAGGGCGTCGAACACTTTCTGCTGCACGTCGGCGCGGTGGATACGCACCGAGCCGCCACCCATTTCCCAGCCGTTGAGCACCATGTCATAGCCCTTGGAGATGCACTTCTCGGGCGCGGTGACCATGTAGTCCTCGTGGCCGTCCTTGGGTGCGGTGAAGGGGTGGTGCACGGCAACCCAGCGGTCGTTTTCTTCGTCGTGCTCGAACATGGGGAAGTCCACCACCCACAGCGGTGCCCAGCGGTCGTCAAACAGGCCGTTCTTCTTGCCGAACTCGCTGTGGCCGATCTTGATGCGCAGCGCGCCAATGGCGTCGTTGACGATCTTTTCCTTGTCGGCGCCGAAGAAAATCAGGTCGCCGTCTTGTGCGCCGGTGCGCTTCAAAACTTCGGCCAGCGCCGCGTCGTGGATGTTTTTCACGATGGGCGATTGCAGACCGTCGCGGCCCTTGGCCAGCTCGTTGACGCGGATGTAGGCCAGGCCCTTGGCGCCGTAGATCTTGACGAACTCGGTGTAGGCGTCGATCTCGCCGCGGCTGATGCCGCCGCCTTCGACCGAGCCACCGGGCACGCGCAAGGCCACCACGCGGCCGTTCTTCATGTTGGCAGCGCCCGAGAACACCTTCAAGTCCACGTCCTTCATCACGTCGGTCAGCTCGGCAAATTCAAGCTTGACGCGCAAGTCGGGCTTGTCGGAGCCAAAGCGGTGGGCAGCTTCCTGGTAGGTCATGACCGGAAACTCGCCCAGGTCCACACCCAGCGTGTTCTGGAACACCGTCTTGATCATGCCCTGGAACATGTCGCGGATTTCCTGCTCGTCCATGAACGAGGTTTCGATATCGATCTGGGTGAATTCGGGCTGGCGGTCGGCGCGCAGGTCTTCGTCGCGGAAGCACTTGGTGATCTGGTAATAGCGATCAAACCCCGACACCATCAACAGCTGCTTGAACAGCTGGGGCGATTGCGGCAGCGCAAAGAAATGGCCGTCGTGCACGCGGCTGGGCACGAGGTAGTCGCGCGCGCCTTCGGGCGTGCTCTTGGTGAGCATGGGGGTTTCGATGTCGATGAAGCCGTTGGCATCAAGGAACTTGCGCACTTCCATCGACACGCGGTAGCGCAGCTTCAGGTTGTTCTGCATGTAGGGGCGGCGCAGATCGAGCACCCGGTGCGTGAGGCGCGTGGTCTCCGACAGGTTCTCTTCGTCGATCTGGAACGGGGGCGTGACCGAGGGGTTGAGCACGTTCAACTCGTGGCACAGCACTTCGATCTTGCCGCTTTGGAGGTTGTCATTGGTGGTGCCTTCGGGGCGCGCGCGCACCAGGCCCTTGACCTGCACGCAGAACTCGTTGCGCACGCCTTCGGCGGTCTTGAACATCTCGGCGCGGTCGGGGTCGCAGACCACCTGCACCGAGCCTTCGCGGTCACGCAGGTCGATGAAGATCACGCCACCATGGTCGCGGCGGCGGTTCACCCAGCCCGACAGGGTGACGGTTTGGCCCAACAGGGCTTCGGTCACAAGACCGCAATAGTGGGAACGCATGGCCATGGCAAAACTTCCGGCGCCGCTGTGGCGCATTAAAGGGGATTCACTTGGAGGAGACAGGGGCAAGGGCGGGGTCGGAAGGAGCGACCACGCCCATCGAAATGATGTATTTGAGCGCGGCGTCCACGCTCATGTCGAGCTCGACGCAATCGCTCTTGCGCACCATCACAAAATACCCGCCGGTGGGATTGGGGGTGGTGGGCACGTACACGCTGACAAACTCATCGCGCAGGTACGCCGCCACTTCGCCGTTGGGCGTGCCCGTGACAAAGGCCACGGTCCAGACCCCGTCGCGCGGCCATTGCACCAGCACGGCGGTGCGAAAGGCGTTGCCGCTTTCAGAGAACAGCGTGTCGGAAACCTGCTTGACGCTCGAATAAATAGAGCGCACCACCGGGATGCGGCTGACCAGGCTGTCGCCCAGCTGCACCAACTTGCGCCCGGCAAAGTTGCTGGCCGTAGCACCCACCACCAGCAAGATCAGCAGGGTCAGCAGCACGCCAAAGCCTGGGATGTGAAAGCCCAACAGCTTGTCGGGTTGCCAGGCGCCCGGCAGGATTTGCAGGGTCTGGTCGAGCGTGCCCACGATCCAGTTGAGCACCGCAATGGTGATCACCCCCGGAACAATCACCAGCAAGCCGGTGAACAACCATTTGCGCAAGGCGGACATGGATGGGCTCAGTCGGAAGAAACGGCGCTGGCGCCAGTGGTGGCCGGGGCTGCGGCCACCTTCGTGGCGGCGCCGGTATCGGCTGCGGCAGGCGCGGAAGCCTGGGTGCTTGCAGCTCCCGGGCCGTCGCCCTTGGCGTCAGTGGCAGGGGCAGAACTGCCGCCGTTGCCGCCACGAAAATCCGTCACATACCAGCCAGAGCCCTTGAGCTGAAACCCTGCAGCAGTCACCTGCTTGGTGAAGGCTTCGGCGCCACAAGCGGGGCACACCGTGAGCTGAGGGTCGGAGATTTTTTGCAGCACATCCTTGGCATGGCCACAGGAGCCGCATTTGTAGGCGTAAATAGGCATGACGAAAGTGTTGGGAAGAAGTGCAAAAACCTTCAATTATAGGCGGCCGCCCTGCCTTCAACACCCCGGCCTCATTCCACGCCCACCATGCGATGGTGCCCGGCATGGTGGTTGCCAATCGCCTGGGGGCCCAGCGAGCCCGCCAGCATGCCCACCAGTGCCGCCAGCAAGCCGGCCAGTTGCGCCGGAAACACCTGGCCCGCCGGAGTTGCCAGAAACAACACCCAGGTCAACAAGCCCAGCACGATGGCAAACACCGCCCCCTGGGTGGTGGCCCGCTTCCAATACAGGCCAAACACCAGGGGCACAAAGGCGCCGACCAAGGGCACCTGGTAGGCGCCCGAGACCAGTTCATAGATGGAAGTGCCTTCCATGCGAATCGCATAGGCCAGCACCAGGCCGCTGAACACCAGCGTGGTGATGCGCATGGTGCGCAAATGCTGCTGGTCGGAGGCATGCGGACGGAACTGGCGCCAGATGTTCTCGGTAAACGTCACGCTGGGCGCCAGCAAGGTGGCCGATGCCGTGGACTTGAGCGCCGACAGCAGCGCGCCAAAAAAGAGCACCTGCATGACAAACGGCATCTTCTCCAGCACCAGCGTGGGCAGCACCTTTTGCGGATCGTCCTTCAGCAGCGCTGCCGTTTCGGTCGGCATGATGATGAGCGCGCTGGCCACCAGGAACATAGGCACAAAGGCAAACAGGATGTAGCAAATGCCGCCAATCACCGGGCCGCGCGTGGCGGCCTGGATGTTGTTGGCCGACATGACGCGCTGAAACACATCCTGCTGAGGAATCGAGCCAAACATCATCGTGATGGCCGCCGCGATGAAGAACACGATGTCGTGGAATTTCGGCTCTGGCAGAAAGCGGAACAGCTCGCGGCTCGCGGCCAGCTCGATGACCTTGTCCGCCCCGCCGGCCATGTTGCCCGCAAACACGGCGATCAGCGTCAGCCCCACCACCAGGATGATCATCTGGATGAAGTCCGTCACAGCCACTGACCACATGCCGCCAAACAGCGTGTACGCCAGGATGGAAACCACCCCGATCACCATGCCCACGGGAATGCTGATGGCACCGCCCGACAGCAGGTTGAACACCAGCCCCAAGGCGGTGACCTGGGCCGAAACCCAGCCCAGGTAGCTCAGCATGATGATCAGCGAACACACCACCTCTACCACGCGGCCGTAGCGCTCGCGGTAGTAGTCGCTGATGGTCAGCAGCGTCATGCGGTAAAGCTTGCCCGCAAAGAACAGGCCCACCAGAATCAGGCAAAACCCCGCGCCGAACGGGTCTTCGACCACATTACCCAGCCCGCCCTCGATGAACTTGGCGGGAATCCCCAGCACCGTCTCCGAACCAAACCAGGTGGCAAACGTGGTGGTGACGATCATGTACAGCGGCAGGTGCCGCCCGGCAATCGCAAAATCGGCGGAATTCTTGACCCGCTTGGCGGCAACCAGGCCAATGGCGATGGTGATCAACAGATAGACGATAACCAGGGTCAACAGCACGGCATGCTCCTTGATGTCGCGAAAAGCAGGAAAAAAGAGAAAAAAACCCGGCCCAGCCAGCGTCAGAAGATCCGCACCCTGACCATCAGCTGCATCACCAGCAGCCCCAGCACAAAGCCCAGGCCGCCGTAAATAATGCTTTGCAACAGGCGATTGGTGCGCTTTTGCGCCTCCAGCAACTCGCGCAAGGCGCTTTGCGACTCGGCCGGCCGTCGGCTCAGGTAGTCATACAGCAGGCGCGGCAGCTCGGGCACCAGCTTGGCGTAGTGCGGCGCCTCGGCCCGCAGCTCGCGCCACAGGCGTTGCGGCCCCATCTGCTCCAGCATCCACTTTTCGAGGAAAGGCTTGGCGGTGCTCCACAGGTCCAGCTCCGGGTCGAGCTGGCGGCCCAGGCCTTCGATGTTCAGCAGGGTCTTTTGCAGCAGCACCAGTTGCGGCTGGATCTCAACCTGGAAGCGCCGCGACGTCTGGAACAGGCGCATCAGCACCATGCCCAGCGATATTTCCTTGAGCGGACGGTCGAAATAGGGTTCGCACACGGCGCGGATCGCCGATTCGAGGTCGTTGACGCGGGTTTCCGGGGGCACCCAGCCGCTTTCGATGTGCAGCTCGGCCACGCGCTTGTAGTCGCGGCGAAAAAAGGCCACAAAATTTTGCGCCAGGTATTCCTTGTCCACTTCAGTGAGCGTGCCCACGATGCCGAAATCGAGCGAGATATAGCGCCCAAAGGTCGCCGGCTCCAGGCTCACCTGGATGTTGCCCGGGTGCATGTCGGCGTGGAAAAAACCGTCGCGGAACACCTGGGTGAAGAAGATCGTGACGCCATCGCGCGCCAGTTTGGGGATGTCCACCCCCGCATCGCGCAATCGCTCGACCTGGCTGATGGGCACGCCGTTCATGCGCTGCATCACCATGACCTCGGGGTGGCAGAAATCCCAGTGGATTTCCGGAATCAGCACCAGATCAAGCCCCTGCATGTTACGGCGCAGCTGCGCGGCGTTGGCGGCCTCGCGCACCAGGTCCAGCTCATCGTGCAGGTAGTTGTCGAACTCGGCCACCACCTCGCGCGGCTTGAGGCGCTTGCCATCGGCCGACAGGTTCTCCAGCCACCCGGCCATCATGCGCATGAGGCTCAGGTCTTTTTCGATCACCGGCAGCATGCCCGGCCGCAGCACCTTGACGGCCACCTCGCGCTCCACGCCGCCCCGGTCGCGCAAGATGGCGAAATGCACCTGCGCAATCGATGCACTGGCCACCGGCACGCGGTCAAACGCAACAAACACCTCGCCCACCGGGCGGCGGAACGCGCGCTCGATGGTGGCAATGGCGATGTCTGGATCAAACGGCGGCACGCGGTCTTGCAGCCGCGCCAGCTCGTCGGCCATGTCGGCGGGCAACAGGTCGCGCCGGGTCGAGAGCACCTGGCCAAACTTGACAAAGATGGGGCCGAGTTGCTCCAGCGCCTCGCGCAGGCGCTGGCCGCGCGGCGCCTCCAGATTGCGGCCGATCGAAAGAACGCGTGACAGCAGGCGCAGCCAGGGTTTCTGGAAACTGTCCAGCACCAGGCCATCCAGCCCATACCGGAACACCACCCAGACAATGGTGGCACCCCGCAGAAAACGCTTCATGGAGCAGTCCGGTCGGCAGTGCCCGACGGTGATGCTGGCGCAACAGGGGCCGCTGGCGGGGCAGCAGCCGGCACCGGGGCAGCATCGGCCGATGCCATGCGCGTGCCCACGAACTGGCGCAACGCCTGCGCCGCCTTGCGCACCACCTGGCCCAGCGTGTGCGCGGGCGCGTCGCCAATCACGCGGGCAACGTCTTCTTCCAGGTCCCAGCGGACATGGTCGACCAGCCAGTTGATCTCGGCCGCCAGTTGCACATCGCCCTCAATGCGGATCGCCGGCTTGTCACCCCTCAGGGCAACACTTGCCAGCGCCAGTGGAGAGGTTTCGGTGACTTCCAGCTGCAGATCCGGCGCCGCGCCTTCAGGCGCCACGTTGAACAGGCCCGCTGGCGTGATCAGCAAGGCCATTGAGTAGGAGCGCCACTGCACACGTGCCACGCGGCCGCGCTGGCGCACCAGGCGGTCCATGGCTTCCTTCTCCTGCATCAACACATGGTTGAGAAACAGGACCAGGCGCTGCTGCACCTCGTGCACCAGCCACTGCGGTGGCTGCGGGCCGGCGGCCACGCGGTCAAGAAGACCATCCAGAAATGAAAAAGGGGACTGTGTTGCCATAGTCCCCGATTATTCCCTGAACGGGATGGCCCTGCCGCTTTACTGCAGTGCTTGCACGCCCGCCACCAGCCAGCCGCTGTTGCCCGTCTTGGCCTTGGTCATGTTCCAGACCTCGCGGAAGGGGCTGGGCCCGGCCGAAAGTTCTTCGCGGATCATGCCCGAGAACTCCACGCTGGCCATGTAGCCGTCGTCCAGCTCTTCGATGCCCAGCAGTTGCGCCTCGATCATGACCACATCGGTGTGATTGGGCTGATCGCCGCGGTGCGATTCGCGCTCGGTCAGCTGCGTGCGAATTTCTTCGAGCATGCTGTCGGTCAGCATCGAACGCAGCGTGGCGAGGTCGGAGCGGTCCCAAGCGGCCTGCAGCGTGACGAAATTGCGCTTGGCCGCCGTGAGGAAGCCTTCGGCGTCAAACCCTTGCGGAATGCCCCAGTTCTGCGAGCCCGACAGGCCCGAGCCAATCATCGTGCCCGCGCCCTGTTGCTGGCGCGATGCATCAAACGCCATGCCGCTGCGCTCCCACGGGCGCGCCGAAGCATCGTTGCCCACGTTGGCGGGGCTGTATTGACGGGGAACCTGCGCAGCCTCTGGCGTAGCGGCGCCCGCGCCCTGGAAGGCGAAAGGCGCACCGCCCGCCGCCGCAAGGCGGTTGTTGCCGCCGCTGCGCGCGCGCATCACCAGCTTGAAGATGGCAAACGCGGCCATCGCCAGCAGCACGATCATCAAAATATTGCCAAACCCTTCGCCCAGGCCCAGCGAGCTGGCCAGCCAGGCAAGACCCAGACCGGCAGCCAGGCCGCCCAGCATGGCGCCCCAAGGCTTCTTGGCCGCTGCGGCAGGCGCTGCGGCGGCAGCAGGCTTGGCCGCCGCTGCGTTGGTCGCCGTCTGCGCCGGAGCGCCCGGCGTTGCGGGCGGTGTGGCCGCGTCACGCTGCGTGACGTTGCTGGACTGCTTGCCCACCGACTTGCCACCACCCATGCGCCGGGCATCCGCATCGGCATGCGCAAACGCCAGCATTGCCACCAACACCACAGACCACAGTTTCATCATGATTTCTCCGTCTCCGTTAATCCACTTTGAGCGAAACGCTCACTCAGCACTTGATTCCAACATGCAAGGCCACAATGCCCCCCGTCATGTTGTGATAGTCCACATGCCCAAAGCCATTTTTCTGCATGAGGCTTTTGAGCTCTTCCTGCCCCGGATGCATGCGAATCGACTCGGCCAGATAACGGTAGCTGGCATCGTCGCCCGCCACCAGCTTGCCCAGCTGCGGCAGCACCTTGAACGAATACCAGTCATACATCTTCGTCAGCGGCTTGGCCACTTTCGAAAACTCCAGCACCAGCAGCTTGCCGCCGGGCTTGAGCACCCGACACATCTCGGCAATCGCCTGGTCCTTGTGCGTCATGTTGCGCAGGCCAAAGGCCACGCTCACCACGTCAAAGTGCGCGTCGGGGAACGGCAGCTTTTCGGCATCGCACACCAGCGTGGGCAGCACCACGCCAGCGTCGATCAGGCGGTCGCGCCCCACGCGCAGCATGGCTTCGTTGATATCGGTGTGCACCACACGGCCCGATGCGCCCACCTTTTTGGAAAACGCCAGCGCCAGGTCGCCCGTGCCGCCCGCAATGTCGAGCACCTGACTGCCCTCGCGCAGGTTGGCCACCATCACGGTGTAGGCCTTCCAGGCACGGTGCAGGCCCACCGACATGAGGTCGTTCATCACGTCGTATTTGGAGGCGACAGAATCGAACACACCGCGCACGCGGCGTGCCTTTTCCTGCTCGTCCACCGACTGAAAACCGAAATGCGTAGTACTCATAAGAATCATGCTAGGCGCCTTGGCGCCAGAGGTACAGCGACAACCCCGCATGGGCTTGGGGCATCTGTCGCAATTTGAACGAAGCTATTTGAATGAAAACAGCTGCTAGCGCTTATACACATTGCGCCAACAGCTATATATTCAATAGCACATGAATCACCGGGGCAGCGGGCAAATTCTGCGCTTGGCCCGGCATGCGCCCCGCCAGCCACCTCAGTGGCTGCCGCAGGCGTGGCCCCCTGCCCCACCTTTGGGCGCCATGGGCGCATCGCGGTCGGCACCGGCAGCGGCCAGCCGCTCGGTGTACTGCGCCCACAGCGCATCCTGCTGCTGGCCCAGTTCATAAAGGTAATCCCAGGTGAAGATGCCGCTTTCGTGGCCGTCCGAGAACGTGGGCTTGACGGCATAGTTGCCCACCGGCTCCAGGTTGACCAGCGCCACATTGCGCTTGCCCGTCTGCAGCACCTCCTGCCCCGGGCCATGGCCCTGCACCTCGGCCGAGGGCGAATACACGCGCATCAGCTCAAACGGAATGCGGAACGTGGCGCCATCGGAGAACGCCACCTCAAGCACGCGCGACGCCTCATGCACCGTGAGTGCCTGCGGCGTGGGCGCACCCGCTTTCAAACCTGCCATGGATTCACCTGTAGAAAAACGATTGTCGAAACAGCCGCCATTGTCCCACCGCGCCCGTGGCTGCCAGACCCGACAGGCGCCAGCCTTGCCGCGCCAAGGGCTGCAGGGCATCGAGCGGGTTGAGCAGCACCGGCATTGTGTGGATGGCGCAGCGCGCCTGCAGCAAATGCTGGCAAATAGCAGTCTTGATGCGAATGCTGTAACGGCGCGTGCGCAGGTGGTCATGCAGGCGTTCAATGGTTTGGGCGGTGGGGCGACCTACGGCACGGCAAATGCGGTGGGTGCGGCGCGATCGGGAGGCGATGTCATCCGGGAAATTTAGGTTTGACTCAACGTCATCATTTCGGCACGATCCACATGTACCATTGGATACATCTTGTTTTGGCAGACTCATATGCTTACGGTGGCTGTCGTCTAAATCTAGTTAGTCTGCACAAAAACCGCTTTATTTAAGGACATGCTTTATTCACCGGCATTTAGTTTCTCAAGCGTCTATCCGCTATGGTTTTGCCGTGTGTCGAGCTTTGCCTTGGGGATCTGCGCTGGTTTCAAGCCTTTTTAGCCGATAGCCCTTGCACGACAACCGCCAAAAGCTATTATTTTGGAACCATTTTTCCGCCTCCGTGGAGCAGTGCTTTTTCGCGATTTGCGCTCATCGCCAAGTTGGGATTTCCCCTTTTGGCGTATGGATCTAGCTGTGCAGTCAAGCCGACCAGCCTTCGGCGGAAGGCTTACTTTCGTTCGTTACTTATATAAAAGGAACACATTCGAATGCAAATTGACAAAGCATCCTCAGAAAGGCTGACCACACTACGCTTTCCCCTAATAATTGGGGTAGTTTTCATTCATGCATATAACACAGAAGTCGGATTTTCAAATGGCGTTATTGGGATAGATAATACAGGGTATTGGGTAAATTTTTGCCGAAACCTTATTTCCCAAGGTATGGCCAGAGTAGCAGTCCCACTATTCTTTCTAATATCTGGATACTTCTTTTTTATAGGATTTTCCTTTTCTGCAAAAAACTACAAAACAAAACTAAAATCTCGACTAAAGACACTTCTTATTCCATTTTTATTCTGGAACATCCTTACTCTTTTCCTAATTGCGTTGGCGCAACACATTCCAACAACCCAATCATTCTTTTCCGGAAAAAATGCCTCCATATCAAAATTCGAAATATTTGACTACTTCAACGCAGTATTCGGGATTGATAGATCTCCAATTTCATATCAATTTTGGTTTATAAGAGACTTAATAGTAATGGTGCTGATTGCACCAGCAATTTATTTCTTACTCAACAAAGCATCAAAGATAGTTCTTCTTGTACTTTTTTCTCTATGGCTGCTAAGCGCATGGCCAATTTATATCCCATCTGTAACCGCATTCTTATTTTTTATGCCGGTGCTTACCTCGCACATTCAAACACCAACATATTTGCACTAGATCGATTCGGACCTTTAATTCTATTTCTATATTTTGCAACCCTGTTGATCGACACATCAACAAAAGACCAAACATTCAACAACCACATACACAATGCCGGAATACTTTTCGGCATTGGATCAGCCCTATACATCACAAACGCAATTGTAAAAACAAATTATTTAAAAAAAATGTTGTTATGGGCCAGCAGTTTCAGCTTCTTTGTTTTTGCCACTCATGAACCACTGCTAACAGTAGTGCGCAAATTGAGTTATAAGGCGCTGCAGCCCAGTAATGAAATATTAGTTATTTCGTTGTATTTTATTATGCCGGTTTTTGTGATTGTTTGTTCTATGCTTACATACATAGCATTAAAATCAATAACACCTAAGTTCTTGAGTTCAATATCAGGCGGAAGATAACAACACAACAATCACATGCACTCGGACAGCAAAAAACGCCACTTTTTCGTCGCCCTGCTTTTTACCGTCGGTGATGTGAATCGTTAGGCGTTTCAATGTGCGCACAAATTTTGGCTAGCGACAAGACTGGGTTTTTTCAGCCGGAACCATTCTGTGCCGAGGAAAAGGTCGATGATTGAGTTCATTGTCGGGCTGGTAGTTTTCGCCTTAATCCTGATCGTCAGCGTAACAAACAAGGGCGACCTAAACCGGTATCCAGAAATCAAGAACAAACGCCGTTTCAGCGACAAGCACCTGCGACCGGATGAACTGGCCGAGCTTGAGAAGTTTGCACGGAAGCAACCCCTCGCTCAAGCGGAGCGCCAACGGCAGGGCGCCAGGGCTCGGTCGGCGCTACGCAGTACATTTTCGCCAACCGGGCCCTGGCGCCCTGCCGTCGTCGCCCGCTTACCTCGAACGTTAGGCAACCATCGTAAGCTGCTTGGACACACAGCACGAATCGACTAGAGTCTGCGCATGGCACCCACAGTCGTTCGCGATGGCCCCTACAGGCTTTTCTTCTTCTCCCGGGAAGAGCCGCGCATCCACGTACACGTGGCGCACCCCGATGGAGAGGCCAAGTTCTGGCTCACTCCCATTGTCCACTTGGCTACTTCTACTGGCCTCACGCCAAAGCAGATCACCGATGCCCAAGCCGTCGTTCAAGCACATATCATGGAGGTTCAAGATGCCTGGCAACACCACTTCGGCGGCTGAAATAACGCATATCTCCCAACATGGGCTCTGGCTCCTGCTCGGGGATGAAGAGTTACACCTTCCTTTTCAGAAGTTTCCCTGGTTCAAGCAGGCCACAGTCGATCAGATTGTCACTGTCGAACATCCAACGCCAGACCATTTGTATTGGCCATTACTCGACGTGGATCTTTCGGTGGACTCTATACGCCGTCCAGATGATTTTCCGTTAATGTCACGCGCTTGACACCGCCCCCGAGGAACGCTCGCCTTCAAATCAAGGCGCTCTCTTTTGGCGTTCGGGGTCTAATTGTTCATAGCAGCCAACCGCCTACGGCAACGGCTGAAGTCAGGGCGTTAACCACTGATACAGGCCATGCATCATTACGATCCAGAACGTACGCCAAATGCGCATGAGTGGCTTGCATTTGATGAGCAGGAACGAATCTCTTTGGCCGAGAAATATCATCGCGCTGCGCGAAGCAAGCTGCCCAACGTCACGGTGCACTGCATGCCATCGGCTCAGTTCTGGCGGAGCACCTGTTCGATCTCTTGCACGAGAAGTCGGGCACCATGATTTCCACGGCCAATTACGACGCGGCAATCGAGCGTCTCACAGCAGACGTCTGGCGTCGGGGCTAGCTGTCGCATCCCGGATGCGCCCGCCATAGACCCGCTATAGACCCAGACACCCGCGCAACTGCGCTTCCATGGCGGGCAAGCGCTCGCGCAAGGCAGCTTCCTGCCCCGCGTCACGCGTTCGCAGTGCCGCCGCCCACACCGGCGCCGGAAAGTGGCTGTCCCAGTCAAAGCGCGCAATCACATGCCAGTGCAGGTGCGCCACCATGTTGCCCAGCGTGGCCAGGTTGATCTTGGTGGGTTGCAGGTGCTGGCGCAGGGCTTGTTCGACCTGCACCACCACGTCCATGCAATGCGCGCGGTCCGCAGCATCCAGGTCCGAAAACTCGGCCACATGGGCGTTCCAGACGACGCGGTAAAACGCCGGAAAGCCCGCCTCGTCGGCACGGATCACGCGCAGCTTTTCGCCGCGCCAGACCAGCTGGCCGCCGTCTTGCGCGCACAGCGGGCAGTCCATCAGACCAGCACCCGCTCGATGCCGCCGTTGTTGGCGCGGTGCACGTAGTCGGGCATCCAGTTCTCACCCAGAATCTCGCGCGCCATTTCGACCACGATGTAGTCGGCTTCGAGCAAACCGTTTTGCAGGTCGCCTTCGTAGCGGTTCAGGCCCTGCAGGCAGCTGGGGCAGCTGGTGAGGATCTTGACGTTGTCCTGCGCGCCCACGGCGCCGCTCTCGCGCAGCTGGGCTTCGCCCTTCTTGATTTCTTCTTCCTTGCGAAAACGCACCTGCGTGGACACATCCGGGCGCGTTACGCCCAGCGTGCCCGATTCGCCGCAGCAGCGCTCGCTTTTCAGCACCTGCTCGCCCACCAGCGCCTTCACGGTCTTCATCGAGTCCTGCAGCTTCATGGGGTTGTGGCAGGGCTCGTGGTAAAGATAGGCGCCCTTGCCCTGCAGCGTGATGCCCTTTTCGAGCAAATACTCGTGGATGTCGATGATGCGGCTGCCGGGGAAGATCTTGTCGAACTCGTAGCCCTGCAGCTGGTCGTAGCAGGTGCCGCAGCTCACCACCACGGTCTTGATGTCGAGGTAGTTGAGCGTGTTGGCCACGCGGTGAAAGAGCACCCGGTTGTCGGTGATCATCTTCTCGGCCTTGTCAAACTGGCCCGAGCCGCGCTGGGGGTAGCCGCAGCACAAATAGCCCGGCGGCAGCACGGTTTGCACGCCTGCATGCCACAGCATGGCCTGCGTGGCCAGGCCGACCTGGCTGAACAGGCGCTCCGATCCACAACCCGGAAAGTAAAACACCGCCTCCGTCTCGGCCGTGGTGGCCTGCGGGTTGCGGATGATGGGCACGTAGTCCTTGTCCTCGATGTCGAGCAAGGCGCGCGCCGTCTGCTTGGGCAAACCACCCGGCAGCTTCTTGTTGATGAAGTGAATCACCTGCTCCTTGATGGGCGCGGTGCCCACCGTGGCTGGCGGCTTGGCGGTCTGCTTGCGGCCCACCTTGCGCAGCAAGTCCACGGCCATGCGCTGGGCCTTGAAGCCCACGCCCACCATGGCTGTGCGCAGCAGCTTGATGGTGTCGGGGTTGGTGGCGTTGAGCATGGTCATGGCCAGCGCGTTGCCGGGGCGGAAGGTCTTTTTGCCCATCTTGCGCAGCAGGTTGCGCATGTTCATGGTGACGTCGCCAAAGTCGATCTTCACCGGGCAGGGGCTTTCGCACTTGTGGCACACGGTGCAGTGGTCGGCCACGTCTTCAAACTCTTGCCAGTGCTTGATGCTCACGCCCCGGCGCGTCTGCTCTTCGTACAAAAACGCCTCAACCAGCAGCGAGGTGGCCAAAATTTTGTTGCGCGGGCTGTAGAGCAAATTGGCGCGCGGCACATGGGTGGAACACACGGGTTTGCACTTGCCGCAGCGCAGGCAATCTTTGACGCTGTCGGCAATGGCGCCGATATCGCTCTGCTGCATGATCAGCGACTCGTGGCCCATCAGGCCGAAGCTGGGCGTGTAGGCGTTGGTCAAATCGGCGTGCAGCAAGGGTTTTGAAGCCAAATTGGGCTCTAGCGCTTGTCCACCAAGCGCTGGCAGCTCCTGATTTCGGAGCAATTTGCCTTTGTTGAAGCGCCCTTCCGGATCGACCTTGCGCTTGTAGTCGGCAAAGGGTTGCAGCTCTGCGTCGGTCAAAAACTCCAGCTTGGTGATGCCGATGCCGTGCTCGCCCGAGATCACGCCGTCCAGGCTGCGCGCCAGCACCATGATGCGTTCGACCGCCTGGTGCGCGGTTTGCAGCATTTCGTAGTCGTCGCTGTTGACCGGCAGGTTGGTGTGCACGTTGCCATCGCCCGCGTGCATGTGCAGAGCCACCCACACGCGGCCCTTGAGCACGCGCTTGTGGATGGCGGTGGCTTCATCCAGGATGGGCTGGAACGCCGCACCCGCAAAGATGCCTTGCAGCGGCGCGCGCAGCTGGGTCTTCCAGCTGGCGCGCAGGGTGTGGTCCTGCAACTGCGGGAACAGGGTTTCAACGCCCTGCAGCCAGCCCGACCACAGCGCGCGCACCTCGGCCACCAGCGCAATGGCCTGGGCCACGCGGTCTTCCAGCAGCTCGGCCGACGGAATCTCGTTGGCGTCGTCGTGCTTGCCCAGCGGCAGGTTGCCACGCTCGAAAAAGTCGGTGAGCGCGTCGCACAGCTTGATCTTGTTGCGCAGGGAGAGCTCGATGTTGATGCGCTCGATGCCGTCGGTGTATTCGGCCATGCGCGGCAGCGGGATCACCACGTCTTCGTTGATCTTGAAGGCGTTGGTGTGGCGGCTGATGGCGGCCGTGCGCTTGCGGTCGAGCCAGAATTTCTTGCGCGCCTCGGGGCTGATGGCGACAAAGCCTTCGCCGCTGCGCGAGTTGGCAATGCGCACCACCTCGCTGGTCACGCGCGCCACGTCGTCGGCGTTGTCGCCCGCGATGTCGCCAAACAACACCATCTTGGGCAGGCCGCCGCCGTGCTTCTTGCTCTTGGTGGCGTAGCCCACGGCTTTCAGGTAGCGGTCGTCCAGGTGCTCCAGGCCCGCCAGCAACACGCCGCTGCGCTTTTGCTCGGCGAACATGAAGTCTTTGATTTCCACGATGGAAGGGACGGCATTCTTGGCGTTGCCAAAGAACTCCAGGCACACGGTGCGCGTGTGCTCGGGCATGCGGTGCACCACCCAGCGCGCGCTGGTGATGAGGCCGTCGCAGCCTTCCTTCTGGATGCCGGGCAGGCCGCTGAGGAACTTGTCCGTCACGTCCTTGCCCAGGCCCTCTTTGCGGAAGGTCTTGCCCGGAATGGCCAGGCGCTCGGTGCGCACCGGCGTCTTGCCATCGGCTTCGAAATACTGCAGCTCGAAGGTGGCGGTTTCCACGTCATGGATCTTGCCCATGTTGTGGTCCAGCCGCGTCACCTCCAGCCACTGCGCCTCGGGCGTCACCATGCGCCAGCTGGCCAGGTTGTCCAGCGCCGTGCCCCACAGCACGGCCTTTTTGCCGCCCGCGTTCATGGCGATGTTGCCGCCAATGCAGCTGGCTTCGGCGCTGGTCGGGTCCACGGCAAACACAAAGCCCGCGCGCTCGGCCGCGTCGGCCACGCGCTGGGTGACCACGCCGGCTTCGGTCCAGACCGTGCCCACCTCGCGGTCCATGCCCGGCAGGCGGCGCATTTCCACCTCGGTCATGGCTTCGAGCTTTTCGGTGTTGATGACCACGCTTTTCCAGGTGAGCGGAATCGCGCCGCCGGTGTAGCCCGTGCCGCCCCCGCGCGGGATGATGGTCAGACCAAGCTCGATGCAGCCCTTGACCAGGTGCGCCATTTCGGCCTCGGTGTCAGGCGTCAGCACCACAAAGGGGTATTCGACGCGCCAGTCGGTGGCGTCGGTGACGTGGCTCACGCGCGAGAGGCCGTCAAACTTGATGTTGTCCTTGGCCGTGAGGCGCCCCAGCGTGCGCTGGATCTGGCGGCGCAGCGTGGCGGCCTGCTCGAACGTGGCATCAAACTCGGCCACCGCGCGGCGCGCGGCCTGCGCCAGCTCGCCCACCAAGAGGTCGCGCTCGGCGTCGTCGGCGGGGGTGCGGCGCTTGTCGATCTCGCCCAGGCGGTGGTTCAAGGCATCGACCAGCAGCTTGCGGCGGGCGGGGTTGTCCAGCAGGTCATCCTGCAAGTAGGGGTTGCGCTGCACCACCCAGATATCGCCCAGCACTTCATACAGCATGCGGGCAGAGCGGCCGGTGCGGCGCTCGTTGCGCAGCTGGTCGAGCAGCTCCCAGGCGGGCGCGCCCAGCAGGCGGATCACGATCTCCCGGTCGGAGAACGAGGTGTAGTTGTAGGGAATTTCGCGCAGACGGACAGGCTCGGCAGCCTGCGTCTGCAGGGCAGCCAACGCAATCGGAACATTCATGGGATCAACCTGGGTGGACGCAGCGCGCCCTTGGGCCTTGGGGTCGGAATTTTATGCCACCGCCTCCGGGTGCGCCGCCCGGCGCTGAACGCCGGGGCGGCCCCCAAGGCAGTGAATGCGGATTTTTATAACAAATCAGGCCGCAGCGCTTTACCAGTAATCGCCGTCAGCTATCTTTACAGGAGCAAACTTAAAACAGCACACGGCTGCGCAGGGTGCCGGGCACATGTGCCAGCTTGTCGAGCGCCAGGTCGGACGACGCAGCGTCGATATCGATCACCACATAGCCGATCTTCTCGTTGGTCTGCAGGTACTGGGCCGCAATGTTGATCTGGTTGTCCGAGAAGATGCGGTTGATCTCGGACAGCACGCCCGGCACGTTGCGGTGGATGTGCAGCAAGCGGTGCTTGCCGGGGTGCGCGGGCAAAGCCACCTCGGGGAAGTTGACCGAGGAGGTGCTGGTGCCGTTGTCGCTGTACTTCACCAGCTTTTCGGCCACTTCCAGCCCAATATTGGCCTGCGCCTCCATGGTGGAGCCGCCGATGTGGGGCGTCAGGATGACGTTGTCCAGGCCACGCAGGGGCGACAAAAACTCGTCCTTGTTGGTGCGCGGCTCGACCGGGAACACGTCGATGGCGGCGCCCAGCAGCTTTTTGGCCTTCAGCGCCTGGGCCAGCGGTTCGATCTGCACCACCGTGCCGCGCGCCGCGTTGATGAGGATGCCACCGGGCTTCATGGCGGCAATTTCGGCCGCGCCGATCATCCATTGGGTGGACGGCAGCTCGGGCACATGCAGGCTCACGATGTCGCTCTGGCCCAGCAGGTCGTGCAGGCGCTGCACCTGGCGCGCATTGCCCAGCGGCAGCTTGTTGACCACGTCAAAAAATGCCACATGCATGCCCAGCGCCTCGGCCAGCACCGACAGCTGGGTGCCGATGGAGCCATAGCCCACGATGCCCAGCGTCTTGCCACGGATCTCGTAGGCGTTGTCGGCCGACTTGAGCCAGCCGCCGCGGTGCGCCGCCGCGTTTTTCTCGGGGATGCCGCGCAGCAGCAAAATGGCCTCGGCCAGCACCAGCTCGGCCACGGATCGGGTGTTGGAATACGGGGCGTTGAAAACGGCAATGCCGCGCTCGCGCGCCGCGCTCAGGTCCACCTGGTTGGTGCCGATGCAAAAGCAGCCCACGGCCACCAGCTTGGGCGCGTGGGCAAACACGTCTTCGGTCAGCTGCGTGCGCGAGCGGATGCCCACGAAGTGCGCGTCGGCGATCTTGCGCTTGAGTTCCTCATCAGGCAGTGCGCCTGCGATGGCCTCGATTTGCGAATAACCGGCGGCGCGGATGACATCCAGCGCAGAGGGGTGTATGCCCTCGAGCAACAGGAATTTGATCTTGCTTTTGTCCAGGGAAGTGGTGGCCATGGCGGATGAAAAATGGGTAAAAACCTGGCTTGCACATGCACACGACAGTGCAATCCATCAAGTTTGCAGCATGATGCATTGCAGCAAAAATCGCCACACGCTCCGCAATGGCCTTGACGCCATCCGTGAATTGACGGCAGTTGGTTTATGACCGTCACACTTTCGCCGCGCCTTGCAGCGCGCGGTTTCGTCGCAGCGGGTTTCCCCGGTTGCTGGGGAGAAAAGCCTGTGCGACAACGACACGCCACAGACACAAAAGTCGCCTAGCATCGCCCCTTTTGTGTCATCGTCCTCTTGGAGAAGTGTTCATGCAACTCAAGCACCTGGCCCTGTCTGCCGCCCTTGCCACCACCGTGTGCGTCTCTGCGCAAGCCCAAACTGAAATCCAGTGGTGGCATTCGATGACGGCCGTGAACAACGAGTGGGTCAACGACCTGGCCAAACAGTTCAACGAGCGCCAGAAGGAATACAAGGTCGTGCCCACCTTCAAGGGCGCTTATGACGAAAGCATGACGGCCGCCATTGCCGCCTTCCGCTCGGGCAATGCCCCGCACATCCTGCAGGTGTTTGAAGTGGGCACGGCGACCATGATGGCCTCCAAGGGCGCCACGGTGCCCGTGGGCAAGGTGATGACGGACGCCGGTGCCGACTTCAACCCCGGCAGCTACATCCCCGCCGTGGCCGCCTATTACACGGCCCCCAACGGCCAGATGATGAGTTTCCCGTTCAACAGCTCGACCACCATCTTTTATTACAACAAGGACGCCTTCAAGAAAGCCGGCCTGAACGCCGACAAGGCCCCTGCCACCTGGCCCGAAGTCTTTGAAGCCGCCAAGAAGCTCAAGGCCAGCGGCCACAGCTGCCCCATGACGCTGGCCTGGATGGGCTGGACGCAACTGGAGTCGTTCTCGGCCTGGCACAACGTCGAATTTGCCACCGAAAAAAATGGCCTGAGCCCGAACGGCTACAAGGCGCGCATGAAGATCAATTCGCCCCTGCACGTCAAGCACATCAACAACCTGGCTCAAGCAGCCAAGGCGGGCGAGTTTGTCTACAAGGGCCGCGGCTCGGCGGCCCAGGCATCGTTCACCTCGGGTGAGTGCGCCATGATCCAGACATCTTCGGGCTTCTACGGCGACGTGGCCAAGAACGCCAAGTTCGCCTACGGCCTGGCTCCGCTGCCCTACTACCCCGACGTGAAGGGCGCCCCACAAAACACCGTGATCGGCGGCGCCTCGCTGTGGGTCATGGCCGGCAAGAAGGCCGAAGAGTACAAGGGCGTGGCCAAGTTCTTCGAGTTCCTGTCCGATACCAAGGTGCAGGCCGCCAGCCACCAGCGCACCGGCTACCTGCCCATCACCATGGGCGCGTATGAGCTGACCGACAAGTCCGGCTTTTACGCCAAGCACCCCGGCACCGATGTGGCCGTGAACCAGATGGTGCGCAAGGTAACTGACAACTCCCGCGGCATCCGCCTGGGCAATTACGTGCAGATCCGCACCATTGAGGACGAAGAGATGGAACAGGTCTGGGCCGGCAAGAAGTCGGCCAAGGAAGCCCTGGACTCCATCGTGACCCGTGGCAACGAGCTGCTGGCCCGCTTCGAGCGCTCGTACAAGAAGTAAGCTGCGGCATCCTGTGACAGGCAAGGCGTTCCCATGAGCGCCCCTGCTTTGATCGGCGGCCCCTGCCTGGGGGCCGCTTTTTGTTTTTTCGTCAGTGCAGCAACGCTGCACCGGCGGTTTATCTGGTTGTGAACGTCATGGAAAAACGCGTACTTTTCCGCTCGGCGTGGCTGCCCTGGGTGCTGATGGCCCCGCAGTTGCTCATCATTGGTGTGTTTTTCTTCCTGCCTGCCGGACAGGCCATCCTGCAGTCATTCCTGATGGAAGACGCCTTCGGCATGAGCACCGAGTGGGTGGGGCTGGACAACTTCCGGCAGATTTTCAACGACCCGTCCTACCTCCACTCCTTCCAGCGCACCGCCCTGTTCTCGGTGCTGGTGGCGGGCATTGGCATCGTGGTGTCGCTGGTGCTGGCCATCTTTGCCGACCGCATCGTGCGCTTTGCGCTGGTCTACAAAACCCTGCTCATCGTGCCCTACGCGGTGGCGCCAGTGATCGCCGGAGTGCTGTGGGTGTTTCTGTTCTCGCCCTCGCTCGGCGTGGCGAGCCATTACCTGGGCCGGCTGGGTTACGGCTGGAACCATGTGATGAACGAACATCAGGCGATGGCGCTGATCGTGATTGCCTCGGTATGGAAGCAGATCTCCTACAACTTCCTGTTCTTCCTGGCGGGCCTGCAATCCATCCCCAAGGCGCTGATCGAGGCCGCCTCCATTGACGGCGCGGGCCCCTGGAGGCGCTTTTGGCACATCCAGCTGCCGCTGCTGTCGCCCACCACCTTCTTTTTGCTGGTGATCAACATCGTGTATGCCTTCTTCGACACCTTCGGCATCATCGACGCGGCCACACAGGGCGGGCCGGGCCAGTCCACCTCCATCCTGGTCTACAAGGTGTACCAGGACGGCTTCAAAGCGCTGGACCTGGGTGGCTCGGCGGCGCAGTCGGTGATTTTGATGCTCATCGTCATCGCGCTGACCGTGGTGCAGTTCCGTTATGTCGAAAAGAAAGTTCAATACTGAATATGGAACACCCCCCTGAGTCGCTTCGCGCCTTCCCCCCGCTCTCGCATTGCTGCGCAATGCGGGCAGGGGGACGCAGCCCTCGCTACGGGGCGGCCCTTGCTCGGCTGCCCTGGCCTGGGGCGCGCCAGTTTCATGCGGCGCGGTTAATGCGCAGCATCGTGGAAAGCCAAAATGATTGATCGCAACCCCTGGCTCGACTTTGTTTCGCACGCCGTGCTGCTGCTGGGCGTGGCCATCGTGGCCTTTCCGCTGTACCTGGCGCTGGTGGCCTCCACGCACACGGCCGCTGACATCGTGCAGTCGCCCATGCCGCTGCTGCCGGGCGTGCATACGTGGGACAACTACCAGGCCGCGCTGTTCGGCTCGGGCAAGCTGGGCTCCAACACCAACGTGGTGCACATGATGTGGGTGAGCTTCGTGGTGGCCATGGTCATCACCGTGGGCAAGATCGCCATCTCGCTGCTGTCGGCGTTTGCCATCGTGTACTTCCGCTTTCCGTTCAAGATGCTGTGCTTCTGGGCCATCTTCGTGACGCTGATGCTGCCCGTGGAGGTGCGCATCCTGCCCACCTACAAGGTGGTGGCAGACCTGGGGCTGCTCAACAGCTACGCCGGCCTGACGCTGCCGCTCATCGCCTCGGCCACGGCCACCTTTTTGTTTCGCCAGTTCTTTCTGACGGTGCCCGACGAGCTGGTGGAGGCCGCGCGCATGGACGGCGCCGGCCCCATGCGATTTTTCAAGGACGTGCTGGTGCCGCTGTCGCGCACCTCGATCGCGGCGCTGTTCGTCATCCAGTTCATCTACGGCTGGAACCAGTACCTGTGGCCGCTGCTCATGACCACGTCCGAGGACATGTACCCGGTGGTCATCGGCATCAAGCGCATGCTGGCCGGCGGCGAGGCCGCCGTGGACTGGAACATCGTCATGGCCACCGCCATCATTGCCATGCTGCCACCCACGGCCGTCGTCATCCTGATGCAGAAATGGTTCGTCAAAGGCTTGGTCGATACCGAAAAATAAGCATAAAAACCACCTGCAGCGCATATATATAAAGCGCAAGCAGCTATCAAACAAATAGCAAAATCAGATAGCAAATATGGCATCCCTCACCCTCAGCAACGTCGTCAAGCACTACGGCAGCGGCAAGCACGCGGTGCCCGTGATCCACGGCGTCAACGCCGACATCCAGGACGGCGAATTCATCGTCATCGTCGGCCCCTCGGGCTGCGGCAAATCCACGCTGCTGCGCATGGTGGCCGGGCTGGAAGAGATCACCGGCGGCACCATCGCCATCGGCGAGCGCGTGGTCAACAACCTGGAGCCCGCCAAGCGCGACATCGCCATGGTGTTCCAGAACTACGCGCTGTACCCGCACATGAGCGTATTCGACAACATGGCCTATGGCCTGAAGATCGCCAAGGTGCCCAAGGATGCGATCAAGACGCGCGTGGACAAAGCCGCCGCGATCCTGGAACTTGGCCATCTGCTCGAACGCAAGCCGCGCGCGCTCTCGGGCGGCCAGCGCCAGCGCGTGGCCATGGGCCGCGCCATCGTGCGCCAGCCCCAGGTGTTTTTGTTTGACGAGCCCTTGTCCAACCTCGACGCCAAGCTGCGCGCCCAGACCCGCATCGAAATCCAGAAGCTGCACCGCGAACTGGGCATCACCAGCCTGTTCGTCACGCACGACCAGGTCGAGGCCATGACCCTGGCGCAGCGCATGATCGTCATGAACGCGGGCGTGATGGAACAGTTCGGCACGCCCGAAGAGGTCTATCACACGCCGGCATCGGTTTTTGTGGCCAGCTTCATCGGCTCGCCGCCCATGAACCTGTTGCGCCATGCGCCCAACAGCAAGCCCGGCACCATTGTGGGCATTCGCCCCGAGCACCTGGACATCACCGCCACCGGCTGGGAGGCGCGCGTGGACACGGTCGAACTGCTGGGCGCCGAGCGCCTGGTGTACGCCACCATGGGCGGCGACAGCCTGATCGTGCGCATCGACGAGGGCAGCGCCTCGCCCAAGGCGGGCGACACCATCCACGTCACGCCGCGCGAGAACCGCCTGCACTGGTTCGACGCCCAGACCAGCAAACGCCTCTGACCGGCCCCAACCGATGACCCACCTGACCAACCCCTGGCCTTATCCCCGCTGGATCGCCCACCGCGGCGCCGGCAAGTTGGCGCCCGAGAACACCATGGCGGCCTTTCGGCTGGGGGCGCACCATGGCTACCGCATGTTCGAGTGCGACGCCAAGCTGAGCGCCGATGGCGTGCTGTTCCTGCTGCACGACGCCACGCTGCAGCGCACCACCAACGGCCACGGCACGGGCGGCGACCTGCCCTGGCATACCCTGTCGCAGCTCGATGCCGGCAGCTGGCATTCGCGCGCCTACGCGGGCGAGAGCCTGCCCACGCTACAGGCGCTGGCGCGCTGGTGCCTGGCCAACCACTTCTGCCTGAATGTGGAAATCAAGCCCACGCCCGGCACCGAAGCCGCCACCGGCCGCGCCGTGGGCGAGCTGCTGGCCCGCATCTGGCCCGCCACGGCCGTGCCGCCTTTGCTGACCTCGTTCCAGCCAGACGCACTGGCGGCGGCCCAGGCCGCCGCGCCCCAGCTGCCGCGCGGCCTGCTGATCGACACACTGCAGCCAGGCTACCTCGACCTGGCGCAACAACTGGGCTGCCAGGCGCTGGTGTGCAACCACGCGCTGTGGAATGCCGCACTGGTGCAACAGGTCCACGCACTCGGTCTGCGCGCCCTGAGCTACACGGTGAACGACGAATGGGCCGCCCAGCGCCTGATCGACCTGGGCACCGACGGCATCATCACCGACCGCGTCGATCTGTTCAGCGCAGCCTGAGCTCCTCAACCCCGCCAGCCGCGCACCAGCACCCACTGGCAACTGGCGCAGGCCAGCACCAGCGCCGCATAGGTCAGCATCTTGCCGTCGCGGCCCAGCACCACGAGCCCGGCCACCAGCACCGCGCAGCCCACTACAAAATTAATAGCTAGTTGCGCTTTCCACGAAAGGGCTAACGCCCCTTTTGAGCGAATAAATCGCCCACCCAGCACCAGCAGCAGGGCCAGCGCCGCTGCGGGCGCCATGAAATTCATCGCGTGGAGGAGAACGTCCAGAGGACCCATAAAACGTGACCCAGATCAAGACTTGGGCAGACACGGTGCCCGATGCAGCGAACAATTTTATAATCGCGGTCTATGGCAGTCTGGGCCCTCGGCATCAACCACACCACCGCGCCGCTCGATCTGCGTGGCCGGTTTGCGTTTGCGCTCGACCAGATTGCCCCCACGTTGCAGGGTTTGCGCCAATCGCTGGGCAACTCTGCAGGCGGTGCCAGCCGCCACCCTGGGGTGGAGACGGCCATCATCTCCACCTGCAACCGCACCGAAATTTACTGCGCCGGCGACCAGCCCGCCATGGACCACACGCTGGGCTGGCTGGCGCAAAGCGGCGGCGTGAGCCCCGCGCTGCTGCGCTCGCACTCCTACACCCTCGAAGACAGCCTGGTGGCGCGCCACGCCTTTCGCGTGGCCAGCGGGCTCGATTCGATGGTGCTGGGCGAGGCCCAGATTCTGGGCCAGATGAAAGACGCCGTGCGCGCCGCCGAAACGGCTGGCGCCCTGGGCACCACGCTCAACCAGCTGTTCCAGCGCAGCTTTGCGGTGGCCAAAGAGGTGCGCACCAGCACCGAAATCGGCGCCCACAGCATCAGCATGGCCGCTGCCGCCGTGCGCCTGGCCAGCCAGCTGTTTGAAGACCTCTCCAAGATCCGCGTGCTGTTCGTCGGCGCGGGCGAGATGATCGAGCTGTGCGCCACGCACTTCGCGGCCAAGAACCCCAAGCAAATCGCGATTGCCAACCGCACGCTGGAGCGCGGCGAAAAGCTCGCCACCCGTTTTGGCGGCGAGGTGATGCGCCTGGCCGACCTGCCCGAGCGCCTGCACGAGTTCGACGCCGTCATCAGCTGCACCGCCAGCAGCCTGCCCATCATCGGCCTGGGCGCCGTGGAGCGTGCCCTCAAGAAGCGCCGCCACCGCCCCATCTTCATGGTCGATCTGGCCGTGCCGCGCGACATCGAGCCCGAGGTCAAGGCCCTGGGCGATGTCTACCTGTACACCGTGGACGACCTGGCCAGCGTGGTGCAGACCGCGCAGGCCAACCGCCAGGCCGCCGTGGCGCAGGCCGAGGCCATCATCGACGCCGGCGTGCAAAGCTTCATGCACTGGATGGAGCTGCGCAGCCCTGCCGGCACATTGGGCGCGGCAGGCGGCGTGGTGCCCCTGATCCAGCAGATCAACGCCCAGACCGACGAGTGGCGCGCCCTGGAGATCGCGCGCGCCAAAAAACTGCTGGCCAAGGGCGAGGATGTGGACGCGGTGCTGGAAGCCCTCTCGCGCGGCCTCACGCAGAAGATGCTGCACGGCACCATGGCCGAGTTGCGGGCGGGCGACGCCGACATGCGCGCCCAGACGGCGCAGACCGTCTCGCGCCTGTTCCTGCGCTCGCAAAGCAAGGCTGGCTTGTAGCGGCGCCCGCCCGCGCATGCCCGCACCGGTTTCAAGCCAAATCGGCTCCTAGCGCTTTATCCATAAGCGCTTCAAGCTACAAATAAAGTAGCAATTATTTTCCCCTCCCGCATGAAACCTTTTCTCCGAAGCCAGCTGGAACGCTACGCGCAGCGTCTGGGCGAACTGGACTTTCTGCTCTCGCGCGAAGACATCATGGCCGACATGGCGCAATACCGCGTGCTGTCGCGCGAGCATGCCGAGGTCACCCAGGTGGCAGGCCGCTATGCGCGCTTTGTGCAGCGCGAGGCCGACCTGGCCGGTGCGCGCGAGATGCTGGCCGACCCGGATATGGCGGAAATGGCGCAGGAAGAAATCACCACGGCCGAGGCCGAGCTGCTGCAGCTCGAAGATGAACTGCAGCGCCTGCTGCTGCCCAAAGACCCCGACGACGCGCGCAACGCGTTTGTCGAAATCCGCGCCGGCACGGGCGGCGACGAATCGGCGCTGTTTGCGGGCGACCTCACGCGCATGTACATGCGCTACGCCGACCGCGTGGGCTGGAAGGTGGAAGTGGTCAGCGAGAACGCGGCCGAGCTGGGCGGCTACAAGGAAATCGTGCTGCGCATCGAAGGGGACCATGTCTATGGCGCACTGAAGTTCGAATCGGGCGGCCACCGCGTGCAGCGCGTGCCCGCCACCGAAACCCAGGGCCGCATCCACACCAGCGCCTGCACCGTGGCCGTGATGCCCGAGCCCGACGAGACCGAGGCCATCAAGCTCAACCCGGCCGACCTGCGCATCGACACCTTCCGCGCCAGCGGCGCCGGTGGCCAGCACATCAACAAAACCGATTCGGCCGTGCGCGTGGTGCACTTGCCCACCGGCATCGTGGCCGAGTGCCAGGACGGCCGCAGCCAGCACAGCAACAAGGCCAAGGCGCTGCAGGTGCTGCAGGCGCGCATTCAAGAGAAAGAACGCAGCGAGCGCGCCGCCAAGGAGGCCGCGCTGCGCAAGGGCCTGATCGGCAGTGGCGACCGCAGCGACCGCATCCGCACCTACAACTTCCCGCAAGGGCGCCTGACCGACCACCGCATCAACCTCACGCTCTACAAACTGCAATACGTGATGGACGGCGACCTGGCCGAGGTGCTGCAAGCCCTGGCGCATGCGCGCGAGGCCGAGCAGCTCGAAGAGCTGGAGATGGGCGCCAGCGTCTGATTCCCTCGCAAGAATTTTGAACGAAATAGGCCTCTGGCGCTTGATGGACAAGCGCCAGCAGCTATCAAAACAAGAGTGAACACCCCAACCCCCACCCTGGCCCAGGCGCTCACCCAGGCCCGCACCCTGGGCCTGGAACGCATCGACGCGCAAATGCTGCTGCTGCACGCGCTGGCCCGCCCGGACGCCGGCCGCGCCTGGCTGCTGGCGCACGACACCGATGCGCTGGAGCCCGAAGTGCACGCGCAGTTCATGGCCCTGTGCCAACGCCGCGCAGCCGGCGAGCCCGTGGCCTACCTGACGGGGCGCAAGGAGTTTTACGGCCTGCCACTGGCCATTGACGCCCGCGTGCTCGACCCGCGCCCCGACACCGAAACGCTGGTGGACTGGGCCCTGGAAGTGATCGCCCCCCTGCCCGCCCCGCGCGTGCTGGACCTGGGCACCGGCAGCGGCGCCATCGCGCTGGCCCTGCAGCACCAGCGCCCCACGGCCCAGGTGCTGGCCGTGGATGCCAGCGCCGATGCCCTGGCCGTGGCGCAGGCCAACGCGCAGCGCCTGGCGCTGCCCGTGCGGTTTGCATTGGGCCACTGGCTGGCCGAAGTGGAAGGCCGGTTCGATGCCGTCGTCTCCAACCCGCCCTACATTGCCGACGCCGACCCGCACCTGGCCGCGCTGGCCCACGAGCCCCTGCAGGCGCTGGCCAGCGGCGCCGACGGGATGGACGATATCCGCACCATCGTGGCCCAGGCACCGGCGCACCTCACGCCCGGTGGCTGGCTGCTGCTGGAGCATGGCCACGACCAGGCCAAAGCCGTCTGCGCGCTGCTGCGGGCGCAGGGTTTTGTGCAGGTGCAAAGCCGCAATGACCTCGCCGGCATCGCGCGTTGCACCGGCGGGCAGTGGCCGACAGTGAAATAATCCCCCCATTGCGGGCCCACGCCCGCCAGCCCTCTACAAGGAGAACCCCATGAGCGACACCCAACAACGCATCGACGCCCTCGTGAAATCCAGCGACATCCTGCTGTTCATGAAAGGCAATGCCAGCTTTCCGATGTGCGGCTTTTCGGGCCGTGCCATCCAGATCCTCAAGGCCTGCGGCGTGGACACCAAGGCCCTGACCACCGTCAACGTGCTGGAAGACGAGGAAATCCGCCAGGGCATCAAGGAATACAGCAACTGGCCCACCATTCCGCAGCTGTACGTGAAGGGCGAGTTCATCGGCGGCTCGGACATCATGATGGAGATGTACGAGTCGGGCGAGCTCAAGCAGGTGCTGGGCACCCAGGGCTGAACACCCCCCGGGCCACCGGCCCGGGCATACCGCGCTGCAAGGCCGCTTTCGGGCGGCCTTTTCGTTTTTGCAGGGCGGCAATATTTGCACCCATACAGGGCTTTTCCTGCGTGAAGGCAGGCATGTTGTGTGCTTGAATGATTGCGTGACCCATCCATCACAGGAGCATGCAATGAACCACCATAGCCTTGTTCCCCAGTCCCCGGCGCTGCACCTTCCGGTGGCGCAGATTCGCCAGGTGTTCCAGCCCGCCGATGTCGAGCGCAAGCTGGCGCGGCTGCAGGAGGCTGGCAACCAGCGCGAATACGAAGCCCTGCGCACCGTGTACGAACGCATGCTCGAGCGCGGCCCCGAGCGCTTTCAGGTCAAGCCCTCGGGCGTGCCCGACATGGCGGGCCTGTACGAGCAACTGCCCAATTTCACCGAGGTGCTGGACGACGTGAAGCGCCATGTGGCGCTGGCGCAGGACAGCCGCGATGGGCTGGAGGTCACACCCATGCTGCTGCTGGGGCCACCGGGCATCGGCAAGACGCACTTTGCCCGGCACCTGGCCGAGCTGCTGGGCACGGGCATGAACCTGGTGTCCATGAGCTCCATGACGGCGGGGTGGCTGCTTTCGGGCTCGTCGTCCCAATGGAAAGGCGCCCGCCCCGGCAAGGTGTTTGAAGCCCTGGTGGACGGCGAGTACGCCAACCCGGTGATCGTGGTGGATGAGATCGACAAAGCAGCCTGCGATGCCCAGTATGACCCGCTGGGCGCCTTGTATGGGCTGCTGGAGCACGACACCGCGCAATGCTTCACCGACGAATTCGCCGAGGTGGCCATCGACGCCAGCCAGGTCATCTGGATCACCACCGCCAACGACGAACGCGGCATTCCCGAGCCCATCCTGAACCGCATGAACGTGTTTGCGGTGCAAGCCCCCACGCCCGATCAGGCCCGCGCCATTGCCCGCAACCTCTACCAGGGCCTGCGCGCCGGGCACGACTGGGGGCGCCTGCTGGACCCGGAGCCACTGGACGATGTGCTCGACCAGCTGGCGCAGATGGCGCCGCGCGAGATGCGCCGCGCACTCATGACCGGTTTTGGCAATGCGCGGCTGGACCAGCGCTCCACGGTGGAAGTGGCCGATCTGCCCCGCAGCGCTGCGGGCAAGGGCCGCATGGGTTTCGTGCAATAGCCGCGCTGGCGCGGGCCGGGCCACTGCGGTTGCCCCACCCGGGGCTGCTGCACCGCGCATGCGCGCCGCTACACTCAGAGGGCCCGGCGGCTGCGTCGCCCGGGTTTGCCCGGTTTTCCGCACCATGACCCTGACCCAAAGCCTGCTCGTCATTGGCCTGCTCATCGCAGCCAGTGCCTTCTTTTCCATGGCCGAGATTTCGCTGGCTGCCGCGCGCCGCCTGCGCCTGCGCCAGATGGCCGACGAGGGCGACGCCCGCGCCGACCGGGTGCTGCGCCTGCAGGAGCAGCCGGGAGACTATTTCACAGTGGTGCAGGTGGGCCAGAACGCGGTGGCCATCCTGGGGGGTATCGTTGGCGAAGACGCGCTGAGCCCGCATTTCGCCGCGCTTGCCGGCCTGTGGCTGTCGGATGGCCATGCCCAGACCGTCGGGTTTCTGGCGTCGTTCCTGGTCATCACCTCGCTGTTCATCCTGTTTTCCGACCTGTTTCCCAAGCGCCTGGGCATGGCCGAGCCAGAAAACCTGGTGGTGCGGCTGGCGCAGCCCATGGTGTTTTTGATGACCGTGCTGCGCCCGCTCGTGTGGTTCTACAGCAAGGGCGCAGATGCGCTGTTCCGCCTGCTGGGCCTGTCGTCGCTGCGGGACGACCGCATCACCTCCGACGACATTCTGGCCATGATGGAAGCCGGTGCCCGCGCCGGCGTGCTGGCCGCGCGCGAGCAGCAGGTCATCACCAATGTGTTCGAGCTCGATACGCGCATGGTGTCGAGCGCCATGTCGCCACGCGACCGCATTGCCTTCTTTCTGCGCGATGAGCCGGACGCCGTGATCCGCCTGCGCATCGCCGCCGAGCCCTTCTCGACCTACCCCGTGTGCGAGGGCGACATCGACCATGTGGTGGGCTACGTGGACGCGAAAGACCTTTTCCAGCGCGTGCTGAACAACCAGCCCATCTCGCTGGCCGACGACAGCCTGGTGCGCAAGGTGCTCATCGTGCCCGACCGGCTCACCTTGTCCGAGGTACTGGAGCAGTTCCGCCAGGTGCACGAGGACTTTGCCGTCATCGTGAACGAATACAGCCTGGTGGTGGGCGTGGTCACGCTGAACGACGTGATGAGCACCGTGATGGGCGATCTGGTGGGGTCCGCCGATGAGGAGCAGATCGTGCGGCGCGACGAAAACTCGTGGCTCATCGACGGCGTCACCCCGGTGGAAGATGTGCTGCGCGCACTGCATCTCGACGAACTGCCGCACAGCGACGAATACGAAACCCTGGCCGGGTTCCTGATGGTGATGCTGCGCCGCGTGCCCCGGCGCACCGACAGCGTGAGCTGGGGCGGCTACAAGTTCGAGGTGCTGGACGTGGACAGCTTCCGCGTCGATCAGGTGATGGTGTCGCGCCTGAAGCCCGTGCTGGCGGACAACGGCAACGCGGCAGATCCTGTGGCGCCGGCTGCGCACTGACACTCCGCTTGCGCCGTCGCCTGGCCGCGCCGCCCTCGCCCGTCAGGCCGCTGCGGGCTTTTCGCTGAACTGCCAGTTGCGCTGGGCGCCAAACACGGCATCGGGATAGGGCGAGCGCCCCCGGCTGCCGTTGTAGCGGCCCAGGGCCATGAACAGGTCGCCACGTTCGCGGTCAAGGTAGTGGCGCAGGATCACGCAGCCAAAACGCAGGTTGGTCTGCATGTGAAACAGCTTGCCCGGGTCGCCGTCGCCGATCACGCGCGTCCAGAATGGCATGACCTGCATGTAGCCGCGCGCGCCCACGCTGGACACGGCAAACTTGCGAAAGGCGCTTTCCACCTGGATCAGCCCCATGACCAGCGACACATCGAGCCCCGCGCGCTTGGACTCGTACCAGACGGTCTGCAGAAAGTCGCGGCGCACTTCCCATTCAGGCTTGCGACGGCGCAGGCGGTCGCTCATGGTGCCCAGCCAGCGCAGGTAGTGGATGCGGGCTTCGGTGGTGAAAAACACCGGCTCGGGCGGCGCCTGGTTGGCAATGGCCGAACTGAGCGCCGTGCGCACCGAATCCATCAACGGCTCTTCCAGCTGCCCGCCCGCATGGGCCTGCGCAGGCGCCACCAGCCATGCGGCCGGCGTGGCCAGCGACACCAGGCATGCACGCCGGGAGACACCAGTCACGGGCGAGGCCATTGCGGGCCGATCGGGCAGATCGCGCGCGCTCGTCATACCGCCATGCGGCCCTTCACATGGGCCAGAATGTCGGCGACCGCCACCTTGGTGGCAGCCGCATCGCGGCGGTGCTGGTACTCGACCATGCCGTCCTTGAGGCTCTTGTCGCCAATGGTCACGCGGTGCGGCACGCCGATCAGTTCCCAGTCGGCAAACATGGCGCCGGGGCGCTCGCCCCGGTCGTCCAGGATCACATCGACGCCAGCGGCCAGCAGGTCGGCATACAGCGACTCGGCCGTGGCCTTGACGGCTTCGCTGCGGTCCATGCCCACCGGGCAGACCACCACGGTGAAGGGAGCAATTGCATCGGGCCAGATGATGCCGCGCTCGTCGTGGTTTTGCTCGATCGCGGCCGCGGGCAGGCGGGTGATGCCGATGCCGTAGCAACCCATCTCCAGCGGCTGCGGCTTGCCGTTTTCGTCCAGGAAGGTCGCATTCATCGCGCGGCTGTACTTGGTGCCCAGATAGAAGACATGGCCCACTTCGATGCCGCGCTCGATGGCCAGCTCGCCTTTGCCGTCAGGCGAGCGGTCCCCTGCCACCACATTGCGCAGATCGGCCACGGCATCGGGCTCGGGCAAATCGCGGCCCCAGTTCACGCCCGTGGTGTGGAAGTCGGGCTCATTGGCGCCGCAAATCCAGTCGGCCATCAGCGCCACTTCGCGATCGGCCACGATCTTGAGCGGCTTCTTCAACCCGATCGGTCCCAGATATCCGGGCTTGCAGCCGAAGTGTTCGTCAATCTCGCCCAAGGTGGCGAAGCGGAAACCTTCCAGCCCCGGCACCTTGGCCACCTTGATCTCGTTCATGTCATGGTCGCCGCGCAGCAGCAGCAGCCAGACCCGGGTCTTGACGATCTCGCCGGCGTCGTTGGTCTCATCGGTGGCCAGCACCAGCGACTTTACGGTGCTACTCAGGGGAACGCCCAGAAACTCGGCCACGTCGGTGCAGGTGCTCTTGCCCGGGGTGACGGTCTTGGCGAGGGCTTTGGTGGCGGCAGCACGCGGGCCCACGGGCGCCAGCGCCTCGGCCTTTTCCATGTTGGCTGCGTAGTCGCTTTGGGGGCAGTAGACGATGGCGTCTTCGCCCGTGGCGGCAATCACCTGGAATTCCTCGCTCAGGTCGCCACCAATGGCGCCGCTGTCGGCGGCGACAGCGCGGTAAGTCAGGCCGAAACGGCCAAAGATGCGCCGGTAGGCCTGGGCCATGACCTGGTAGCTGGCTTTGGCTGCGGCAGGGTCGCGGTCGAAGGAATAGGCATCCTTCATGGTGAATTCGCGCCCGCGCATCAGGCCAAAACGGGGCCGGCGCTCGTCGCGAAACTTGGTCTGGATCTGGTAGAAGTTCTTGGGCAGCTGCTTGTAGCTCTTCAGCTCCTGGCGTGCTATGTCAGTGATCACTTCTTCGCTGGTGGGCTGCACCACGAAGTCGCGGCCATGGCGGTCCTGGATGCGCAGCAGCTCGGGGCCCATCTTCTCGAACCGGCCCGTTTCCTGCCACAGCTCGGCCGGCTGCACCACGGGCATGGTCAGCTCAATTGCGCCAGCACGGTTCATTTCCTCGCGCACGATGGCCTCGACCTTGCGGATCACCCTGAGCCCCATGGGCATGTAGTTGTAGATGCCGGCACCCAGTTTCTTGATCAAACCCGCCCGCATCATGAGTTTGTGGCTAACCACTTCGGCATCGGCCGGAGCTTCCTTGAGGGTGGAGATAAAGAATTGGGAGGCTTTCATCGGAATCGATTTCAGGCAGAACGGAACGGCCCACTTGCCGCGCACTAGGCGCCGTGCATAATGGACGCAGTTTAAAAAATTGGGGTTTGATTATGCTTGACCGGGACGGCTTTCGGCCGAACGTCGGCATCATCCTGCTCAACCAGAAGAACCAGGTGTTCTGGGGCAAACGCATTCGCACCCACAGCTGGCAGTTTCCGCAAGGTGGCATAGACCGGGGCGAAACCCCTGAGCAAGCCATGTTCCGCGAACTGCACGAAGAGGTGGGACTGCATCCCAACCATGTGCGCTTGGTCGCCCGTACGCGGGACTGGTTGCGCTATGAGGTGCCTGACCGGTACATCCGCCGCGATGCGCGCGGACATTACAAGGGCCAGAAACAAATCTGGTATCTGCTTCAGCTCATTGGCCACGATTGGGACCTGAACCTCCGGGCCACCGACCATCCCGAGTTTGACGCCTGGCGATGGCACGACTACTGGGTTCCGCTGGATGTGGTGGTTGAGTTCAAACGCGGCGTCTATGAAATGGCCCTGACCGAACTCGCCCGTTACCTTCCACGCCACGAACAACGCAACCGCTACCTGCGCAGCGGCATGCGGGCGCGCGACACGGAGCCGCAAAGCGGCCCCATGCACCGCGCAGGCTCGCTGTTGCTTAACCCGGGTGTGGAGCTGCCTCCGGGCGCCAGTTTTGACCCCGATCCGCAAAACAGTGTGCCGGCAAATCTTGAAGCCTTGCCGCTCCCAGGCATGGCGCCGCGCTCCATCTAAAGCGGCTTACCTGCCAACATGCGAATGCGTGCTCTCAACACCTGGTGGCTAGACGATGCACCTCCTGCAGCAGCAGGGGGTCTGCATGACCTTGCCCCTGTTTCGTGTAGCTCTTAACCCACGGTTC
>NZ_JAGKSE010000017.1:0-60712 GCF_017939685.1 Acidovorax sp. JG5
GCCCCATCTACGCCGGCAACGCCATCGCCACCGTGCAAAGCCAGGATGCCGTCAAGATCATCACCGTACGCACCACCGGCTTTGACGCCGCAGCCGCCACGGGAGGCAGCGCAACGGTTGAAACAACAGCCGCCACCGCAGACAACGGCAAGAGCAAGTTTGTGGGCAGCGAAATCGCCCAAAGCGACCGCCCCGAACTCACGGCCGCCAAGATCATCGTCTCGGGTGGCCGGGCCTTGGGCAGCAAGGAAAAGTTCGACGAAGTCATGACCCCGCTGGCCGACAAGCTCGGCGCCGCCCTGGGCGCCAGCCGCGCAGCGGTCGATGCGGGCTACGCCCCCAACGACTGGCAAGTGGGCCAGACCGGCAAGATCGTGGCGCCGCAGCTGTACATCGCAGCGGGCATCTCGGGTGCGATCCAGCACCTGGCGGGGATGAAAGACTCCAAGGTGATCGTGGCGATCAACAAGGACCCGGAGGCACCGATCTTCAGCGTGGCCGACTATGGGCTGGAGGCGGATTTGTTTGCGGCCGTGCCGGAGCTGGTGAAGGCGCTGTAAGGCCTGCAGGCCCGCAAAAAGGCATCGCTTGCGGTGCCTTTTTTTTGACATTCATATCCCCTGGAGATACCCATGAGCTACACCGCCCCTGTCAAGGACATGCTGTTCAACATGCAGCACCTGGCGAATATTGAACAGATCGCACAGATCCCCGGCTTTGACGACGCGGGCCTGGATACAGCGCAGGCCGTGCTGCAAGAGTGCGCCAAGTTCACCGAGGGCGTGCTGGCTCCGCTCAATTTCGAGGGCGACAAGAACCCGTCATCGTGGAAGGACGGCGTGGTCACGGCCACGCCGGGGTTCAAGGACGCCTTCCGCCAGTTTACCGAGGGCGGTTGGCAGGGCCTGCAGCACCCGGCTGACTTTGGTGGCCAGGGCCTGCCCAAAACCATTGGCGCGGCCTGCATGGAAATGCTCAACAGCGCCAACATGAGTTTCGCGCTGTGTCCGTTGCTGACCGACGGCGCCATCGAGGCGCTGCTGACTGCCGGCAGCGACGAGCTCAAGGCCATCTACCTTGAAAAACTCATTTCGGGCCAGTGGACCGGCACCATGAACCTGACCGAGCCGCAAGCCGGATCGGACCTGGCGCTGGTGCGCACCAAGGCCGATCCGCAGCCCGATGGCACGTACAAGATTTTCGGCACCAAGATCTTCATCACCTGGGGTGAGCACGACATGGCCGAGAACATCGTGCACCTGGTGCTGGCCCGCGTGGCTGGCGCACCCGAAGGCGTCAAGGGCATCAGCCTGTTCGTCGTGCCCAAATTTCTGGTGAACCAGGACGGCAGCCTGGGTGTGCGCAACGACGCACACTGCGTGAGCATCGAGCACAAGCTGGGCATCAAGGCCAGCCCCACGGCTGTGCTGCAGTTTGGCGACGGCATGGCGGAAAGCATCGCAGACAGCGCCGGGCCCGGCGCTGTGGGTTATCTGGTGGGCCAGGAAAACCGTGGCCTTGAATACATGTTCATCATGATGAACGCCGCGCGCTACGGCGTGGGCATCCAGGGCATTGCGATTGCCGAGCGCGCCTACCAGAAGGCCGTGAGCTATGCCAAGGACCGCGTGCAAAGCCGCCCGGTGGATGGCAGCATCAATGCCAGCGCGGCCATCATCCACCACCCCGACGTGCGCCGCATGCTCATGACCATGCGTGCCACCACCGAAGGCTGCCGCGCCATGGCCGCCGTGGCCGCCGCAGCCTATGACGCCGCCCACCACCACCCGGATGCAGACACGCGCAAGCAGAACGCCACGTTCTACGAATTCATGGTGCCGCTGGTCAAGGGCTACAGCACCGAAATGAGCCAGGAGGTCACCAGTCTGGGCGTGCAGGTGCATGGCGGCATGGGCTTTATCGAGGAAACCGGCGCGGCCCAGTACTACCGTGACGCCAAGATTCTGACCATCTACGAAGGCACCACCGCGATCCAGGCCAACGACCTGGTAGGCCGCAAGACCGCGCGCGATGGCGGCCAGACGGCCAGGGCGATTGCTGCGCAGATCGAAAAGACCGAAGGCGAACTGCTGGCCTGCGGCACCCCTGCCGCCAAGGCCGTGGCGCGCCGGCTGGCGGCGGCGCGCCAGGCCTTTCTGGAAGTGGTGGACTTCGTTGCCGGTGGCGCCAAGGCCAGCCCCAACGCCGTTTTTGCGGGCAGCGTGCCTTACCTCATGCTCGCTGGCAGCCTGGTGGCCGGCTGGCAGCTGGCGCGCAGCCTGCTGGTGGCCGAGGCGCTGTTGCCCAAGGGACAGGACGAGGCTTTTTTGCGCGCAAAAATCACCACGGCGCAGTTTTATGCCGAGCACATCCTGGTCAAGGCACCGGGCCTGCGCGACAGCATCGTCGAAGGCGCAGGCAGCGTGACCGATCTGGCGCTGGAGTCGTTCTGAGACTGTGACCGGGCCGCCTGCGTTGCACCGCGGGGGGCTTTGTTGATATAAAAATGATAGCTGCTAGCGCTTTATATATAAGCGCTAGAGGCATATTTCACCCCTATTTTTGTTCAGGAAGTTGTTGCCATGTCCAAACTGCCTCCCGCGTTGCAGAACCTGTCGCTGCCCGTCATCGGCTCGCCGCTGTTCATCATCAGCAACCCCAAGCTCGTGATCGAGCAGTGCAAGGCCGGCGTGGTGGGCTCCATGCCCGCGCTCAATGCCCGCCCCGCCGAGCTGCTGGACGAATGGCTGGCCGAGATCACCGAGACCCTGGCGGCCTACAACCAGGCCCACCCCGACAAGCCCGCCGCGCCCTTTGCCATCAACCAGATCGTGCACAAGAGCAACGACCGGCTGGAGCACGACATGCAGGTCTGCGCCAAGTACAAGGTGCCGATCATCATCACGAGCCTGGGCGCCCGTGAAGACGTGAACCAGGCCGTGCACGCCTGGGGCGGCATCGTGCTGCACGACATCATCAACAACAAGTTTGCGCACAAGGCGATTGAAAAGGGCGCCGACGGCCTGATCGCCGTGGCCGCAGGCGCTGGCGGCCATGCCGGTGTGAAGAGCCCGTTTGCCCTGATCCAGGAAATTCGCCAGTGGTTTGACGGACCGATTGCGTTGAGCGGCTCCATCGCCAGCGGCGACGCCGTGCTGGCCGCGCAGGCCATGGGCGCCGACTTTGGCTACATCGGCTCGGCCTTCATTGCCACGCACGAGGCGCGGGCCTCGGATGCCTACAAGCAGGCCATCGTGGAAGGCGACTCGGACGACATCGTTTACAGCAACCTGTTCACCGGCGTGCACGGCAACTACCTGGCGCCGTCGATCCGCGCAGCGGGCATGGACCCGGACAACCTGCCCGAGTCCGATCCGAGCAAGATGAACTTTGGCGGCGATGCGAAAAAGGCGTGGAAGGATATCTGGGGCTGTGGTCAGGGCATTGGGGCGATCAATGCGGTGACGAGCACGGCCCAGCTGGTGGCCAAGTTGCGTGGTGAGTATGAGGCGGCGCGGGCGCGGTTGAAGTTGTAGTTTTGGTCTTTTTTGGCTCTGGCGCTTATGTAGCATGCGCTGGTAGCTATTGTTTTGATAGTTCGTGGCGTGCCTTTGCTCAGGGCGGGTGCCGGGTCTCGCCCCGGCGGGCGCCTCACTTTCTTTTGCTTCGCCAAAAGAAAGTAAGCAAAGAAAAGGCGACCCACAGTCTGCGACCCCTTCGCGTTGCTACGGGGCGACCTGCGGCGGTGCGGTTGCGGGGTGCGCCGTGGAACTCGCTACGCGCTGGCGCGCTGCGCTCAAACAACCACGGCGAGTCAGATGACGAGGCGTGTGTCCTGCGGCACACGCTCACCCCGCAACCGCCCCGCCGCAGGCGCAGCCAGATGGGGGAAACCACCGAACATCCAAACAACCCCACGGGCCATCGCTGCGCTCGGCCCAGGTTGCGCAGCGCGAGGCGCTTGCGCCCGCGAGACGGGGCCGAGCGCAGCGATGGCCCGAGTGGATGTTGGCTCCCCATCCCTTCTGGATGCGCCTGGGGCGCGCAGGGCGCGGGGTGGCGGGTGTGCCGCAGGACACACCCGCTTCGTGATCTGACTCGCCGTGGTTGTCTGAACGAAGCGCCGCAGGCGCGCAGTGAGTTCCACGGCGCACCCCGCACCCGAGCACCCCAGGTTGCGGGTTATTGGGGTCAGACACCCATTTCACTGCGGTGCGTAGCACCGCACCCTCCGGGCGAGCCAACGGCTCGGTGAATTGGGGCTCTGACCCCAAAAACCCGTCGCAGACAGCAGGGTCGCCTTTCTTTTGGGTACGTTTCTTTGGCGAAGCAAAGAAAAGTACCTCGCCCGCCGGGGCGCAACCCGGCCCCCACCCTCAAAAAAAGCACGCAAAAAACTATCAAAACAATAGCTACCAGCGTTTGATACACAAGCCCCAGAGCCCAAAAACATCACATATCAAAAAATCCGCCCCCAACGAAAAGCCTGAAACCCCTTACCCCGCCCCCGCTGCCATACGCCCCGAAGCCGTCACCAGGCAGGCGCAACGCTCTTCATCCGTTGCGCGCGCTTCAGCAAACATTGCTCGATCCGACGACAATTGAAGGTTTTTTGGCGCCGCCACTTGGCGGGCACTGAGCCGCCGTATCTTTTTGCTGCATGACATCTCCTCACTCCCGCACGCCGCTGATCGACATGGTCAAGGGCATTGCCTGCGCCACCATCGTGTGGCACCACCTGGCTTTTTATGGCCCCATGTCCGACATCGCGCAGCCGCTGGCGCCCGGGCTGATGGCATGGCTTTACGACTATGGGCGCATGGCCGTGCAGATCTTTCTGGTGCTCGGCGGCTATCTCGCGGCGGCCAGCCTGGCGCCGCAGGGGCTGGCGCGGTTTGACAGCGCCAGCCAGCAGATCGCACGGCGCTTCGTGCGGCTGGTGGTGCCTTATGCCGTGGCGCTGGTGTTTGCCGTAGTGGTGGCGGCGCTGGTGCGCAGCTGGATGGATCACCCCTCGGTGCCCGATGCGCCCGATCTGGCCCAGCTGGTGGCCAATGCGCTGCTGCTGCAGGACATCGTGGGCGAAGAGGCCCTGTCGGCGGGCGTGTGGTACGTCGCCATTGATTTTCAGCTTTTTGTGTGCTCCGTGCTGCTGCTGACGCTGGTGCGGTCGGTGTGCGGCGAGGGGGGTGGCGCGGTGTGTGTGCGCCACGCCGCCTGGCTGGGGCGTGCGCTGGTGGTTGCCGGCACGGCGGTGTCGCTGCTAGTTTTTAACCGCGAGCCGCAACTCGATATGTGGGCCCTGTATTTTTTTGGGGCCTATGGGCTGGGCATGATGGCTTACTGGGCGGTGCAGGCCCCGCGTGCTGGCGGCTGGATGGCCACCATCGCCGTGCTGGGTGCCGCCGCCCTGGCGCTGGATTTCCGCGCGCGCATTGCAGTGGCGCTGGTGACGGCGTTGGCGCTGGCCTGGGCGCTGCGCTCATCCCGCTGGCGGCAATGGCAGGGGTTCGCACCCGTGGTGCGGCTCGGTCAGATGTCGTACTCGGTGTTTCTGGTGCACTTTCCGGTGTGCCTGCTGGTCAATGCCGTGGTCAGCCACCTCTGGCCGCAAGCGCCTGTGTGGAATGCCCTGGGCATGCTGGCGGCGTTTGCACTTTCGCTGCTGGCCGGGCGGCTGCTGTATGAGCGGGTGGAGCGCCACGTTCCGACCTGGACCACGGCGCTGCGCTGGCAGGCCGGGCTGGTGGGCACCGGCATGCTGGTGGCGGTGACCACCAGCCAGTGGGCCTGAGAGGCTGAGAATCTTTTGCGCATGCCCGCTCATCACGCCAAAACGCACCGGCTCGTCGTTGCAAATACTCGCCATAGCCCGAGCTATGGCTGTGTTTTGCGCCTAGATCGGCTGCGTTGTGGCGCGCTGCTCGGACCCGCGCAAAAAACTCTCAGCCTCTGACGCCACACGCCTTGGCCTTGGTGTGGCACCTGGGGTGCGCGACCGCCCGGCGGGTCAGCGGTGCAACTCGCCCGCGCTTTCGGGTTGGTAGACGATGCTTTTCACGCGCACTGTCATCGATTTGCCACCCGGCCCGGGCCAGGCCAGTTCATCGCCCACCGACAGGCCGAGCAGCGCACTGCCCACGGGCGCAAAGATCGAGATGCGGTCGGCGCTGCCGTCCATGTCGCGCGGGTACACCAGCGTCAGGCAAAACTCCTTGCCGGTCTCCTGGATCGTGAACTGCACGGTGGAGTTCATGGTCACCACATTGGGCGGAATCTCCTCGGGCGCCACCACGTCGGCGCGGTCCAGCTCTGCCTGCAGATCGGCCTTGCCCGGAAAGACGCTGGCCGGAATCACCGCCAGCAGTGCTTCAATGCGGTCCAGGTCCAGGGAGGACAGGGTGATCTGGGGTTTTTTCGCCATGGCGTATCTCGACAGCTGGTTGTAAAGGCCGGGACTGTAGTGGATCGCGAATCTCGCACTGCGCCGCGTGGTCAAAAAAGGCACCGTTTCTGGGTTTGTTGCTGCGAATAAAGTCGAGAAACGGTGCATTCCTGCCGTGATGAGGGGCGATGCGGATCCGGCCGATCCGCTCTGTCGCCCTCCCTGTGACCCGTCCTGTCGGGCCCGTCTCAGCCTCTCAGGTCTTGACCGGGTTCGATGTTTTGCCAGTTGGCATGGGAGCGCCTGCATGGCCATGGTTGGCAAAGTACTCCCGGGTCAGGCGCACGATCACCGGGCTGAGCAGCAGCAGCGAGATCAGGTTCGGAATCGCCATCAGCGCGTTGAGCGTGTCGGCCACCAGCCAGGCAAAGTCCAGGCTCAGCACGGCGCCCGGAAACACCGCCAGCGTCCACAGCAGGCGAAACGGCTTTTCGGTCACGGTGCCGAACAGGTAGGCCCAGCATTTTTCGCCGTAGTAGGCCCAGCCCAGGATGGTGGTGAAGGCGAACACGGCCAGCGACCCCGCCAGCAGGTACTTGCCCACGCCGGGCATGGCTGCTTCAAAGGCCGCGGCGCTCAGGATGGCGCCGGTCTGGCCCGAGTCCCACACGCCGCTGACGATGATGGCCAGACCGGTGCAAGTGCACACGATGATGGTGTCGATGAAGGTGCCCATCATGCCGATAAGGCCCGAGAACACCGGATCGCGCGTGGCGCCCGCCGCCTGGGCGATGCCTGCGGTGCCCAGGCCCGCTTCGTTGGAGAAAATGCCGCGCGCAACACCTTTTTGCAGTGCCAGCATGACCGAGGCGCCGACAAAGCCGCCGGTGGCCGCCACCGGGTTGAAGGCGTGGTGCAGGATCAGCGCGAAGGCGCCGGGAATGCGATCGGCGAACACCGCCAAAATCACGGCCACGCAGGCGATATAGCCGATACACATGGCCGGCACCAGGCGCTCGGCCACTGCGCCGATGCGCTTGATTCCGCCCAGTACCACGGCGCCGGTCAGCAGGGTCAGCGCCAGGCCGGTGATCCAGGTCTCCACGCCAAAGGCGTTGTGCATGGCGCTGGCGATGCCGTTGGCCTGCACCATGTTGCCAATGCCAAAACCGGCCAGGCCGCCAAACACCGCAAAGACCGTCGCCAGCCAGCGCCAGCGCTTGCCCAGACCGTTCTTGATGGCGTACATCGGCCCGCCTACATGCTCGCCGCGCTCGTCCACCTCGCGGTATTTCACCGCCAGCACCACCTCGGCGTATTTCGTGGCCATGCCGACGAAAGCGGTCATCCACATCCAGAACAGGGCGCCTGGGCCGCCGATGGCGATGGCTGCGGCAACCCCGGCGATGTTGCCCGTGCCCACGGTGGCGGACAGCGCCGTCATCAAGGCGGCGAACGGCGAGATCTCGCCGTCGCCAGCGTTGCCGGGTTGCCGGCTTTGCCCGATCATGCGAAAGCCGTAGATGATCTTGCGAAGGGGCATGAAGCCCAGACGCACCTGCAGGTAAAGGCCCGTGCCCAGGATCAGGGTGATCATCGGAACGCCCCAGACCAGCCCGTTGAGCCATTCAAAAAACATGTGCAGGGATTGCATAAATCAGTTTCCTTCGGAAACAGGGTTGGGGGAGGTCGATAAGCAGGGGGAAAACCATCGGCGCCGGGCACCGCCGGGCACCGACGGGCACGGCGGCAAGCCTCAGCAATGCTGAGACTGCAGGACGGATGGCGCGCCAGCGGCGGGTGCGTGGGCACCACAGGCCTGCACGATGACGCCAGCCACCATGTCGGCGGTGACGGCCGACAGCGTCCAGCCGAGGTGGCCGTGGCCGGTGTTGTAGAAGACATTGGCACTGCGCCCGCGTCCCACGCGCGGCATCATGTTAGGCATCATTGGGCGCAGGCCGGCCCAGGGCACGACCTGTTGCGTGCTCACGCCAGGAAAGCACTGGTGCACCCAGTCCACCAGGGGCGCAATGCGGTCGGCGCGGATGTCCTTGTTGCAGCCGTTGAACTCGGCCGTGCCGGCCACGCGCAGGCGGTCAAGCCCCAGGCGGCTGGTGACCAGCTTGGTTTCGTCATCGAGCAGGCTCACGGTGGGGGCGGCCTGCTGGCTTTGCGCGTCCCGCAGGTTGACGGTGATCGAATAGCCCTTGACCGGGTAGATGTTGACACGGTCGCCGAGCTGGGTGGCAAAGTCGCGGCTGGTCACGCCAGCGCACACCACCAGGCCATCGAAGCGGTGGGTTTGGGGGGCGTCAGCCTCGCCCACGGTGACGCTGGCGGTCTTGCCGTCGCTGCGCAGGGACAGCACGTTTTGCCCGTACAGGCAGCGCACGCCCAGGCGCTCGATGGCCGCGGCCAGGCCGACGGTGAACTTGTGGATGTCGCCGGTGGCGTCGCTCTCGGTGAAGTAGCCGCCGTAGTAACTGCCGGCCAGCGTGGGCTCGATGGCGCGCATCTCGGCCGGCGTGACCGGGCGGCGTGGCAGGCCGCCAGCGGCCAGCAGTTTGGACACCTCGCCGGCGTGGTCAAAGCCTTTCTTGTCGCGGTAGATGTGCAGGATGCCTTGCTTTTTCAGGTCGAAGTCCACGCTTTCGGCATCGGCCCAGGCAAACAGGTGCTCGCGCGCAGCGACGGCCAGGCGGGCGGTCTCGATGGTGTTTTGCCGGTAGTGCGCAATGTTGCCGATGAATTCGGCAAACCACGACAGCTTGTGCCAGCTGGGCTTGGGGTTGACCAGCAGCGGTGCATCGCCCTTGAGCATCCACTTCAGGCCCTTGACGATGGTCGACCAGTGGGTCCAGACCTCGGCGTTGGATGCCGACAACTGGCCTCCGTTGGCGAACGACGTTTCCATGGCCGCATAGCGGTGTTTTTCGAACAGGGTGACGGCAAAGCCGCGCTTGGCCAGGGCATAAGCGGTGGTGACACCGGTGATGCCGCCGCCGATGACTGCGATGGATTTCATGATGACAGGCTTCCAACAGGTCGTGGGGACGTGGCACGCCGCGCACCATGCGCAACGCACGCCCCCTCTGTTTAGAACCTGAGAGATTCACGCCCCGGTGCCGGGTGCGCTTGCTCCTGCGGTGTGCCGTCTGACGAAGACCGGCAGCTCTTCAGAGTTCCTGTGAGCTGATCGGTCCTTTTGCCTGAGAGTTTCCGGGGCGGTTGCTCCTTCGGCGCCGCGGGTGCATGCCAGCGGTCTCTCCCGATCAGATCTTGGCGCAAGGCCAAGGACTGAAGCAATGATGCACAAAGCGTGCTAGTGCGCTCTCCGTAAATACCCGCCATGGGCGCAAAAAAATGCACGGTTTCAGAGCCAACGAGACTTGCGCCGTCTGGTGGGTGGCATGCGAGGCAGGGGCCGTGTGCCGATCTGGCGCACCAACGGTTCTGCGCGGCAGCCGGGGGGCTCAGACGCGGCGCTGGCGGCAGGGCGCGTAAATGTCCTGGCCCGGCTGGTAGGCCGCGGTCTGCACGTCCATCAGGCCCAGCACCGAATGAAAGTAGCCATCGTGCGTGATGCGCCGCTCGGCCAGGTCTTTTTGCAGGCAGGGCGTAGAGACGCCGCTGCGCGCCTGCATGGCGGGAGACAGCCAGGTGATCCAGGGCACATGCTTTTGCGTGTCGGGTGCGATGGAATAGGGCAGGCCATGCAGGTAGATGTTGTTTTCACCCAGCGACTCGCCATGGTCTGATACATAAATCATAGCTGTTTGCGCTTTCTCCGATTGGGCTGAGAGCCAATTGATCACTGAATCGAGAAACTGGTCGGTTTGCACGATGCTGTTGTCGTAGGCGTTCACCACCTGCGCTTGCGTGCATTCCTGCAGAGCGGTGGAGGTGCATTCGGGCTGAAACTTCTTCAGGGCCGCTGCCGAGCGCTTGAAGTAGGCCGGGCCATGGCTGCCCATCTCGTGCAGCACGACCACGGTGCCGCGGCTGCGCTGCTCGGCGGGCAGGTTGGCCAGGCGCTGGTCCAGGTCCTTGAGCATGATGGGGTCCAGGCATTCACCGTCGGGGCACAGCGCCGGGTCGTGCTGTGCCGTGGTGTGCACTTGCCCGATACGCTCGCACACGCCCTTGCAGCCTGCCTGGTTGTCCACCCATAGCACGGCCAGGCCCGCGTGGTGCAGCACATCCATCAGGTTTTCGTAATTGGCCTTGCGCGCCTCGAAGCCGTTGCGCCCCAGGTGCGAAAACATACAGGGCACCGATGCGGCGGTGCTGGTGCCGCACGACCAGGCGTTGCGCGCCGTGGCCAGGTCGGTGCGGGCCGACAGCAAGGGCGTGGTGGGCCGGTCGTAGCCGTTGAGCCCGAAGTTCACGCTGCGCCCGGTTTCGCCCAGCACCAGCACCAACAGGGGCGGCTTTTGCTGGCCCGCATAGCTGGCGCCCAGCCGGGCGTCACGTCCCAGTGGCATGAGCGTGCTGGTGTCCATCCGCAGCGGCTTGGTGGCGATGTTGCCCAGGGCGTACACGCTGTTGAGCGGATTGATCAGGTAACGCAGCTTGGTGTGGTTGCGCATGGTCGAGGCAAAGTCCTGGAACACCAGCAGCAGGCAGACCACGATGACCACGATAGCGCCCACCAGCAGCGCGCCGTTGTGGGCCATGTGGCGAAAGGCATGCATGCGGCGCACCGGGCGGCGGTACAGCCACAGCAGCGGCGGTGCTGTCAGCGCCAGCACGGTGGCCAGCATGCGCCAGTTGAGCAGGTCGCCAGCCTCTTTCACATCGGTCTGCATGACGTTGACCAGCATGCTTGCGTCAATGGCAATGCCATAGGCCAGCATGAAATAGGCACCGAAAGCGGCCATGAGCAGCACCACGGTGATGGCGGGCTTGAGCGTCCAGCGCCAGGCCAGAAGACTCAGCAGGGCGGCATTGCCGGCCGCCACGATGACCGCAAAAGCCAGTGCAAAACCCCAGCCGCGCAGCGTGCCATGGCCCGGCAGCGCCGCCACTTCGCGCCACAGCGGCACATTGCAGGCGGTGGCCAGCCAGGCGCTGGCCAGCACCACGGCCCACGCAGGGTGGATTTCACGGGAAGGGTGGGTAGGGTGGGCAACGGCACGGTGGCCGAGCGCGAAACGCTGCAATAACAATGGCATGACCCATTGTTTGCAGCGCAGCTTAAGTGGAAATTAATGTTCCGAGCGTGTTCGCGTTCTCAGACCAACGCAGTTGCGTGGTGCTGCAGGTGGTCGGCCATGAAGGTCTGGATGAAATAGTAGCCATGGTCGTAGCCCGCATGCCTGCGCAGCGTGAGCGGCTGCCCGACCTGGGCGCAGGCGCTCTCGAACAGGTGCGGGTGCAACTGCGTGGCAAGAAACTGGTCGGATAGGCCCTGGTCGATCAGGATGCCCTGGGGGTAGGGCGCGCTGGCTTTCTGGCCCATCAGCGCACTCGCGTCATGTGCGCCCCAGGTGCTTTCTTCCTGGCCCAGATAACCGGTGAAGGCGTTGTGCCCCCACGGGCACTGGGTGGGCGCACAAATGGGCGCAAAGGCCGAGACGCTGCGGAACACACCGGGGTGCCGCAAGGCGAGCGTGAGTGCGCCGTGGCCGCCCATCGAATGCCCGAAAAGGCCCAGTCGCTGATCGTCGAGGGCAAACTGCGCCGTCACATCGGGCAGCAACTCTTTGACGATGTAGCTTTCCATGCGCCAGTGGCCGGCCCAGGGCGTCTTGGTGGCATCCAGATAGAAGCCGGCGCCCACGCCGAACTCCCAGTGGTTGCTCTCCCCCACAATGCCCGCGCCGCGCGGGCTGGTGTCGGGGGTGAGGATGGCCAGCCCCATCTGTGCGGCCAGGCGCTGTGCGCCGGCCTTGATGGCAAAGGTTTCTTCCGTGCAGGTCAGGCCCGCCAGGTAGGTCAGCAATGGCACTTTCTGCCCGGCCAGGGCTTGGGGTGGCAGATACAGGCCAAAGCGCATGGGCAGGCCGATTTCGGACGAGCTGTGTTGGTAAAAGCGCTGCACGCCACCAAAACAGGCGTGCTCGCTTCGCAGCTCCAGAGCGTCTGAGGTCATGGCGGCCCCGCTTTTCAATACACCACCACCGAGCGGATCGACTTGCCCTCGTGCATCAGGTCAAACGCGGTGTTGATCTCGGTCAGCCCCATGGTGTGCGTGACAAACGGTGCCAGCTGGATTTTTCCGCTCATGGCGTCTTCGACCATGCCCGGCAGTTCGCTGCGCCCTTTGACGCCGCCAAAGGCCGAGCCCAGCCACTTGCGCCCCGTCACCAGCTGGAACGGGCGGGTGGAAATCTCCTTGCCGGCCCCGGCCACGCCGATGATCACGCTCTGGCCCCAGCCGCGGTGCGCGCACTCCAGCGCCGCGCGCATCACATCGACATTGCCAATGCACTCGAAGCTGTGGTCCACGCCCCAGCCGGTCATCTCGACGATGACTTGCTGGATGGGTTTGTCAAAGTCTTTCGGGTTGACGCAGTCGGTGGCGCCAAACACCTTGGCCAGATCGAACTTGGCCGGGTTGGTGTCAATGGCGATGATGCGGCCGGCCTTGGCCAGCTTGGCGCCCTGGATCACGGCCAGACCGATGCCGCCCAGGCCGAACACGGCCACGCTGTCGCCCTCTTGCACCTTGGCGGTGTTCTTGACCGCGCCCAGTCCCGTGGTCACGCCGCAGCCCAGCAGGCAGACTTGCTCGGGGTTGGCGTCGGGGTTCACCTTGGCCAGCGACACCTCAGCCACCACGGTGTATTCGCTGAACGTGCTGCAGCCCATGTAGTGGTAGATGGGTTGGCCGTTGTAGGAAAAGCGCGTGGTGCCATCGGGCATCAGGCCCTTGCCTTGGGTGGCGCGCACGGCCACGCACAGGTTGGTCTTGCCGCTCTTGCAAAACAGACACTCGCCGCATTCGGCGGTGTAGAGCGGGATGACGTGGTCGCCAGGCTTCACGCTGGTCACGCCTTCGCCCACTTCGACGACGATGCCCGCGCCCTCGTGGCCGAGCACGGCGGGGAAAACGCCCTCGGGGTCTTCGCCCGAGAGCGTGAACGCATCGGTGTGGCAGACGCCGGTGTGGGTGATTTTGACCAGCACCTCGCCTTTTTGCGGCGGTGCCACATCGATTTCAACGATTTGCAGCGGTTCTCCAGCCTTGAAGGCTACGGCGGCGCGGGATTTCATGGTGTGGCTCCTGGTGCTGAAAGGGTGAATGGGTGGCTTATTTCAGGTACGAGCGCAGCAAAGACAGGGTTTCATCGATCGCCTGGGGCGAAGGCGCGGGCTGCTGGGCCAGTGTCTCGCGGATATGGCTGTCGAGCAAGTCGGCCATCAGCCCATGCACGGCGCCGCGCAGGGCGGCGAGCTGCTGCAGAAGGGGGGCGCAGTCGCTACCCGCCTCTACGGCGCGCTCCAGCGCCTCGGCCTGGCCACGGATGCGGCGCAGGCGGCTGATGGCGCGTTGCTTGTCTTCGGCGGTATGGGGCATGGTGCTGGCGGCTTTCTGGCGGTCTGCGTCAGTGCTTTTTGCTGTACTCAGGGGGAGTATAAAATGTTTTTCAAATTTTGTATTTGTGAAAATTAACTTTTTATCAATTACTGGGTGGGGGTATATGGTTGGGGTGCGGCTTGAACGGCATGAAGGCTGCGTCCGATGAAAAAGCGCAGGACAAAAAAAAGCCCGCCAGTGCGGCGGGCTGGGTGAGGGGCCAGGCGCGCTGCGGGTGCAGCGCGCTGCCTGTCAGCGCTTGTCCAGGGCGGGCACGTCGCGGCGCACCGAACCGGTGAACAGCTGGCGTGGGCGACCAATCTTGTACTCAGGGTCGCTGATCATTTCGTTCAGCTGGGCAATCCAGCCCACGGTGCGGGCCAGCGCGAAGATGCCGGTGAACAGGTTGACCGGGATGCCCATGGCGCGCTGCACGATGCCCGAGTAGAAGTCCACGTTCGGGTAGAGCTTGCGCGAGACGAAGTAGTCGTCTTCCAGGGCGATTTTTTCCAGCGCCTTGGCCAACTTGAACAGCGGATCGTTTTCCAGGCCCAGCTCTTTGAGCACTTCGTCGCAAGTTTCCTGCATGAGCTTGGCGCGGGGGTCGTAGTTCTTGTAGACACGGTGGCCAAAACCCATCAGCTTCACGCCGGAGTTCTTGTCCTTGACCTTTTCCATGAACTCGCCGACCTTGTCGATGCCGCCTTGGCGCTGAATGTCTTCCAGCATGTTCAGGCAGGCTTCGTTGGCGCCACCGTGGGCAGGGCCCCACAGGCAGGCGACGCCAGCGGAGATGGCGGCAAACGGGTTGGTGCCCGACGAACCGCACAGGCGCACCGTGGAGGTGGAGGCGTTTTGCTCGTGGTCAGCGTGCAGGATGAAGATGCGGTCCAGAGCGCGCTCAAGCACGGGATTGACCTTGTAGTCTTCGCAGGGCGTGCCGAACATCATGCGCAGGAAGTTGCCGGAGTACGACAGATCGTTGCGCGGGTACATGTATGGCTGGCCGACGCCGTACTTGTAGGCCATGGCGACCAGCGTGGGCATCTTGGCAATCAGGCGGATCGCGGCGATGTCGCGGTGCTGCGGGTTGTTGATGTCGGTGCTGTCGTGGTAGAAGGCCGACATGGCGCCCACCAGGCCCGTGAGCACCGCCATGGGGTGCGCGTCACGGCGGAAACCGCGCAGGAAGAATTGCATCTGCTCGTTGACCATGGTGTGGTCGAGCACCAGCTTGTGAAAGTCACCGCGCTGGGTGGCGTTGGGCAGATCGCCCTTGAGCAGCAGGTAGCAGGTGTCGAGGTAGTCGCACTGCGTGGCCAGTTGTTCGATGGGGTAGCCGCGGTACAGCAACTCGCCCTTGTCGCCATCGATGTAAGTAATGGCGGACTGGCACGACGCCGTGGACAGGAAACCGGGGTCATAGGTGAACATGCCGGTTTGAGCGTACAGCTTGCGGATGTCGATGACGTCCGGGCCAATGTTGCCCTGGTAGACCGGCATTTCCACGCTGGGGCTGCCGTTACTGAACGACAGGGTTGCTTTGTTGTCAGCTAGCTTCATTGTTACTTTCCTTTGGGTTTCCGATGATCCGGTCTGGGGCTATCGTTTTTGTGCCAAGGCACTACGGCACTACGGCACTACGGCACCGCGGTGCGGCCAGCTTGCCGCAGCATGGCCAGCACTTCGTGCACTTCGGGAGTGTCCAGCGGGGCCTGCGGCTCGCGGCGGCGCAGCAGCAGGTCCAGCAGGTCGTTGTCCGCCAGGTCCATCAGGGCCATCAGGCCGTCGGCGTGGCGTTGGGTGAGCTGGGGCTCAAAGCGGGTGAAAAACTGCTCGATGAACAGGTCGTTCTCCAGCAGCCCCCTCCTGCAGCGCCAGTGCAGCTTGCTCAGTGCGCGCTCATCGAGCAGCGGCGAGGCTGCCGGGCTGGCGATGGTGGAAGTTTCACCCATGGCTTTGCGCTCGCATCAGATGGCGCGACGCACCATCAGTTCCTTGATCTTGCCGATGGCCTTGGTGGGGTTCAGGCCCTTGGGGCACACGTCCACGCAGTTCATGATGGTGTGGCAGCGGAACAGGCGGTAGGGGTCTTCGAGGTTATCGAGGCGCGCACCCGTGGCGTCATCGCGGCTGTCGGCGATGAAGCGGTAGGCTTGCAGCAAACCCGCAGGGCCCACGAACTTGTCGGGGTTCCACCAGAAGCTGGGGCAGCTGGTGGAGCAGCTGGCGCACAGGATGCACTCGTACAGGCCGTTGAGCTCTTCGCGCTCTTCGGGCGACTGCAGGCGCTCGCGGTCGGGAGCCAGTTCTTCGTTGATCAGGTAGGGCTTGATCGAGTTGTATTGCTTGAAGAACTGCGTCATGTCCACGATCAGGTCGCGGATCACGGGCAGGCCCGGCAGCGGCTTGAGCACGATGGTGCCCTTGAGCGTGTTCATGTTGGTCAGGCACGCCAGGCCGTTCTTGCCATTGATGTTCATGGCGTCCGACCCGCAGACGCCTTCACGGCAGGAGCGGCGGAACGACAGCGTGGGGTCCTGTTCCTTGAGCTTGATCAGCGCGTCCAGCAGCATGCGTTCGTGGCCGTCGAGCTCGATCTCGATGGTCTGCATGGTGGGCTTGGCATCCTTGTCCGGATCGTAGCGGTAGATTTGGAATGTGCGTTTTTGCATGTTTCTTCTCTCGTGACGATTTAGAACGTACGGACCTTCGGCGGAACGCTGTCCACTGTCAAAGGCTTGAGGTTGACGGGCTTGTAGTCGAGGCGGCTGCCTTCGCTGTACCACAGCGTGTGCTTGAGCCATTCCTTGTCGTTGCGGCCCAGCGGGAAGTCGGCGTGGTCGGCGGGGTGCTCGTAGTCGTACACGGTGTGCGCGCCACGGCATTCCTTGCGGGCTGCGGCAGACACCATGGTGGCCTGGGCCACTTCGATCAGGTTGTCCACTTCCAGCGCTTCGATGCGCGCGGTGTTGAACACCTTGGACTTGTCCTTGAGCGTGACACCGGCCACGCGGGTGCGAATTTCGGCGATCTTCTTGACGCCTTCGTCCATGCTGGCCTGGGTGCGGAACACGCCGGCATGCTGCTGCATTGTGGTGCGGATGTCGCCGGCCAGGCTCTGGGCGTAGATGCCGTCGCTGGACTTGTCGAGCTGGTTAAGGCGTTCCAGGGTGCGATCGGCCGCATCCTTGGGCAGGGGCTTGTGCTCCTTGTTCTTGTTGTTGAACTCGACGATGTGGCGGCCAGCGGCCTTGCCGAACACCAGCAGGTCCAGCAGCGAGTTGGTGCCCAGGCGGTTGGCGCCGTGCACGCTCACGCAGGAGCATTCGCCCACGGCATACAGGCCGTTCACCACGGCGTTGTTGATGCCATTGGCCTGGGTGATCACCTGGCCATTGATGTTGGTGGGCACGCCGCCCATCTGGTAGTGGATGGTGGGCACCACGGGAATGTCTTCCTTGGTGATGTCCACGTTGGCAAAGTTGACGCCAATTTCATACACCGACGGCAGGCGCTTGTGGATGGTGTCCGCACCCAGGTGGCTGAGCTTGAGCATCACATAGTCCTTGTTCGGACCACAGCCACGACCTTCCTTGATCTCCTGGTCCATGGAGCGCGAGACGAAATCGCGCGGCGCCAGATCCTTCAGGGTGGGCGCATAGCGCTCCATGAAGCGCTCGCCATTGCTGTTGAGCAAGATGGCGCCTTCGCCGCGGCAGCCTTCGGTCAGCAGCACGCCGGCACCGGCCACGCCGGTGGGGTGGAACTGCCAGAACTCCATGTCCTGCAGCGCAATGCCGGCGCGTGCCGCCATGCCCAGGCCGTCACCGGTGTTGATGAAGGCGTTGGTGGAGGCGGCAAAGATGCGGCCGGCACCACCGGTGGCCAGCAGCACGGTCTTGGCTTCGAGGATGTACAGGTCGCCGGTTTCCATCTCCAGCGCGGTCACGCCGACCACATCGCCATCAGCGTCGCGGATCAGATCCAGCGCCATCCACTCGACGAAGAAGTTGGTCTTGGCCTTCACGTTCTGCTGGTACAGCGTGTGCAGCATGGCGTGGCCGGTGCGGTCAGCGGCGGCGCAGGCGCGCTGCACGGGCTTTTCGCCGTAGTTGGCAGTGTGCCCGCCGAAGGGGCGCTGGTAGATCGTGCCGTCGGGGTTGCGGTCGAACGGCATGCCGAAGTGTTCGAGCTCGTACACCACCTTCGGTGCTTCGCGGCACATGAACTCGATGGCGTCCTGGTCGCCCAGCCAGTCGGAGCCCTTGATGGTGTCGTAGAAGTGGTAGTGCCAGTTGTCCTCGGACATGTTGCCCAGCGAGGCCGAAACGCCGCCTTGTGCTGCCACAGTGTGGCTGCGGGTGGGGAACACCTTGGACAGCGAGGCCACGTTCAGGCCTGCGCGGGAGAGTTCAAGCGCGGCGCGCATGCCGGAGCCGCCGGCGCCGATGATGACAACGTCAAATTTGCGCTTGGTGATGTTAGCGTTGGTGTAGCTCATTGTTTGCCTTCAGTCGCGGGAATCAGAGACGCCACAGAACCTGGATACCCCAGCCGGCGCAGCCGACCAGCCAGACGATGGTGAAAATCTGCAGCACCAGGCGCAGGCCCACGGGCTGGATGTAATCCATGAAAATGTCGCGCACGCCCACCCAGACATGCCAGGCCAGTGCGACGATGATGGAGAAGGTCAGAACCTTCATCCACTGGGCAGAGAAAATGCCGGCCCACACGTCGTAGCCGATGGGGCCTTGGGTGAAGACCAGCTGCGCGAGCAGGGCGATGGTGAACAGGGCCATGAGGGCCGCGGTCACACGCTGGCTGAGCCAGTCACGCAGACCATAGTGGGCGCCCACAACAATGCGCTTGGAGCCGTAATTGACGGACATGGTGTTTTCCTTTGGTGCTTGCGCGGCCCCGCCCAAGGCGGAAACCGCTGTGTTACTCAATACAAACCGAACAGCTTCGCGCCCAGCACCAGCGTCAGCGCAATGCTGATCGCCAGCGTGGCAATGGCCGAAGTCTTGCCGAACTCCTTGGTCACGGCGTCGTGGCTGATGTCCATCCACAGATGGCGCAGACCTGCGGTGAAGTGGTGCAGATACGACCAGATCAGCGCCAGTGCCAGGAGCTTGAAGAACCAGCCGGGCACAAAGCCGACGCCAATATTGAAGACGGCCTTGAATTTCGCGAAAGAAAATTCGGACGACACGGACGTGTCAAACATCCAGAGGATGAACGGCAGCAGCAGGAACATGATCACGCCGCTGGCACGGTGCAGGATGGATACCCATGCTGCAGGTGCCATGCGGTAGGTGGTGAGGTCCTTGAAGGCGTTGATGTTGCGGAATTCAGGCCGTTTTTTGGCAAGCTCTGTCATGGCGGGGTGCTTTCGTGGATGTAACTACTTTGTAATTTGACGGTGCAAAGAACACAAAATTCTATTGCAACGCAACAAGTGGGGTATTCCCTTGCTGCAATATTTTGATGTGTCTGCTCAAGTGCCAGCGTGTTGTCAGCTCAATTCATTGTGGTAGTGGTGGGTGTCGGTGCGGTAAAGGCCTCGTCGTAACTCCATGGGAACATCGTTGTAGGTGTAGGCGATGCGCTCTACGCTCAGCAGGGGGGTGCTGGCGGTGGTGTGCAAAAGCTGCGCCTGCTCGCCATCGGGCAGCACGGCACGGATTTTTTCTTCGGCCCGCACCATGCGCACGCCAAAGTCGAGTTCAAACATGGCATAGGTCGGGCCCTGGTAGGTGGCCATCTGCCCGGCCGTCAGGCCCTTGAAGGCCTGGCCGGGCAGCCAGATGTCTTCGAGAATGGTGGGTTCGCCCGCAAACGACAGGATGCGCCGCGCATGCACCACCGGGTCGCCGCTGCGCAGCGCCAGGGCGCGCGCCACATCGGCGCTGGCGCGCACGCGCCGGCATTCCAGCACGGTGCGTTGTGCCGGGCCTTCTTCGCGGGCGTCGCCGCTGTCGGGCAAGAGCTTCAGGAATCGGTATTGCACATGTTGCTCGGCATGGGTGGCCACGAAAGTGCCCTTGCCCTGGCGGCGCACCACGAGGTTTTCGGCCGCCAGCTCGTCAATGGCCTTGCGCACCGTGCCCTGGCTCACGCGAAACCGCGCCGCCAGTTCCATTTCGCTGGGAATGGCTTCGCCAGGCTTCCATTCGCCCTGCTGCAGGCTCTGCAGGATCAGCGCCTTGATCTGCTGGTACAGCGGGCTGAATGCCGGTGTCGCCGCGCCCGCACCACCGGGAGGTGGCGCTGGCGCGTCAACGGGGAGCGAAAGCGAAGACATGGCGAAGAAAAATAGGGTGGAGCGGCTGCGCGAAGCAGTCTCGCGCGCTGATGGCTGGGCTCGATCATATCTTATATAAGACATAAGACAAATTGACCTGTCGCAGCAATCGGCGGTACACTCCAAGGCTGTTTTTGCGGGGCACGGGCTGCTGGTAACAGGCGCTGGTGCTTGCATTTCACCTATTCCTGTTTTCCCATTTCCTGGAGTTTTCACCATGAGCAAGAAGCCCGTCCGTGTTGCCGTTACCGGCGCTGCTGGTCAAATCGGTTACGCCCTGCTGTTCCGCATCGCCTCGGGCGAAATGCTGGGCAAGGACCAGCCCGTCATCCTGCAACTGCTTGAAGTGCCCGTGGAAGGCCCGCAAAAAGCGCTCAAGGGCGTGATGATGGAACTCGATGACTGCGCTTTCCCGCTGCTCGTGGAGATGACCGCCCACAGCGACCCGATGACCGCCTTCAAGGATGCCGACTACGCCCTGCTGGTGGGTTCGCGCCCCCGTGGCCCCGGCATGGAACGCGCCGAGCTGCTGGCCGTCAACGGCGCCATCTTCACCGCACAAGGCAAGGCCCTGAACGCCGTGGCCAGCCGCGATGTGAAGGTGCTGGTGGTGGGCAACCCCGCCAACACCAACGCCTACATCGCCATGAAGAGCGCGCCGGATCTGCCGCGCAAGAACTTCACCGCCATGCTGCGCCTGGACCACAACCGCGCCGCCAGCCAGATCGCTGCCAAGACCGGCAAGGCCGTGGCCGACATCGAAAAGCTGACCGTCTGGGGCAACCATTCGCCCACCATGTACGCCGACTACCGCTTCGCCACCATCAACGGCGAAAGCGTTGCCAAGATGATCAACGATCAGGAATGGAATGCCAACGTGTTCCTGCCCACGGTGGGCAAGCGCGGCGCGGCGATCATCGAAGCCCGTGGACTGTCGTCGGCTGCCTCGGCTGCCAACGCTGCCATCGACCACATGCGTGACTGGGCCCTGGGCACCAACGGCAAGTGGGTCACCATGGGTATTCCTTCGGACGGCCAGTACGGTATTCCCAAGGACACGATGTTCGGCTTCCCCGTCACCTGCGAAAACGGCGAGTACAAGATCGTTGAAGGCCTGGAAATCGACGCGTTCTCGCAAGAGCGCATCAACATCACGCTGGCCGAACTGCAAGGCGAGCAAGACGGCGTCAAGCACCTGCTCTGATGCCATGAGCGTTGTGCGCCGCGCAGAACCACCCTCGGGCAGTGCCTCCCTTCCCCAGGGCGGCGCAGCCTTTGGCGTGAACAGCGCGGGCGGGCGAGCCCACCCGCGCGAGGTGCTGCTAGGCGCCCAGGCGGCTTCCGCCACCTTGCCGGTGTGCGACCATTACAGCGGTGCCCCGGCACGCATGCGCAAGAGCCTGCAATTGCAGGCCCAGATGACCGAGGAGTTCGGCGCGTGCGTCTTTGACGTCACGCTCGATTGCGAAGACGGTGCCCCGGTGGGTGACGAAGCAGCGCACGCGGCCCTGGTGGCTGCCCTGGCGCGCGATGCCGCCCCGGCGGCGCGCGTGGGTGCGCGGGTGCACCCCGTGGACCACCCCGCATTTACCAACGATGTGGCCACCATTGCCGGGGAAGCCGGTCATCGGCTTACCCACATCATGCTGCCCAAGGTCGAGTCGGTGGATGACGTGATACAGGCCGAAAAAGCCCTGCAACGCGCATCGGCCGGGCATCTGCCCCTGCAGGTGCTGATCGAATCCCCGGCTGCGGTGCACCGAGCCTTCGAGATCGCCGCGCACCCGCTGGTGCAAAGCCTGAGCTTTGGGCTGATGGATTTTGTGTCGGCCCATGGCGGCGCCATTCCCGCATCGGCCATGACCTCGTCGGGGCAGTTCTCGCACCCGCTGGTGGTGCGTGCCAAGCTGGAAATCGCCTCCGCCTGCCATGCCCATGGCAAGGTGCCTTCGCACTGCGTAGTGACCGAATTCAGCGACATGGCGGCCATGCAGGCCGCAGCCAGCCGCGCTGCCCGCGAGTTTGGCTACACGCGCATGTGGAGCATCCACCCGGCGCAGATCCGACCCATCCTCGAGGCCTTTGCGCCCACGCAGGATGACATTGAAGTTGCATCAAAAATAATAGCTGCTGCCGCAGACGCTGATTGGGCTCCCATCAGTTTTGACGGCACCTTGCATGACCGTGCCAGTTACCGCTATTACTGGCAGTTGCTGGAGCGTGCGCACAGCACCGGGCGCACTTTGCCTGCGGCCGTGGGCCCGTGGTTCGCCCCTTCTGTGCCCCCTGTCCCTGAACAAGCCTGTCCCTGAACATTTACCTGCAGGATCTCTGATGAAAACCTTTATCGCCTCTGCCCTGATGCTGCTGGCGCCCGCCTTTGCGCTGGCCCAGACACCCGCACAGCCTGCAGCCAAACCGGCTGCCAAGGCAACCGCCAAGGCACCAGCCAAAGCCAAGACCGCCAAGACCGCCAAGGCAGAGCCTCCAAGCAGCCGCACCCAGCTCAGGTCTGCCACCGGTCAGGTGGCTGCGGGCATCATGGCCGCCGAGGCCGCACTTTCGCCTGCCGAATTGGCCATTGCCCAACGCGTGCATGTAGGCCGCATTGCCTGCGAGCTCGGTGCCCACGTCACCCTGAAAGCCGACCCCGCCTCGCCCGGCCACTTCGATGTGGAAGGCAAGGGCTTCAAGTACCGCATGGCGCCGGTTGAAACCTCCACCGGCGCGGTGCGTCTGGAAGACCAGAAGGGCGGCGCGGTCTGGCTGCAGATTGCCAACAAGTCCATGCTCATGGACCAAAAGCGCGGCCAGCGCCTGGCCGATGAATGCATGAGCCCCGAGCAAAACCTGGTGGCCGAATCCCTCAAGAAGAACCCGCCCCCCAGCGTGCTCGAACCCCTGCCCGTCGCCAAGCAATAACGATTGCGGTGCGCCCGGTTTCCGGCACGCACCTGACCCACTTTATAGAACGCAACCGGAGAAAATCGATGTTGAAAGCCTACCGTGACCATGTGGCCGAACGCGCCGCATTGGGCATTCCGCCCCTGCCTTTGAGCGCCAAGCAGACCAGCGAACTGATCGAGTTGCTGAAGAACCCGCCCGCAGGCGAGGAAGCAACCCTGCTTGATCTGATCACGCACCGCGTGCCCGCCGGCGTGGACGATGCCGCCAAGGTCAAGGCCAGCTACCTGGCCGCCGTGGCGCACGGTACCGAAAAATGCACGCTCATCAGCCGTGAAAAGGCCACCGAGTTGCTGGGCACCATGCTGGGCGGCTACAACCTCACGCCGCTGATCGACCTGCTCGACGACGCTGCCGTGGCCGCCGTGGCGGCCGAGGGCCTGAAGAAAACCCTGCTGATGTTCGACCAGTTCCATGACGTCAAGGAAAAGGCCGACCAGGGCAACACCTTCGCCAAGGCCGTGCTGCAAAGCTGGGCCGATGCCGAGTGGTTCACCAGCCGCCCTGAAGTGCCGCAAAGCATCCAGCTCACGGTGCTCAAGGTCACCGGCGAAACCAACACCGACGACCTGTCGCCCGCGCCCGACGCCTGGAGCCGCCCCGACATTCCGCTGCATGCGCTGGCCATGCTCAAGAACAAGCGCGACGGCATCACCCCTGAGGAAGACGGCAAGCGCGGCCCGGTGAAGTTCATCGAAGACCTGCGCGCCAAGGGCAGCCTCGTGGCCTACGTGGGTGACGTGGTGGGCACGGGTTCGAGCCGCAAGTCGGCCACCAACAGCGTGCTGTGGTTCACGGGCGAAGACATCCCCTTCGTGCCGAACAAGCGTTTCGGCGGCGTCTGCCTGGGCAGCAAGATCGCTCCCATCTTCTACAACACCATGGAAGACGCGGGCGCGCTGCCCATCGAACTCGACGTCAGCCAGATGAACATGGGCGACACCATCGAGCTGCGCCCCTACGAGGGCAAGGCCCTCAAGGATGGCAAGGTCATTGCCGAGTTCACCGTCAAGAGCGACGTGCTGTTCGACGAAGTGCGCGCCGGCGGCCGCATTCCGCTGATCATCGGCCGGGGCCTCACCACCAAGGCGCGCGAGGCGCTGGGCCTGCCCGTGAGCACGCTGTTCCGTCTGCCGCAAGTGCCCAAGGGCCACGGCAAGGGCTTCACGCTGGCGCAGAAGATGGTCGGCCGTGCCTGCGGCCTGCCAGAAGGCCAGGGCGTGCTGCCCGGCACCTATTGCGAGCCCAAGATGACCTCGGTGGGCTCCCAAGACACCACCGGCCCCATGACGCGCGACGAGCTGAAAGACCTGGCCTGCCTGGGTTTCAGCTCCGATCTGGTGATGCAGTCCTTCTGCCACACGGCCGCTTACCCCAAGCCCGTGGACGTGAAGATGCACCACGAACTGCCCGAGTTCATCAGCAACCGCGGCGGCATCTCGCTCAAGCCCGGCGACGGCATCATCCACAGCTGGCTCAACCGCATGCTGCTGCCCGACACCGTGGGCACCGGTGGCGATTCGCACACCCGCTTCCCCATCGGCATCAGCTTCCCCGCAGGTTCGGGCCTGGTGGCGTTTGCCGCGGCCACGGGCGTGATGCCGCTCGACATGCCGGAATCGGTGCTGGTGCGCTTCAAGGGCCAGATGCAGCCCGGCGTCACGCTGCGCGACCTGGTGCACGCGATTCCGCTGTATGCCATCAAGGCCGGCCTGCTGACTGTGGAGAAAAAGGGCAAGAAGAACATCTTCTCGGGACGCATCCTCGAAATCGAAGGTCTGCCCGACATGAAGGTCGAGCAGGCATTCGAGCTGTCCGACGCCTCGGCCGAGCGCTCTGCCGCCGGCTGCACCGTGCGCCTGAACAAGGAGCCGATCATCGAGTACATCAACTCGAACATCGTGCTGCTCAAGAACATGATTGCCCAGGGCTATGCCGACGCGCGCACCATCGGCCGCCGCATCCAGGCCATGGAAGCCTGGCTGGCCAAGCCCGAGCTGCTGGCACCCGATGCCGACGCCGAATACGCCGCCGTGATCGAGATCGACCTGGCCGAGATCACCGAGCCCATCGTCTGCTGCCCCAACGACCCCGACGACGCCAAGACGCTGTCGGACGTGGCTGGCGCCCCGATCGATGAAGTGTTCATTGGCTCGTGCATGACCAACATCGGCCACTTCCGCGCAGCTTCCAAGCTGCTCGAAGGCAAGAAGGACATCCCGGTCAAGCTGTGGATGGCCCCTCCCACCAAGATGGACGCGCACCAGCTCACCGAAGAGGGTCACTACGGCGTGTTCGGCGCCGCTGGTGCCCGCATGGAAATGCCGGGCTGCTCGCTGTGCATGGGCAACCAGGCGCAGGTGAAGGAAGGCGCCACCGTGATGTCCACCAGCACGCGCAATTTCCCCAACCGCCTGGGCAAGAACACCAACGTGTACCTGGGTTCTGCCGAACTGTCAGCCATCTGCTCCAAGCTGGGCCGCATCCCGAGCAAGGCCGAATACCTGGCCGACATGGGCGTGCTCAGCGCCAATGGCGACAAGATCTACAAGTACATGAACTTCGACCAGATCGCTGAGTACAAGGACGTGGCCGACGGCGTAGCCGCCTGAGCGATCAACGCCTTTCAAGGCTAAAAAAAGCCCGGTGCTCGCGAGAGCATCGGGCTTTTTGCTATTTGTTTAATAGCTAATAGCGCTTTCTGTATGAGCGCTAGAGGCTTATTTTCTCTAAATTGTGCCGGGTTCGAGCACGCGCGCTACCCATGCGCCTTCGGCCGGCGACGCCAGCGGAATGCGCGCGCAGCGGGGCGGCCGGCCACGGCGTCGTCAAATTTTCAATCCTGCGGGCGAAAACCGATTTCCAGCGTGGATGGAACGCGTCCGTCCACGTCGCGGGGCAGCGACTCGGTCTTGTCCAGTGCGCGCAGCACGGCGTCGTCCCAGGCCTTGTTGCCGCTGGACTGGATCAGCTTGGTGCCGACGATGGTGCCATCGGGCGCCGCGCGCACCTGCACCACCGCGCGCGGATTGCCGGCGATGGCATCGGGGTACACGATGTTGGGGCGGACCTTGGCTGCCACCTTGCCGCCATAGCTGCCCGAGGGGCCTGAATCACGCAGGGCCTTGCCGGTGGCGCTTTCGCCGCCCGTGGCGCCGGCCAGGCCTTGCATGCGGCGGATGTTTTCCTGGCGGCGGGCTTCGGCCGCCTTGGCATCGGCCTTGGCGAGGGCGTCCTGCTTGCGCTTGTCTTCCTGCGCCTGGCGTTTTTTGTCTTCGGCCTGTTGCTTTTGCTTTTCCAGCTTGTCCAGGCGTTCTTTCTCGCGCTCGGCTTTTTGCTGTTCGGCCTTTTCCTTTTGCAGGCGTTCCTTTTTCTCTTGCTCCAGGCGCTCGCGGCGCTCTTCTTCCTTGCGCTCGCGCTCGCGTTTCTCGCGTTCGAGCTGCTGCTGGCGCTCTTTCTTTTCTTTCTCCAGGCGTTTTTTCTCGCGCTCGATGGCAATGTCGGCTTCGCGGGTGTCGGGTTCTGCCTGCCGTGGAGGGGGCGGTGGGGGTGGCGGGGCCGGTGTGGGTGGGGGCGGCTCGGGCACCGGCTCGGGTGTGGGTGCCGGCGGTTCCACCGCCCTGGGGGCCGCCTGTTGTGCAACGGCCGACCACAGCTCGGCCTGCACGGCCGGCATGTCGGCGCTGCTTTTCCAGTTCACGCCCCAGGTCAGGGCCGCAATCAGGATGGCGTGTGCCAGCACGGCCAGCGCAATGGCGCGCAGGCGTGCCGGGGGGCGGGGCGGGGCAAACTGGTCGCGGTCGTCGTGGGCGTGCATGCGATTACGGTGGGGGCGGGGCGGCGCTCAGCCGCCGCTCTTGACTGCCAGTGCAACGCGGGCCACACCGGCCTGTTGCAGGGCCGACATGGCTTTCATGACCGATTCGTAGGAAACGTCCTTGTCGGCGCTGATGAGCACCGGCGTGTCCTCGGGCTGGTCCTTGAGCCAGTTTTTGGCCGTGGCGCCCAGGTTTTGAAGCGGCACCGGGCGCTCGTTGCCGTCGGCCTTGAAGCGCACGCTGCCGTCCTTTTCCACGATCACGTCGGCCCGCGTCTTGGGCACCTTGGCGCCCTTGCCGACAGAGGGAACATTGACCGAACTGGGCGTGAGCATGGGCGCCGTCACCATGAAGATGATGAGCAGCACCAGCATCACGTCGATGAAGGGCACCATGTTGATTTCGTTCATGGAGCGGCGGCGGCTGCCTGTGCGCGAGGCCATTGCGGGCATATCGGTCTCCCGGCTCAGTGGCCCGAGGGCGAGCCGGGGTGGGCGCCCAGGTTGCGCTGCAGGATGTTGGAGAACTCTTCGATGAAGGTCTCCTGGTGATTGGCCACGCGGTCGATGTCGCGCGCAAAACGGTTGTAGGCGATCACGGCCGGGATGGCGGAGAACAGGCCCAGGGCCGTGGCCACCAGGGCTTCGGCAATGCCGGGCGCCACGGTGGCCAGCGTGACCTGTTCCATTCCGGCGAAGCCCGTGAACGCGTGCATGATGCCCCACACCGTGCCGAACAGGCCCACGTAGGGGCTCACCGAGGCCACCGAGCCCAAAAAGGACAGGCTGGATTCGACCACGTCCATCTCGCGCTGAAAGCTGGCGCGCATGGCACGGCGGGCGCCGTCGAGCAGCGTGCCGGGGTCGGTGATGCGGCGCTCGCGCAGCTTCTGGTGTTCGCGCATGCCGCTGGCGAAGATGCGTTCCATGGGCCCGGCGTTCTTGGCGTTCTGCGCGGCGCTGGCATACAGGTCGTTGAGGCTGGTGCCCGACCAGAAGTCGCGCTCGAAATCTTCGTTGAGTGCCTTGACGCGCTTCAAGGCAAACAGCTTGCGGAAGATGGCGGCCCAGCTGGCGACGGAGACGCCCAGCAGCAGCAGCATGACGAGTTGCACCACCCAGCTGGCTTGCAGCACCAGGGTGACGATGGACATGTCTTGGGAATTCATGAAAGTTGTTCCAGAAGGGTGCTCGGGATTCTTGCGGGGCGCATGCTGGCGGCGTCCACCCAGCCGATACGGATGGTGCCTTCGCTCAGCAAAACGCGCGGTTGATCGGTCAATTGCTCATTATTCAATAGCGCCTGCTGCACGATTGTCAAGGACGCGCGGCCTGCTTCCTGCAAATGGGCGGTAACAATGAGTGCATCGTCCAGGCGGGCCGGGCGCAGGTAGCGCAGGCGGGCATCGGTTACGACGAACATTCCGCCCGTTTGTTCCCGCAACTGCTGCTGGCCAATGCCCAGCGAGCGCAGCCACTCGGTGCGGGCGCGTTCAAAGAACTTCAGGTAGTTGGCATAAAACACGATGCCGCCGGCATCGGTGTCTTCCCAGTAGATGCGGATGGGGAACTCGAAGGGCATGGTTCAGCGTCCGCACGGCCGCCCGAAGGGCGCTGAGCGCCCCCTTGGGGGGCAGCGATACATGCAATGATGAGCGTGGGGGCCGTTCATTTCAGTTCAGCCCAGCAATCCGCGCAGGCGCGCCACCGATTCCTGCAACTGCGCCATCGAATTGGCCGTCGAGAAGCGCACGAATCGCTGTGTCTCGGCTGTGCCGAAGTCGCGCCCCGGCGTCACGGCCACATGGGCGCGGCGCATCAGCTCGTAGGCAAAGTCCCAGCTGCCCTGCACGCCGAGCTTTTCGCAGGCGCTGGTGCAATCGGCCCAGGCATAAAAGGCGCCGTCGGGCATCACGGGCACGGCCAGGCCCAGGGCCTGCAGTTCGGGGATGAAGTAGTCGCGCCGGGCCTTGAACTCGGCGCGCCGGCGTTCGTATTCGGCGATGCTCTCGGGCTCGAAGCAGGCCATGGCCGCCAGTTGCGAGACGGTGCTGGCGCAGATGAACAGGTTTTGCGCCAGACGCTCGACCACCGGCACCATGGCATCGGGCACCACCATCCAGCCCAGGCGCCAGCCCGTCATGTTGAAGTATTTGCTGAAGCTGTTGATGCTGATGACGTTGTCGTCGATGGCCAGGGCCGTCTGGCCAAAGGCATCGTCGTATGAGAGGCCCAGATAGATCTCGTCGATCATCGTCACGCCGCCCCGCTCCTGCACCACGCCGTGGATGCGGCGCAGTTCATCGGGCGCAATGGAGGTGCCCGTGGGGTTGGAGGGCGAGGCCAGCAGCACGCCGCGCGTCTTGCTGTTCCAGGCGGCCTGCACCTTGTCGGCGCTCAGCTGGTAGCGCTCGGCGGCGGTGGTGGGGATCAGCACGGCGTTGCCTTCGGCGGCGCTGACGAAATGCCGGTTGCACGGATAGCTCGGGTCGGGCATCAGCACTTCGTCGCCCGCCTCGATCAGCGCCAGGCAGGCCAGGTGCAGCGCCGCCGAAGCACCCGCCGTCACCACGATGCGCCGCGCCGGCACGTTGACGCCAAAGCGCTGCTGGTACCAGCCGCTGATGCGTTCGCGCAGGGGCTCGTAGCCCAGCGATTGCGTGTATTGCGTGGCGCCATCGCGCACGGCGCGCGCGGCGGCCTCCTGCACAAGCGGGGGCGCCGTGAAATCGGGCTCGCCAATGTTCAGAAAGATCATGGGCTGGCTGCTGCCGGCCACCTCGCGGGCCATGGCCTGTGCGGCCTTGGCGACTTCCATCACATAAAACGGATCAATGCGCTCGGCGCGCCGGGAAAACTTCATGGGGCGAGATCCTGCCCGCGTTGGGCGGGTGGTGGCGAAAAAGGCGGGCCGCAGGGCGGCCTGTAACGCTGGTTCAAGCGCTGGTCAAGGCGCTGGTTCAGGCGCCAGCGTCGGTGTGGGCGGGTGCGGCGGCGGGCGCTGCACCCTTGTCGGCCGCCACCTCGGCCGCGCGCAGGCGAGGCGCCAGGCCGTTGAGCACGGCATTCACATACTTGTGGCCGTCGGTGCCGCCAAATTCCTTGGCCAGTTCGATGCATTCGTTGAGCACCACGCGCCAGGGCACATCCAGGCAATGCTGGAACTCATACACCCCGATCCACATGGTGGCGTGCTCGATGGGCGAGATCTCGGCCATCTTGCGGTCAAGCAGCGGGGTGATCAGGGCATCGAGCTCGGCGGCCGTGTTGATGCAGCCGTGCAGCACGGCGTTGTAGTGCGCGGCGTCTGCCTTGTGAAAGCCGGCCAGATCGCGCGTGAACGCATCAATGGCCGTGGCCTCGTTGCGGCCCACGATGTGCTGGTACAGCGCCTGCAGCGCGAACTCGCGGGCGCGGCTGCGGTTGGATTTGGAGGCCGCCTTGCGCATGCCGTTGCTTTTGAGGCCGGTGCGGGCCTGCTTGGGGGGGCGTGCCGCCGTGGGCGCGGCGGGCGTGGTGGGTTCGCTCATGACAATTCTTCCAGCAGGTGGGCCATTTCCACCGCCACGTAGGCGGCATCACGGCCTTTTTCGGTCTGGCGCGCAATGGCCTGGTCCAGGTTTTCGGTGGTGAGGATGGCGTTCGCAATCGGCATTTGGTAGTCCAGCCCGATGCGCGTGACTGCGGCGCCCGATTCGTTGGCCACCAGTTCGAAATGGTAGGTTTCGCCGCGGATGATGCAGCCCAGCGCGATCAGCGCGTCGAACTCGTCGCGCTCGGCCAGGGCCTGCAGTGCCAGGGGCACTTCGAGGGCGCCGGGCACCCGCACATGGGTGATGTGCTTTTCCTGCACGCCCAGGTCGAGCAGTGCACTGCGGCAGGCCTGGGCCAGCGCGTTGGTGATGCCTTCATTGAAGCGGGCCTGGACGATGCCGATGTGCAGTTTTGTGCCATCGAGCCTGTCTGCTGTGCCTTTGTCTGCGTCAAGCATGGTTTATTCCTTGGGGATGTAGCCGGTGATTTCGAGGCCGTAGCCCGCCATGCTGGGCATGCGCCGCGGCTGGCCCATGAGTTGCATCTTGGCAACGCCCACTTCGCGCAGGATTTGCGCGCCCACGCCGTAGGTGCGCAGGTCCATGCGGCCGCGCTCGGGCGCCTGCGCGGCACGCGCCGTGCCTTCAAATTGCTCCAGCAGCTGCGCGGCGCTTTCGCCGCAGTTGAGCAGCACGGCCACGCCCTGGCCTTGGGCTGCGATGTAGTGCAGGCTGGTGTCCAGGCCCCACGAGTGCATGGAGCGGTTCACTTCCAGCGCATCCAGCACCGACAGCGGTTCGTGCACGCGCACGGGCACCACGTCGTCGGCGCCCCACTGGCCCTTGACCAGCGCCAGGTGCACGGCCCGGCTGGGCTTGTCGCGAAAGGCGTGGGCGGTGAACTCGCCATAGGCCGTCTGCAGCGTGCGCTGGCCCATCTTCTCGACCAGCGATTCGGTGCGGCTGCGGTGCTCGATCAGGTCGGCAATGGTGCCGATCTTGATGCCGTGTTCGGCGGCAAAAATCTGCAGGTCGGGCAGGCGCGCCATGGTGCCGTCGTCCTTCATGATCTCGCAGATCACGGCGGCGGGGCTGCAGCCGGCCATGGCCGACAGGTCGCAGCCGGCCTCGGTGTGGCCCGCGCGCATGAGCACGCCGCCGTCCACCGCCTGCAGCGGGAAGATGTGGCCGGGCTGCACCAGGTCGCTGGCTTGGCTGCCCTTGGCCACGGCCACCTGCACGGTGCGCGCGCGGTCGGCGGCCGAGATGCCGGTGGTCACGCCCTCTGCGGCCTCGATCGAAACCGTGAAGGCCGTGCTGTAGGCGGTTCCGTTGCGGGTGGCCATGGGCGGCAGCTTGAGGTGTTCGCAGCGCTCGCGTGTGAGCGTCAGGCAGATCAGGCCGCGGCCGAAGCGCGCCATGAAGTTGATGGCTTCTGGCGTGACATGGTCGGCCGCCAGCACCAGGTCGCCTTCGTTTTCACGGTCTTCTTCGTCCACCAGGATGACCATGCGCCCGGCGCGCATCTCGGCCACGATGTCTTGCACCGGCGAGATGGGCGCGGGGGTGAGGGGGGTGTTCATGGGGGGGCTTTCGTTGGGGGGCGCAGTGAGCGGTCGGGCTGCAGCGCAGGTTCCCGAGGCCAGACGGCTGTGCAGGCCTGCAAGGCCCGCCCCAAAGAACATGCGATGCGGCGCGGCCGCACGGTGCAGAGATCGGCGCGGTGCGCAGAACTCCAAAGCCGACGATTTTAGTTCAGACCGGGCCGGCCTGCCGTCGGCCAGGCAAGTTCAGGCTTGCAGTTCGACATCGCTCACGGGATAGGCCACGCAGGGCAGCACGCAGCCCTCGGCCATTTCTTCGGCCGACAGCCCCGGCCACTCGATCTCGTAGCGCACGCTGCCCTGGCGCAGCTGCGCGAGGCAAGTGCGGCAGGTGCCGTTGCGGCACGAGCTGGGCCAGTCGATGCCGCCTTGCTCCAGCGAAACCAGCAGCGGCTGGTCGGGCCAGGCATCGCATTGCGCACCGTCGGGTGCAACGCGGGCGATGAAAAAGGGCGCTGTCATGGGGGAATGGGAGGAGTCGCTCATGGTTTCAAGGGTGATCAATGGCTGGGAGCGGTGCGTTGCCACACCAGCAGCAGGTTGTTGGCGGGCAGCGCGTGGCGTGCGGCCAGGCGCAGGCCGGCGTGCTGCGCTTCGCGCGCCACATCGCTGAGCGCACGAATGCCCCATGCGGGGTTCTGGGCGCGCAGGCTGGCATCGAACTGCAGGTTGCCGGGGGCTGTGGGCACATCGTCTTCAAGGTAGGGCCCGTAGGTGACCAGGTGCCCCGTGGGCGCGAGGTGCCTTGCGGCGCCCTGCATCAGGCCTGCGCAGCACGCCCAGGGCGCGATGTGCAGCATGTTGGCGCAGTAGATGAGGTCAAAGGGCGTGGTGAAAGCGTGGCCTGTGCTCGGCCAGCGGTCTGAAAGCACATTCAGCAGCAGCGGCGCCCGCACGTTGCTGGCGCCCGCGTCGGCGCTCCAGGCGGCAATCGAGGCGAAGCCGTGGGGCGCTGCATCGGTGGGCTGCCAGGTCCAGCCGGGCAAGGCCGCGCCAAAGCAGGCCGCATGCTGGCCCGTGCCGCTGGCAATCTCCAGTGCGGCACCGCGCTCGGGCAGCAAGGCCTTCAATACCGCCAGGATGGGGCCGCTGTTGCGCGCGGCGGCAGGGCTGTGTTCACGGGCATCGATGGGCATGATTTGGATAAAAAACGGTTCTAGCGCTTACCAGTAAAGCGGTGAAAGCTATTGAAAAAGTAGCAATGTATGCCGCCGTGTTTGCGCGTGGGTGGCGCCTAAAAAATAGGCGATGCGATGGATTTCTTTACAAATCAAGGGCTTGGCGCCGCCATACAGGGCTTGTCAAAAGTTATCCACAAGATTGTCCAGTGCGGGCTGGGATAAGCCGGTGTCGATGTGGACTGCACTGCTTAAAAAACAGGCGGCGCAGGGGATTCCTTTATGAATCAACCACTTGGCGCTGTCATACAAGGCTTGTCAAAACTTATCCACATGATTGTCCAGCGCTGGCAGGGATAACCGGCGCGGCTTTGGCGCAGATTCCGTTCGCTGCCGGTGTGGCTCAGGCGGCCACCTTGACGCCTTTCCAGAACGCAACGCGGCCGCGGATTTCTTCGGCCTCGGGCTTGGGGTCGGCATAGAACCACGCCGCGTCGGTGTTCATCTCGCCATCGACCAGCAGCGACAGGTAACTTGCCTGCCCTTTCCATGCGCAGGTGGTCTTGTGGTTGCTGAAGGTGAAGTACTCGCGCTTGAGCGCGCTTTCGGGGAAGTAATGGTTGCCTTCGACCACCACGGTGTCGTCGCTCTCGGCAACCACCACGCCGTTCCAGCTGGCTTTCATGGGAATCCTTTTTGCAATAAAAATGGGTTGCAGCGCTTATGGAATAAGCGCTACATGCTATCAATTCAATAGTTTGGCTCGCATGGCCGCAATGCACAGGTGATGCGGCTGCGCAACCCTGCGCCGCCGCCGCATTTTCGTGCGTCAGTCAAACAGCGCGTCAAAGCCCTGTTCCGGGGTGAAGCGGCGCTCGCGGTAATGCAGCCGCGTGGGGCCGGGCAGGGCGCGCTCGCGCACCGGGTGCATGGCATCGCCGGGGTAGCAGATCACGCGCACGCCCTCGTGGTCAAACGGCTCGGGCAGGATCAGGGGCGGGCGCTGGCTGCGTGCGGCGGCCAGCACGCTGGCCACGCTGGCATGGCGCGCCAGATGGGCCAGGCTCATGATTTGCGGCGGCGCCAGGTCGATGCGGCCATCGCGGTATTGCTCCAGCGCCGTGCGCGGTGCCAGCCACACGCTGTCGGTGGTTTCCTCGTCGTCGTGCCGCGCGGTCTGGTCGGCGGGCGCCTGGGCGACAAAAAAGCGCGTGTCAAAGCGGCGCGTGCCCATGGTGGGCGCCAGCGGCGTGATCCAGCGCGACCAGGGCGCGAGCTGGCGGGTTTGCAGGCGCAGCTGCAGTGCGGCCAGCACCTGCGCAAACGGCTGGCCTTCGCGCAGCATGGCGCGGGCGCGCAGGGCATCTACCGGGGCGTCGCTCACCATGGGCTCGGCCAGCAGCAGGCCGCATTCCTCCAGCGCTTCGCGCAACGCGGCCACATACAGGCCGGCGGCGGTGGGGTGGTCGGTGTCGGGCTCGTTCAGGCGCTCGTGTAGCGCGGCATGCGGCTGGTCGAGGTGGGCGGCGGGGTTCAGGGTGGCGTCGTCGGCATCGAGCTTGCCGCCGGGAAACACATACACCCCCGCCATGTTCGATGCCTTGGCGTGGCGGCGCAGCAGCAGCACCTCGGGGCCGGCGGCGGCGTCGCGCAGCAGCACCACGGTGGCGGCAGCGCGGGGTGTTTCGGAATCAACGGGGGCGGCAGGCTGCATGGGGGCTTTCATGGGGGGCAGGCAGTCACGCAATGGACTGGTGGGGCGCTCTTTGTGGCGTAGAGTGCTGCAGTATTTTCCACATTCATCACAACACAGGGGAGTGATTTCAGCATGGCGATTGATTTCAAAGGCCGCGTGGCCATCGTGACGGGCGCCGGTGGCGGTCTGGGCCGCCAGCATGCATTGGCGCTGGCGGCGCGCGGCGCCAAAGTGCTGGTCAACGACCTGGGCAGCGGCGTGCACGGCGAGGGCGGCTCGGTCAGCCCGGCGCAGGCGGTGGTCGATGAAATTCGCGCCGCCGGTGGCGAGGCGCTGGCCAATGGTGCATCGGTCACCGACTTTGCCGCCGTGCAAGCCATGGTGCAGCAGGCCATCGCCGCCTGGGGCCGGGTGGACATTCTGGTGAACAACGCCGGCATCCTGCGCGACAAGAGCTTTGCCAAGATGGACATGGCCGATTTCCGCCTCGTGGTGGATGTGCACCTGATGGGCGCCGCCCACTGCTGCAAGGCCGTGTGGCCGCACATGGTGGCGCAGGACTATGGCCGTATCGTCATGACCACCTCGTCCACCGGCCTGTATGGGAACTTTGGCCAGGCCAACTACGGCGCCGCCAAGCTGGCGCAGGTGGGCCTGATGCAGACGCTGGCCATCGAGGGCGCCAAGCACCACATCCATGTCAACGCCCTGGCGCCCACGGCTGCCACCCGCATGACCGAAGGCCTGATGCCCGAGGAGGTGCTGGCCGCCCTGAAGCCCGAGGCCGTGGTGCCCGCCATGCTGGTGCTGGCGCACGAGAGCGCGCCCACGCGCACCATTTTGTGCGCGGGCGCCGGCACCTTCGAGGCGGCGCACATCACGCTCACGCAGGGCATTCACCTGGGCTTGGGCGCCGATGTGCCCGAGCAGCTGGCCGCGCGCCTGACCGAGGCGTGCGACCGCACCGGCGAGCAGATACCACAAAGCGGCGCAGCCCAGGGCACCAACGAAGTGGGCAAGGCCTTGGCGGCAAGGGTTTGACGGGCCGGCAGGCGGATGTCGCTGCGCCGTGCTAAGTTCCGGGCCGACCCCGACGATCGGTAACAAAGATATGAGCACCTTGCAGCAAAAAATCACCGCCTGCCCCCCCGATGCCCTGGCTGGCATCCGCCGCGGCATCGAAAAAGAAGGCCTGCGCGTGCTGCCCACGGGCGATCTGGCCCTTACGCCGCACCCGATGGCGCTGGGCTCGGCGCTCACCCACCCGCACATCACCACCGACTACAGCGAGTCGCAGATCGAGCTGGTTACCGGCGCGCACCGGGGCGTGCAGCAGTGCCTGGATGAACTCACCGAGATCCACCAGTTCGCCCTGCGCACGCTGCACGAGCAGGGCGACGAAATGCTGTGGGTGTCGAGCATGCCCTGCCGCCTGCCCACCGACGAAACCATTCCGCTGGCGCGCTACGGCAGCTCCAATGTGGGGCGCGCCAAAAGCGTGTACCGCATGGGCCTGGGCCACCGCTACGGCCGGCGCATGCAGACCATTTGCGGCATTCACTACAACTGGTCCATGCCCGGCGTGAGCAGCGAGCAGTATTTCGCGCTGATCCGCAACTTTCGGCGCCACGCCTTTGTGCTGCTGTACCTGTTTGGCGCCTCGCCCGCGTTGAGCCCGTGCTTTGCGCAGGGGCGCCCGCATGCCATGCAGCGCCTGAGCGAGCAGGCGCTTTACCTGCCGCACGCCACCTCGCTGCGCATGGGCCGCCTGGGCTACCAGAGCGACGCGCAGGCCACGCTGGCCGTCAGCTACAACGGCCTCGATGGCTATGCCGACTCGTTGCACGAGGCGCTCACGCAGCCGTATCCCGCCTATGAAGCCGTGGGCATCCGCAACCCCGGTGGCGACTACAACCAGCTGGGCACCAGCCTGCTGCAGATCGAAAACGAGTTTTACGGCACCATCCGCCCCAAGCGGGTGATAGAGCCCGGCGAGCGCCCGCTGCATGCGCTGCGCGAGCGCGGGGTCGAATACGTTGAGGTGCGCCTGATGGACCTGGACCCGTTCGTGCCCGTGGGCATCACGGCCGAGACCATGCGGCTGCTGGATGTGTTTTTGCTGCACTGCCTGCTGACCGACAGCCCGCCCGACACGCCGCAAGAGATCACCGAGCTCAAGCACAACCAGCATCTCACGGCCGCGCGTGGCCGCGAACCGGGCCTGTGCCTGGTGCGCAATGGCCGCAATGTTCCGCTGGTGGACTGGGCTGCGCAGGTGCTGCAAGAGTGCGCGCCGCTGGCCGCCGCGCTCGATACCACGCACCACAGCACCGATTACAGCGCCGCGCTGGCCAGCGCCCGCGCCACGCTGGCCCACCCAGCGCAGACGCCTTCGGCCCGCGTGCTGGCGCACATGGCGCGCGAGCACGGCAACAGCTTCACCGGGTTCACCACCCGCCAGTCGGCCCTGGCGCGCGACGCGCTGCTGGATTTGCCCTGGAGCGACACCCAGCAGGCGCGGTTTGCCGCGCTGGCCGATGAATCCGTGGCGGCCCAAAAGGCCATCGAGGCGGCCGACACGCTGCCGTTTGAGGAATGGCGCCAGCACTACATGGCGGCGCAGGGGCTGGGCTGATCCCTTTTACGGAGTCAGGGCAGGGCAGACCAGGCGCGCTGCGAAGGGCCTCTGGCAAAGCCGCCGAATCGTTGGCCAGGAACCCTGGGTCCGCTTCAGTCGATCCACTGGCCACGCTCAGGCAATGACGGCCACGGATTTCACCTGGATCCAGATTGGCAAGCCCGGTTTGATTTGCAGTTCCTCGACGGACTTCCACGTCACGCGCGAAATCAAGGACTGGCTGTCGCAACGAACGCGCACCAACGCTTGCGCAGGATGGCTGTCTGCCATGACGGCGTCAACCACGCCGGGGAGGTGGTTCTGGATGCTGCTGCGCATCGGCTCATCGAGCGTCAGGCTGACATCGCGCGCCAGCACGCGCAGCCGAACGCGACTGCCAGAGGGCAGTCCGCTGTCACGGACGACGATGCATCGCTCCTTGAGTTGAACGCGGGCGAGATGCCAGTGCGGATCTCGCTCGACGACCGTTCCCTGAATCACGGTTGCGGCCTCTTCGCCTGCCAGTGCGGGCAAGTCACCCCGCGCCAGAATCTCGCCAACGGGGCCAACGGCGACGGCCTGCCCATTTTCGAGGACCACCACTTCGTCTGCCAGCCGGCTCAGCTCGTCCATCGAATGCGTGACGTAGAGCATGGGTGTCGCCAGTTGGTCGCGCAAGCGCTCAAGCCACGGCATGATTTCGTGCCGGCGTGGAAGATCCAGGGAAGCAAGTGGTTCATCCAGCAGTAGCAGTCTCGGCCGGGTGGCCAGGGCGCGGGCGATGGCTACCCGTTGCCGCTCACCGCCAGACAGCTCCTGCGGGCGGCGTTTGAGCAGGGAGGAAATTCCCAGCAGTTCGATGGCTTCGTCCAGGGTGTTGTGATCGGCCGACTTCTCGGTGCGACGCAACCCGTACTCAAGATTGTGCTGCACATCCAGATGCCCGAACAGGCTGGCTTCCTGGAAGACGTAACCCAGCGGACGGCGCCAGGTCGGCACGAAAACGCCCCGTGCGTCGTCCTGCCAGACCGCATCACCGATGCGAACGTGGCCGCACGCGGCACGCTCGAGTCCCGCCACACAACGAAGAATGGTCGTCTTGCCCGACCCCGACGCACCGAAAAGTACGGTGATACCTCTTGCGGGGAGGTGCAGATCAACATCGACATTGAACTGCGCGCGCGGCAGTTCCAAGCGGATCCGGTTCGTGTCGGTCATCAGCGCATCACGCTCGCGCCATTGCGCTTGAGCAGCGACAGGCACAGCAGAACCACGAAGGAAAAGGCCAGCATGCCGCCCGCCAGCCAGTGGGCCTGAACGTACTCCATGGCTTCGACGTGGCCGTAGATCTGGGTGGAGACCACGCGTGTCTTGCCCGGGATGTTGCCGCCGATCATCAGCACCACGCCGAACTCCCCCACCGTATGTGCAAAGCTGAGGATGGCGGCGGTCAGCAGGCCGGGGCGTGCCAGCGGCAGCGCGATGCTGAAGAAAGTGTCGAGCGGGCTCGCGCGCAGCGTTGCGGCAGCTTCGAGTGGCCGCTTCCCGATGGACTCGAAGGCGTGCTGGATCGGCTGCACGGCGAAAGGCAGCGAGAACGCGACCGAACCAATCAACAGGCCAGTGAAGGTGAAGGACAGCGTGCCCCAGCCCAAGGCCAGGGTGAGTTGCCCCAGCGGCCCCTGTGGCCCCATCAACACCAGCAGGTAAAAGCCCAGCACCGACGGCGGCAATACCAGGGGCAAGGTCACCACGGCGCTGATCGGCGCCCGCCAGCGCGAGCGCGTTTGTGACAGCCACCAGGCCAAGGGCGTCGCAAAGAGCAACAGCAACAGCGACGTCAGCGTCGCCAGTTCCAGCGTGAGCCAGATGGCCTGCCAGGCGTGGTGGTCAAGCATGGCCGACCTCAAAGCCCGTAACCGTAAGCGCGGATGATGTTCTTCGCCGATTCGCCCTTCAGATAGCGCACCAGTTCCGGCGCTGCAGGGTTGTTTTTCCCCTTGGCGAGGATGAGCGCGTCCTGGCGGATCGGGTCATGGAGCGTTTGCGGCACCATCCAGGCGGAGCCCTCGGTCATGCGCCCATCGACGAGCACCTGGGACAGCGCCACGAAGCCCAGCGGGGCGTTCTGAGTGGCAACGAACTGGTAGGTCTGGCCAATGTTCTCGCCCTGAACGAACTTGCTGCCAAGCGCCTGAGCGAGGCCGAGTTGGTTCAAGGTTTGTAAGGCCGCCGCACCATAGGGCGCGAGCTTGGGGTCGGCCAGCGCGATGCGGTCGAACGACCCCGCACGCAGCACTTCGCCCTTGTCGTCAACCAGGTCCGGCTGCTTGCTCCACAGGACAAGCTTGCCAATGGCATAAGTGAAGCGCGTTCCCGCCACGCCCTGGCCTTCCCGTTCCAGACGCGCGGGGGTTTCATCGTCGGCGGCGAACAAGACCTCGAACGGGGCACCATTCTTGATCTGCGCATAGAACTTGCCCGTCGAGCCGAAGGACAGCACCAGCGTGTGCCCCGTCTCCTTCTCGAAGGCCTTGGCAATCTTTTGCATCGGTGCCGTGAAGTTCGCGGCAACGGCCACACTGAGCTCGGCCGCCTGCAAGGAGCCGCTCAGGAGCAGGCCGGCAAACACGAGGATGGCAACGGGTTTCATGAAGAAATCTCGCTATTCAAAAGTGGAATAACGAGTATAGCCACGCTTTCACTGCGAGGGGACAATCCGTGCATGAACGAACCAGTCCCCCTTCAGCTCGATGCCGTCCTCGGGCACGACGCAACAGACAAACGCATTGACGTGCTGCGCCGCATCGGGGCGGCCGGCTCCATCTCTGAAGCGGCGCGTGGTGCTGGCATCAGCTACAAGGCTGCGTGGCAGGCCATTGAAACCCTGGGCAACCTCACCGGCACGCCGCTGGTGGAAAAGGCAGTTGGCGGCAGCGGCGGCGGCGGTGCGCAACTGACACCGGCCGGACACCGCGTGCTGCGGGCCTTCGATCTGCTCGTGGCTGCCCGCCACGCGGTCCTGGCTCAGCTGGATGACGAGGACGGTGGAGGCGTGCCGTCGCTCGGCCTGGCAGCAATTGGGCTGCGAACCAGCATGCGCAACCAGCTTCCTTGTGTCGTCGCCGGCGTGAGCCCATCGGGCGCTGCGGTCAGGATCGAACTCGCGCTATCGGATGGAACCCGTCTTTCGTCGCGGATCACACAGGAGAGCGCACAGCTACTCGATTTGACTCAGGGCCGGAACGTCCTTGCGTTGTGCAAGGCGACCGCCGTCAGGGTCACCTGTGTGGGCTCCGGGGCGGCTTCGAAAAATACGCTGGGTGGGCGCGTTGTCCGGATTTCGGGAGACACTGGGGCCGCCGAGGTGAGTTTGAAGCTGGACTGCGGCTTGTCGATGGTTGGATTCGCATCCGACGCCGGCCCGCTGAACGTGGGTGATGACTGTGCGGCCCAGATTGACGACTCCGCCGTCGTGATCGCGCTTACAGGTTGATCGTTGAGTGACGGGGTGACGGGGTGACGGGGTGACGGGGTGACGGGGTGACGGGCAAGAAAGCGCCGCTCTGTGTGAAACCGCGGCCTGGCAATGAGCCATCAAACAACGGGTCCTTTCCATCGGCATCCGCCGCATGTCGCCAGTCAATAAAAAATGATAGCTGCTAGCGCTTACACAGCAAGCGCTGCGGGCATATTTCACCAAAAATCAACAGGATCTATCTGCAGCAGCGCTTCTTGCCGCCAGTATTCGGCCGCATCCAGATACCCCTCCCACACGCAGCCGTTGCAGCCGCGCCCGCAGCAGGTGGTGGGCTCGGGCGGCGGCGCGCGCAGCGCCAGGCCCTGCGCCCGGGCCAGCTGCTGCAGCACCTCGAACATGGCGCGGGCCGAGGGGCCGTCGGTGGCGCGGGCGGGCCGCTGCGCCCCAAGGTCCCGCATCATGACCGGCCGCGTGCCTTGGCCGCCGCCGCCCGTCGCATGGCATGGCGCACCAGAAACCCGCCCCCCAGCACCAGCGCGAACCAGCCCGCCAGCGCCGACTGGGCCATGATGTCCTGCACGCTGGGTGAGCGCGCCACATAGGGGCCTATCAGCACCACCAGGCCGATCAGCACGCAGGTGACGCCCTTGAACAAAAGCTCTTTGTCGGCCTTGTCGGAGGCCTTGTCGGCGGGGCTGGCGGGGCGGTTGGTGGGTGCGGGCATGGCGGGCGTGAAACGAAAGGGCAGGGGACGCGATTATCCTTGCCACCCTCAGCCCGCACCGAACAATCAAGAAAGTACCCCTCGCATGGCCATCCAGTGGTTCCCCGGTCACATGCACCTGACCAAGAAAGCCATCACCGAACGCATCAAGGACATTGACGTGGTGATCGAGGTGCTGGACGCGCGCCTGCCCGGCTCCAGTGCCAACCCGCTGCTGGCCGAGCTCACGGGCCACAAGCCCACGCTCAAGGTGCTCAACAAGCAGGACGTGGCCGACCCCGAGCGCACCGCGCTGTGGCTGGACTGGTACAACGCCCAGAGCGCCACGCGCGCCGTGGCGCTGGATGCGCAGGACCCCGCGCCCGCCCGCAAGCTGATCGACGGCTGCCACCTGCTGGCGCCCCACCGTGGCGGCATGGCCAAGCCCATGCGCGTGCTGATCTGCGGCGTGCCCAACGTGGGCAAGTCCACGCTCATCAACACCCTCACCAACAAGCGCCAGGCCAAGACGGGCGACGAGGCCGGCATCACCAAGCTGGAGCAGCGCATCACGCTGGCCGACGATTTTTATCTGTGGGACACGCCGGGCATGCTGTGGCCGCGCATCGTGGTGGTGGAAAGCGGCTACAACCTGGCCGCCAGCGGCGCCATTGGCCGCAATGCGTATGACGAAGAACTGGTGGCGCTGGAGCTGCTGCGCCGCCTGCAGCAGCACTATGCGCCGCTGCTGGAGGCGCGCTACAAGCTGGGCCTGCCGGCTGGCACCGTGGCCCGCATGCACGACGAAGATCTGCTCGAAGCCATTGGCAGAAAGCGCGGCGCCATGCTGGGCGGCGGGCGCGTAAATTTGCAAAAAACGGCCGAGATCGTGATGACCGACTTCCGCACCGCCATCCTGGGCCGCATCACGCTGGAGACGCCGGCCGAGTTCGAGGCCTGGCGGGCCGCCGGTGCGCTGGCGGACGCCGAGCGCGAGGCCAAGAAGCAGGCCCGTGAAAACCGCAAAAAGAAGGGCAGCGGCACCCGCGAGCCGTGAGTTTTGCCGATGGGCCCGGCTCTGTGGGGGCTCAACTTTTCTCGCCCCAGCGCAAAACCGCTGTCGCTTATTTGTTCTTGTCCTTGCCGCGCGGGATCACCGTGGTCATGGGCGGCATGGGGCGGTCAGAGCCGTGGCCTTCCTTGGGGGGCGATGTGTCTTTCTTGGGCTTTTTCGCCATCTTGTTGTTGTGCATTTGTCCTTTTGCCATAGATCCTCCTGTGTGGGTCTCGGGATGGGACCACTCGGGGTGGGATGGTACGTCACAAACCGGGCCGGTTTGCCCAGCGTGGGCCGCGCGGCGGTTTGCCTTGCGCGGCCCCTGTGAGGCCCCGCGGCCGGGGCTTCAGAAGGATGAGCCCGGCTGGGCCAGAAACGCCAGCTCGCCGGGCGTGGACACGCGCCCCAGTGTGGCATTGCGGTGCGGATAGCGGCCAAACCGCGCAATGATGTCGCGGTGCAGCACCTCAAAGCGCAGGTTGTTCTCCAGCCCCGGCTGGTCAAACAGCACCATGGCCTGGGCGTGGATGGCGGCGGATTCGCTGTGCATGTAGGGCAGGTAGGCAAAGGCCCGCTGCGCCGGGGGCAGGGCTGCATCGTGGCCGCCGGCCACCAGTTCCTGGGCCAGCACCAGGGCCTGGGCATCTTGCGCAAACGCCAGCGGCGTGCCGCGATGGATGTTGCGCGAGAACTGGTCGAGCACCACGATCTCGGCCAGGCGGCCCTGCGGCGTTGCGCGCCACCCCCACAGCTCGCAGCGCTGCGCCGCCTGCCAGGTGGCGCCAAAGCGCACGCGGATCATGGCGTCGATCGCGTCTTCCTGGGCAAAGTGCTGCGCGGGCGAGAGTTCGTCGAACCAGAAATGAAGGATGTCTTCGGCTTGCATGGCAATGGGTTATGTATCAAATCGGCTTCTAGCGCTTGATGATAAAGCGTTAAGTGCTATAAAAAACATAGTTGTTGCTGCGGCGCTCCGGGTCGGCATCTTGCAACTGGCCGAGCCCGGCTAGCGTGCACCGGGCGAGGCTTGCCAAGGCAGCTCTGCCAGCAGCCGTTGCCAGTCTGCCGTGGGGGCCTGCGCGCCGTTGTCTTCTTGCATGGCATTCGCGGCAGTGGGGCTGGGGGTGTTCCACGCGGGCCACTGCAAGCCGCTGTCCAGCGCCAGCGCAACGCCCGTCACCGGGTGCGGCACCACCAGCTGCCAGGCGTGCAGCCACAGCCTTTGCTGGCCCAGGCGCTCGGCCCACCAGCGGTTCAGCGGCCCTTTGCCGTGGGTGGCGTCGCCGATGATGGGGTGCGCCAGGTGCTTGAGGTGGCGGCGGATCTGGTGGCGCCGCCCGGTGGTGGGCCAGGCCTCCACCAGCGACACGCGCGTGCTGGCAAAGCGCGCGTCACTGGCTTCAGGCAGCGTGAGCTGCGCCAGGCGGCGAAAGCGCGTGTGGGCGTTTTGCACAGCGGCATCGGCAGGGGCATCGTCGGGCTTGAGGGCGTGGTCCACGTCGATGGATTCAGGCGCCCAGCCGCGCACCATGGCCAGGTAGCGTTTGTGCGTCGCCCCGTGCTCGAAGGCCTGCGACAGCGCGCGCGCCGCAGCGCTGTGCAGCGCCATCACCAGTACGCCGCAGGTGCCTTTGTCGAGCCGGTGCACGGGGTACACATGCTGGCCCAGTTGATCGCGCAGGGTTTGCATCACAAAGCGCGTTTCGCCCGCATCCAGGCCTGTGCGGTGCACCAGCCAGCCGGCGGGCTTGTAAACCGCCACGAGGTGCTCGTCGCGCCAGAGGATGTGCAGTGGGGGCATGGACATGGGCGCTGGGGTGAAGACGGCGAAGCGAAGATGCAGTGGAGCACGGCAGGCGCGCATTGTGCAGTAAGGGATGGCTTGCACACGGGCCACGATGGGTTGCCCCCGTGTCGGTAGCAGGGGGCTGTGCGCGCGACAATCGGGGCCATGACGAAGAAAACCATCCTCCCGCTGCAACTGCTGGTTGCACCCGACAAGAACGACCCCGCGCCGCTGATCCTGTACCACGGGCGCAACTGCCCCGACGGCTTTGGCGCCGCGCTGGCCGCGTGGCTGTATTACGGCGATGCCGCCGAGTTCCGGGGGCTGGACCATGGCGAAATCCAGTCGGTGGATGACCTGCCGGCCCTGCAGGGCCGCGCGGTTTACATCCTGGATTTTTCGTTCTCGGCCGAGATCCTGTGTGCCATCGAAGAGCGTGCCGCCAAGCTGGTGATGCTGGACCACCACAAAAGCGCCGCCGAAAAGCTCACCGGCTTTGCCTGCCGCTGCGGCGTGGTGCACTTTGACATGGACAAGTCGGGCGCGCGCCTGGCGTGGGAGTTTTTCCACCCCGGGCAGCCGGTTCCGGCCCTGCTGAAATACATCGAGGACCGCGACATCTGGAAATGGGAGTTCCCCGAGAGCGCGGGCTTTTTGTCGGCCCTCGACATGGAGCCCCAGGAGTTTGCACGCTGGCAGGAGATCGCCGCCTTCACGCCCGAGCAGCTCACGCAGTTCATGGCGCGCGGCGCGGCGATGGACGAAAAATACCGCAAGCTGGCGGCCGACATTGCCGAAGGCGCGCAGCCCCTGGTGTTCAACGGCATCGAGGGCCTGATGGTGAACGCGCCGGGCATGTTCCACAGCCTGGTGGGCGACCTGCTGTCCGCCAAAACCGGCACCTTCGCGCTGATGTGGAGCGCGGGCGCCAAGGGCGTGAAGGTGGGCCTGCGCGCGCAGCGCAACTTTGATTGCATCGCGCTGGCCGAAAGCATGGGCGGCGGCGGCCACGCGCAGGCCTGCGGTTTCAAGATGGGGGCCGAGCGGCTCACCGAACTGCTCAGCGGTGTTTTCAACGCCCAGCCTGCAGCCGCCGACTGAATCGCGCCGGGGCGCGGAGTTGTCGCTCCCAAGGCCTTGCGAAGTGGGCTCAGCCTCTCAGCGCTGGTACCGCTGCCGATAGCTCCACGGCGCCAGCGGGCGGGGCTGTGCCCACAGCCCTTTGCCGCTGGCACGGGCCTGCTGCTGCAATCGCACCAAGTGCGGGTGCTCGCTGGCATAGGGTGTGTAGACCCACGCCAGGCCTGCGCTGACCTGCGCTGCGGCCACATCGGTGGTTCCGCAGCGCACGTTGGCTACGGTGCGGCCGTAGTGGTCTTCGTCCATCGCGTGCAGCGTGGCGCGCTGCTTGAAACACAGCTGCGCCAGATGCTGCTGCGCCCGCTGGCCAAAGGCCTGCTTGCGCTCGGGCGCGTCGATGGCCGCGATGCGCACTTTCATTGGCTGGTAGGCGCCGGGTGTGCCGCAGCGGGCGGTCAGGGTGTCGCCGTCGCTGATGGCGACGACCAGGCAGAGCAGGGCAGAGACAGGCACGGGAACGGGAACGGGAACGAGTGCGGTGGATGGTGCGTTACCGTGGTGTCGATGCCTGCGCCGCCGACTGGGCTGGCTCGTCCATCAGGCGCCGTGGGTGCGCGGCCAGGGCGCTTCCCGCCGCCAGGCCCACGGCATCGGCCAGCCAGTCGCTCCATTCGCCATAGCGCCAGCCGGTGGCGGCCTGCGCCAGTTCGATGGCGCCGCCAAAAGCCAGCAGCCCGATGGCCACGCGCCAGGGCTGGCGGGGATAGGCCAGCAGGCCCAGTGTGGCCAGCGCGGTGAAGGCCAGTGCATGCTGGGCTTTGTCCCACAGGTTGAACACCTGTGCCGGCAGATAGGCGGTGGGCATCAGCGACAGCACCGCCACGCACAGCAGCAAGGCCCAGAACGCCCACGCCAGCGCGCGGTGTTGCCGCAGCAGCATGCGCACGGCGGCACTCATGCGGCACCGCCTTGCTGTGCGGGCAGGCCTTTTTCCAGCAGCCGCACCAGCGTGTGCAGCAGCCGGTTGACGGGCGTGGCAATGCCCAGCGCCTCGCCCCGGCGCACGATGAAGCCATTGAGGTGGTCGATCTCGCTGCGCCTGCCGCGCGCCAGGTCTTGCGCGGTGGACGACATTTGCGCGGGCATGGTGGCTGCCAGGCGCAGCACGGCGTCCAGGGTGTCGGCCGGCAGCGCGATGCCGCTGGCCTGCGCCACCCGCTGGCATTCGTGCACGATGTCCTGCATTACCTGGGGCACGGCCAGGCCGGGGCTGTGCATGATCTCGCCATAGGGCAGCCGGGTGATGGCCGACAAGGCGTTGTAGGCGCAGTTGAGCACCAGCTTGGCCCACAGCGCGCCGGCCACGTTGTCGGACACCTGCACCGGCACGCCCGCCGCGCCCAGGGTGGTGGCGATGGTGGCGCTGGCGGGCGCGGGTGCCATCACCAGCTCGCCGCGCCCGTGGTGCCGCACATGGCCCGGTCCGGCCATTTCGGTGGCCACGTACACCACGGCCGGGATGACGGGGCGGCCTATCACTGCCTGCAGGCGCTCGGCGTTGTCCACGCCGTTTTGCAGGCTCAGCACCACGGCGCCCTCGGCCAGGTGTGGCGCTAGCGCGCGGCCTGCGCTTTCGGTGTCGGTGGATTTGACGCAAAACAGCACCCATTGCGCGCCACGCACGGCGCTGGCATCGGTGCTGGCCGCCATGCGCAAGCGCTGCGTGAATGCCTGCGTTTCGAGCAGCAGGCCGTGGGCGTTGATGGCCTGGGCATGGTGCGCGCGGGCTATCAATGTGACCTCGTGGCCTGCGCGCGCCAGCATGCCGCCGTAGTAGCAGCCCACGGCACCCGCGCCCATCACGGCAATCTTCATGGAAAACCTTTGTCTCAAGCCCGCCTTCGGGCGAAGGCGCCATTGTGCGATGCCCTTGGCCAACGCGGAAAGTTCCGGGGAACCGGCCACTGGCTTTGCTGTCAGAGACTGGGTGGCATGATCTTGCAATGCCCGCGAAAATTGCTACCCCAAGGAGTACCCGGTTTTGAGCTTTTCCTGGATGCCCCAGCGTATTTTTTTTCACACCGCCACCCCCGCGCCTGCCGGGCGTGGTGCTATGCGTTTGGTTCTTGGCCTGTTGGCTGTTGGGGTCGTGCTGGCCGGGTGCGCCGCGCCCACCAAGGTGTATTCGCCGCAGGAAAATTTCGGTTCTGTGGCCACCTATTCGCGCCTGTTCGATGCCGCGCCGGCCCAAACCTGCGAGGCCGCCCGCCGGGCGCTGCTGAGCCAGGGCTACATCATCAACAACCATGTGGCCGAGATGGTGGAGGGGCGAAAGAACTTTCAGCCTGAGGCCGACGCGCACCTGCAGATGATGATCCGCGTGGTGTGCGTGCCCGAAAGCGCCAATGGCAAGGTCAGTCTGGGCTTTGTGACGGCCCTGCAAGACCGCTACTCCCTCAAGAAGACCAACAACTCCGCCAGTGTGGGCGTGGGCGGCGTGGGCTCGTTGTCGCTGCCCTTGCTGGCCACCGATGAAGCCCTGATCAAGGTGGGCAGCGAGACCATTGCCTCTGATGTCTTCTATGACAGTTTTTTTGACCTCATCAAACGCTACCTGGCCATGGGTGAACTGACGGTGGAGTAGGTGCTGCCTACCGCATGCCGGCGGCCTGGCGGCTGTTGTGCTGCTGGCGCCTGCGGGTTAATACGGTTGTCATAAAAATGCAACTCGATTAGTCGATGATTGCATCTATTTGTAACAGGCGGCGAAGTCGTCTCTTCTTCATGACCGTACGACAACGCATTGTTTTTCTCATCGCCCTGACCTTCGCCGCATTGGGTGGTATTGGCGGATACGCGCTCTACCAGTCCCAGAAAGGGGCTCACGAGGTCAAGTCCGTCACCGAGGGTGTGATGCCCAGCACCATCCAGTCGGTGGAGTTGATGGGGCAGCTCAAAGACATCCAGATCGCAACCCTGTCGATGGTTGCGGCGCCCGACAAGGAGGCCGCCCAGCGGGCCCATGAGGAGCTGAGTTCGCGCAAAGCCAGTCTGGTCAAAGCGCTGCAGGACCAGTCCGCGCAAGCGGACAGCCATGCGCAGCGCGGCATCATCAAAGAGGCACAAGACAGCCTGAGCAACTATTTCGCGGCCATTGACGACACTGCGAACTTCAAGCGCGCGGGCCAGCAGGATCTGGCCGAAGCCACCATGGCGGCCACCGTGGATCAGTACCTGCGCGAACAAGGGCTGTTGCTGGATGCGGTGCAGTTGGAAAAGCGCCGCAGCAAGGATGAGGCCATCGAGGCACTCAACCAGAACCTCAAGGACACCAGTGCCACGCTGGCGGTCGTCACGGTGGTTTCGGTGTTGGGCCTGGCCTTCATCGGCTATCTGCTGTACCGGCAAATCATCCATCCCATCGGCGAGATGGAAGCCAAGATGACCGCCATTGCCACCAGCCAGGATTTCACGCACCGCGTGCCCGTGACCCGGCAGGACGAGATCGGGCGCTCGCTCATGGCCTTCAACACCATGGTCGAAAAGATCCAGCAAAGCAGCGAACTGGTGCGCCAAAAGAGTGCGGACATCCAGGCCATGCTGCACTACATCCCGCAGGGCATTTTGACGCTGCAGTCTGGTGGGTTGATTCACCCCGAGTTTTCCGAGCATCTGACGGCGCTGCTGGAGCGGCGCGACATCGCTGGCCAGACCGTGGCGGATGTGGTCTTTGCGGGGTCGAATATCGGGGTGGATGCCAAGGACCAGGCCCTGGCCGCCATCGGCGCGTGCATCGGCGAGGATGCGATGAATTTTGATTTCAACGCCCACCTGCTGCCCCGCGAGATCGTTCGGCCACAACCCGACGGCAGCACGCGCACCTGGGAGCTGGGCTGGTCGCCCATCACCAGCGAGGGTGGCACCATCGAGCGGCTCATGCTGTGCATTCGCGACGTTACCGAGCTGCGCCAGCTCGCGCATGCCGCGCATGCCCAGCAGCAGGAGCTGGCGATCATCGGCCAGATCCTCGGCATGGACCGGGACAAGTTCCAATCCTTCATCGCGGGCGCCACGGCGTTCCTGCAGGCCAACGAGCGCCTCATCGGGCAGGCCGCCACCAACGCCGCTGCGCGCCCGGCGGCCATTGACGAGCTGTTCCGCAACATGCACACCATCAAGGGCAATGCGCGCACTTATGGTCTGCAGCAGCTGACCGATGTGGTGCATGCGGCCGAGCAACGCTATGACCAGCTGCGGCAAGACCCTGCCGCCTGGGCAACCGACACGCTCCAGTCAGACCTGGCAGGCGTGCGCGAGATGCTGGCCATCTACCAGATCGTCAACGAGGTCAAGCTGCGCGACCGGAGCGCGGGTGCGCCTGCCGCCAACGGCCAGATGGTGGCGATGGAGCGCGAGCAGGTGGAGGCACTGGCGCTCGCACTCAGCGACGCGGCCGGCAGCGACGATGTGGCCGCGCTGCGCACCGCCACGGCCCAGGCCGCGAATGCATTGCATGGCTGGGTTGGCGTGCGCCTGTCTGACGCGTTGAGCGGGCCGCTGGCCTCCCTGCCGTCGCTGGCGCAGGAGCTGGACAAGGAGCCGCCCCTGGTGCAGGTGAACGATGCCGACATCGTTCTGCGCCACCAGGTGGCCGACATGCTGCGCGACGTGTTCACGCACCTGCTGCGCAACTCCATGGACCATGGCATCGAAGAGGCTGCAACCCGGGTGAGTGCAGGCAAGCCGCCGGCTGGCAGCATCGTCATCGACATGGCGCTGAATGAGGAACACCTGCAGCTGCGCATTGCTGATGACGGCCGGGGGCTCGATCTCGAACGCATCCGCGCCAAGGCGCAGCAGGCAGGGCTGCTGGAGCCCCACGATGCGCCCAGCGATGAAGCGCTGGTGCAGCTGATTTTTGAGCCAGGCTTTTCGACCGCCGCCGCCGTCACTGCGGTGTCGGGCCGGGGTGTGGGCATGGACGCGGTCAAGGCCTTTGTTGCGGAGCATGGCGGCAACGTTGCCCTGCAGCTGCGTGCAGCCACTGCGAGTACCCAACGGGCTTTCGATATCCTGATCCACCTGCCCGCGCAGCACGCCTTGCGCGTGCAGTCCTGAGCGCGCCGGAGCACATTCCCATGGACATGCTGATTTTCTTCGTGGGCGGCGCCGTGGCCGGCGCTCTGGTGTCGGGCTGGTGGTTTGCGCGCAGGGCGCGCCAGCGTGCCCAGCTCGTCCCCGTCATCGACCATGGCGCGCCCCAGCGGGAGGCTGAGGCACAGTGGCAGGCACAGATCGAAGATCTGCAGCTGGCGCTGCAACAGACTGACCATGAACTGCAAATGGCACTGCAGCGCCTGCCCAGCGAACTGCAGGCGCTGGAATACAGCGCCCAGGCCAGAACCCAGTCGCTGGTGGAGGGCGCCACCGTGCACACGACGGCCCTTGCCAGCTCGCTGGCGGAACTGCAGGGCATCAGCAAGACGTTTGAGCGCTGGCACGCCGACATGAGCCAGCTGGTGGCCCACAACAAGGACATGCACCAGAAGAACGACGATTTCGCGCGCATCGTTTCGCAGATGATCATCGTGGCGCTGAATGCCTCCATCGAGGCGGCCCGCGCAGGCGCGGCGGGCCGGGGCTTCGCCGTGGTCGCCAATGAAATGCGGGAGCTGTCGGTGCGGGCCGAAGCCCTCTCCAAGCACTACCGCGACAACCTCTACAAAAACGACCTGATCGCCACCACGGTCTTCCAGGACATGCAGGCCGGCGGCAAGATGGTGATCAACACGGCCAGCGCCCTGGAGTTGACCAACCAAAAAGTCCAGGCGGCACTGCACGCATGAACCGAGTTCCCGAAATCAGTGCCCGCGCCAAGGCCAGCCTGGACCGCATGATGCTGCTGGGCTTGCGCCATGGCATTGCGGGTGGCGCCCCCGGCGTTGACATCCAAGCCATGGACCCCATCGCAGGCGGCACCGGCACGCGCATGGTGGTGCTCACCATCGCTTCCTACACGTTTCGCATCATAACGGCGCTGCATTTCGATGAGTCGGCGCCCATGAAGGCCTACATGGCGCAGATGGGCCAGCGCTCACCCGAGTCTATGACCCACCAGGATTTCATCGACGCCATCTGCGAAAGCGGCAACATGTGCTGCGGCACCCTCAACCGGGAGCTGGGCGCTTTCTACGACGGTCTGGGTCTCTCGACCCCGCAGATCCTGGACATCCGGAGCCTGCCCCACCTCGATCATCTCGGTGCGCAGCACCTGCAGCATTTTCGGGTGGACACCCCCGATGGCCTGCGCCTGCATGCCTCGCTGTGCGCGCGGGTCTATGAACCCATGGACTTCGAATGGAAGGCCGAAGAGCAACCCGTCAGCACCGGGGAACTGGAACTGTTCTGACGCCCGCCTTCCCCGCGCTTCCAACACCTGCAATCCAAGGACAACTGACATGGCAAACGTACTCATCGTGGACGACTCCAGCACCGTTCGCAACGAACTCGGCGACTTTTTGACCAAGAACGGCTTCAAGGTGGCTTTTGCCGTCGATGGCGTGGACGGCCTGGCCAAGCTGCGGCAAGACCCCGCCATCAAGCTGGTCGTCTGCGATGTGAACATGCCCAACATGGACGGGCTCACCATGGTCGAGAAAGTGCGCAGCGAACTGCGCAACAGCACCGTGAACATCATCATGCTGACCACCGAGAACTCGCCCACCATGAAGGAACGCGGCAAGGCCGCGGGCATTCGCGGCTGGATCGTGAAACCGTTCAACGGGCCCGCCGTGCTGAATACCTTCAAGACGCTGGCTGGCGTCTGAAGCCATTGCCGTGGGCCGGTGCAGGCGTTTTGCTCAGCCTCTCAGCCCGCCCAGGCGCCCGGCGCCAGCCCCTGCAGCGTGTAGGGCCCGATGGCCGCGCGAATCAGCCGCAGCGTGGGGTGGCCCACCGCAGCCGTCATGCGGCGCACCTGGCGGTTGCGGCCCTCGCGGATGATGAGCTCGATCCATGCCGTGGGGATGGCCCGGCGCTCGCGGATGGGCGGGTTGCGCTCCCACACCTCGGGCGCTGGCTCCAGCAGGCGTGCGCGGGCGGGCAGCGTGGGGCCGTCGTTGAGCTGCACGCCACCGCGCAGCGCGGCCAGCGCGGCTTCATCCGGCACACCCTCCACCTGCACCCAGTAGGTTTTCTCCATCTTGAAGCGCGGGTCGGCAATGCGGGCCTGTTGTTTGCCGTCGTTGGTCAGCAGCAGCAGGCCTTCGCTGTCGGCATCCAGCCGCCCGGCCACATACACGCCGGGCAGGTCGATGTAGTCCTTCAGGCCTTGCCATTTGCCCTCGGCGGTGAACTGGCTGAGCACGCCATAGGGTTTGTTGAAGCGGATCAGGCGCGCCGGGGTGGATGGCGACGAGGTGGGTGGCGAGGTGCGCGGCGCCACGGGGCTGCGTGACGACGGGCCTGCCAGGGTGGGGCGGCGGGGGGCAAGGTTCATGGCAAGGCGGGCATAGCGGGCGGCGGGGTCGCCGCACCGGCGCTCATTCGTCGTCGTCGTCGCTGCCCGCCACGGCGCGCACGCCGGCGGCGCCCACATCCACCGCCGCGCCCACCACGGTGGCGCCGACCTTCACGGTGGTGGCGGCCACCGTGATGGCTGCATCGGCCACGGCCACGACGGCGCAGCCTGTGCATGCCAGCGCTGCCGACACAAGTGCCAGGCGCCACGCTGTGCGGCTGCGTTGGTGGGAAGGGGTTGCTACGGACATGGTCGAATTTTTGGTTGCGGGCGCGCGGCCCCGGTGCGCGTTCATGCGGGCACAAACAGTGCCGGGTCCACCATGGCGCGGTTCAGCATCACGCCCCAGTGCAGGTGCGGGCCCGTCACGCGGCCGGTGGCGCCCACCTTGCAGAACGCTTCGCCGGCCTTCAGTACATCGCCCACGCGCACGTCCATGCTGCTCAGGTGGCAATACATGCTGAGCAGGCCCTGGCCATGGTCCAGCCACACGGTGCCGCCATTGAAGAAGTAGTCGCCCACATCGATCACCTTGCCCGGCAGCGGCGCCACGATGGGCGTGCCCGTGGCGGCGGCAATGTCCATGCCGCTGTGCGGATTGCGCGCCTGCCCATTGAACACGCGCCGCAGCCCGAACGAGCTGGAGCGCCGCCCCGGCACCGGCACCTGCATGCGCAGCGACTGCAGCGCGCCGCCCGCGGGCTGCTCGCTGAACGTGGCCATCACCTGCGCCTGGTGGTCGCGCTCGCGCTCATAGCGGGCCTGGTCTTCGGGCGACAGGTCCACCGTGCGCGGCGACACTTTCAGGTGCTGCTCCTGGTACTGCTTGGGCGCCACGGTGTAGGGCACCTGCCTCGCGCCGCCGCCATCGGCCTGCACCACACTGATGTGCGCATCGCCCGGCACGGCCGCCAGCGGTATGCCCACCACGGCCGTCCACTCGATGGCATCGCCCACCACCAGCACCGGCACATCGGTGTTGCCCTGGCGCGCCTGCGCCACCGGGCGCGTGGCCGCCGGGCCCAGCGACAGCCGCGCCACGCCGCCGGGCACCTGCAAGGTGCGCGGCCAGTCGGGTGGGTGGGGTGGGTGGGCGGGCCGTGCGGCCGTGGCGCCCGCTGGGCCTGCAGGCAAGGCCAGCAGCCCCAGCGTGCCGAGCAGTGCGGTGCGGCGGTTCAGTGCAAGGGGGCGGGGGCAAGCGCGGAATGGGGGCATGGTGGGTGAAGTGCTGGCGCAGTTGCAGTTGCAGGGTGAGGCCACTGCGCGGTGTGGGCATGGACCCCAGTTTAGCGGGGCACCCCGCCCGCGCATCCGCACCTCTGCGGCGAAGTTCAGTGCGTCACAAATTCGTAAGTCACCGCCTCGCTCTCCACCATGTCCAGAATGTCGTTGAGCACATCGTCGTCATCGGTGCTGCTCCAGGTTTCCTCGGGGTTGCTGGCAAACAGCGGCTCGATGGCCACATCCATGAACACGCCATTGGGCAGCTTGAGCACCGGCGTGCCTTCGGACGTTCCCACCAGTTCCCAGTCGTCCGGCACGGACATTTCAAGCTGGATGGTGACGTTGAGTTTTTTCATGGCGGGTTCCTTGATGATAAGGCGGCGAGGGTAACCGAATTTGATGGCAAATGTGCACTTTGCGCAGCAGGGATAAGCGCCATTAGCTATCAAAAATATAGCTTGCTAAGCCCACCAATCATCGCGATGGTGCGTTGCGCCAGTCTGCCGCACCCCCCGCGCTCGCGCCAGGCTACACCCCTTGCACGCGCTCTGCACGCGCCCTGCACGCGCACCTGCCGCAGCGGGTGTCAGTCCGGTATCTCCGCCTCGACCAGCAGCGCCAGCAACTGCAGCGACGCCTGCCAGCCCAGATAGCACGCCTCGGTGGGGATGACCGCCGGAATGCCCGCCTGCACCACCGCCAGCTCGGTGCCCACCGACACGGCCTTGAACGTGACCGTGGTGCGCATTTCGCCCGGCAGGTGGGGGTCGTCAAAGCGGTCGGTGTGGACGATGCGCGCGCCTGGCACCAGCTCCAGATATTCGCCACCAAACGCCAGCATGGTGCCGCTGCCCAGGTTGGTGAACTGCATGCGGTAACTGCCGCCCACGCGCGCATCCAGGCTCAGCACGCGCCCCGTAAACCCGTGCGGCGGCAGCCACTTGGCCATGGCGTCGGGGTCCAGAAAGGCGCGGTACACCCGCTCGGGCGGCGCGCGCAACACGCGGTGCAGGGTAACGGTGCCCGTGGTGGGGCCGGTGGCGGTCATGGTCGGTGTCCTTTCAGTCGAAAAGCGGTGGGCAAACCCATGTGCGGCGATCAACCGACCACCTTTTTACGACGAATGGACCGTGGCGTGTTCGACACCCTGTAACCAAAAGAGCACCCGCCGCCACCTGGCCATCACGCGGCGACGGGCTGGGCGCGGTAGCTCTCGCTGCCCTGCGCCCAGGCCAGCAGCCGGTCGATGTTGGGGTGCTTGCCCGGAAAGGCCCGCGCATCGGCCACATGCTCGGCATACCACTCCAGCCCCAAGCTGGCCGCCGCCGGCGTGATGCGGCCGCCATACAGCGCCGCCAGCGCGGCATACACCACCAGCGAACCGGTCTGGCCGGGCTTGTTCTCGATGGTGGCGAGCATCTGGCCGTCCGCGCCCAGCAATTGCAGGGCGGCAAGGTGGCTGGCGGAGGGGAGTTGTTGGAGGCGGTCTGCGAAGTTCATGTTGATGGTGAAGTTTGAATGAATTTGGTTTCTAGCGCCCATAGATTTAAATCGCTTGAAGCTATGAAAAGAGTAGCGAAATGGGCACCTGCCAAGTCAGAATGCCGAGCTTGGCGCGCTCCGAAATGCCGGCTCTTCAGTCATGGAACGGTCTCGCATTGCAGGGTGAGATCAAATTGACGGCAAGGCGTCGAGCTGAGTCTTTAAAGTCGGCAAGGCGGTTTGAACGGTGTCCCACACCACCTCAAGATTGATATCAAAGTAGCCGTGGGCAATGCGGTTGCGCATGCCACGCATGCTGCGCCAAGGGATGTGGCTGTGCTCTGCCGCAAAAGCGGAATGCTGATCCATCACCTTGGTGGCCGCTTCACCCAGAACGATAAGGCTCATGACCACCGCTTGCTGGGTGCGCTTGTCTTGCTCGAAATCCGCCTGGGCCATGCCTTCGGTGAACGATTGCGCGTCGGCAATGGCCTGGCGCATATGGTCCAGATAATCCGCCAACCGGTTCACGGTCATACAGGCCGGGCTTCCTGGGCAACAATATCCCGGAACCTGGCTGGCAAGTCCTTGAGGGTGAGCACATCGACCTGCACGCCCAGCAACTCCTGCAGTTCGTCTTGCAGACCACCCAGATCCAGCAGCGTGGTTCCGGGCAGAGCGTCCACCAACAAGTCCAGATCGCTGCCATCGCTGTCATCCCCCCGCAGCGCGGAACCAAATACCCGAGGGTTCACTACGCGGTAGCGCGCTGCTGCAAGGCAAACGGCTTCACGGTGCTGGCGGAGGGCTTGGGAAGGGCGCATGGGTGGAAGTTTAGCGGAGCAGGCCATTTTGTAAAAAATCGGTCTCCGGCGCTTATGAATATTGCGCAAGCCGCTACGAAAAATATAGCGTTGCGCGCGCATTGACTAGCGCGAGGGCCCGGCGCACTCATAAACGCCGCCCATCGGCTTGGAACGGTGGCTCTTATTCCATTTCCAGATCATTCGTTTCTAGGCGCGAGGCCGCAGGCAGTGCTGTAGCACGACAAGGCGAAGCAACAACGACACGGATGATTTTGAAATGGAATTACAACGCGCTCCCCAGCGCTCCCAGCAGCCGGGCGCTCACCTCGGTGGCGTCAGGGGTGGCGAACTGCATGTTGTGCTGCTCCGTCAGCGGGCCGTGGCCGGGCTCCATGCCCCCTGAAGCGCCGTAGCCCATGGCCTTGAACTTCCAGACCCCGCCCACTTTCTTGAGCGAGCCCACATGCGCGCCATTGGCCGTGTGCACCGCCACCATCTCGGCGTTGACTGGCAACAACCGCAAGGGGCCCGCTAGCGGGCCGGGCGGCACGTGGGCAAAGGTGGGGGTGAAGGTGGGCGACAGGGTCTGGGTGTGAGGCATGGCGGTGTTTGTATCTCAAAACGCCCGGCGTCCACCGTCACGCGGGCAGACTTCGCCCTGCAGTGAAAGATGACGCGCCGTGGGCCACAGGTGCCGTACGTGCCGCACGCATCCGTTGGGCCGCATGGCCTGGGGTGTGTCAGGCGGGCTGCCGCTGAGCATCAAATCAGGCTCTGGCGCTTATGGAGATAGCGCTAAATGCTACTAAAAACGTAGCAAACCTGGCTTGAAGCGTTAGAAGGAAGACCCCGGCTCACTCAAGAACACCAGCTCCTCGGGCCTGGAGTTGCGGCCCAGGATGGCGTTGCGGTTGGAGGACTCAACCCTGCTCGTCCAGCAGAGTTTGTACCGCCTGCAGCAATGCAGGCAGGGCAGTCTGAGTGATGTTCCACACGGTACTCACGTTCACCGTGGCATAGCCGTGAATGAGCTGGTTGCGGAACGCCACGATCTGCGCCAGGTCAGGAATGCGGGCCGCCATGGCCCCATCCAGCTTTGACAGTTGGTTGAGCGCTTCGCCAATGATTTCAAACTTGCGCTCCACTGCGGCCTGTGCCATCGGGTTGGCCTCGTACGCTGCTGCGTCCATGCCTTTGGTGAACGACTCGATCGCCAACGTCGACTCGCGCACGTCCCACAAAAAGGCGCGCGGGTCACGCTGCATAGACCGCCTCGCGGTGGCGGTTGATGCTGGCCAGCACATAGGGGTTGCGCACTGCGCCCGGCTCCACTAGATCCACACCTCGTCCCAACAGGGCCTCCAAATCGGCTTTGGCACCAAAAATCGCGCTGAGCCCGGGCTGAACGCCCGGCGCAAACTCCACCAGAAAATCGGCGTCACTGCGGGCCGGGTCAAAGTCAATAGCCCGCGCAGCCGAGCCAAATACCTCCAGCCGCTGAATGCCGTAGCGCTGGCAGATGGCGGCAATGCCGGGGCGGTGTTGGGCGATGGCGAGGTGCATGCTGGTCTTTTCGATCATGCGCTGTGCTTGGAGTTTGACCGTGAGGCGGACTCGGTGCGCTTGCACAAATACTCTTCCGAGCTTTCGCGTAGCACTTTGCCATTTTCTTCTAACACCATGTAGGTGTTTGTGCGACGGGCATCCTCGGCTGCGCGCAAACCTGCGCGTGAGAGGGCTGCCAATGCGGCCTGTGCGGGGTCGAGGTTGTAAGTGGGCGCCGAGATGATGCTCATGGATTTACTCGGAAAAAGGCAAGACCTGACCCTATTTTGTGCTTCGAACCAGAAGTGGAGGATGGATTGGGTTTGCATGTCAATCCTTCAAATTCCTAAACGGTAACTCTAATTTTGCAAATAGTTCATTTCCTTGCTTCTCCGCTAAAGACAATATAAACGTCGGCTCAATTGACCATGCATATGCCAGCAGGCCACGAAGGTGAGCAACATCTTCCCCATTCAAATATCCCCTGCCGTAGAGGTATAACTTGGCACGAATATCGCGTTTCCGTTCCCTTCCTAACGACACTTTTTGATCTGGGGTGATCGTTAGTCCAACGAGTGATCGATTATATTTTTTGGAGACATTCACCGTCTTCTTCTCGTTTATGGTGAGTTTTGGAGACTGAATCGATAAGGTCAGCCGATGTACCTCTGCTTCTACCTCCTTGAGCGTATCTCTGTGCGTTGTTGAGAATGCGAGGTCATCGGCATATCGACTGTATGTGACTTCCTTTTTCTTGCAAAAGGCACTAATGCTTTCATCAAACTCAAACATCATGGAGTTTGATATCGCTGGAGATGATGGGGCGCCAATGGACAAACAAAAACTGTGGTCTAAATTATTTCGCCATGCGACGATATTTACAAAAATATCTAAATCATCTTCACCAAGTTTTGAGTGACGTCTCGCGTGTTGCCTGATGTCAGCGGCGGTGATAGATGGAAAGAAATTTTTGAAATCGAGTTTTAGGAGATATTTGGAGTTGACATGTCTGCGAACGTGATCTGCGATTGACTGCTCTGATATATATGCAGTTGCTGCCTTATGAATCGGCCATTTTCCAATTAACTTTTCATGCAAGATGCGTTGCAAAAGCTTCACCTCTGGCGCAGGCTGGGCAATGGTCCGAACTGACTTTCCATCTTTTTTTGGTATTTGATAGACCTTATACCGTCGAGACGCGGTCGCAATGATCGTTAAGAGCTCTTGTTTTTCAAATGGAACTTCGCGCAGGAGCAATTGGAGCAGCTTCATGCGTCTGCTCCTTTCGGGAAAAATTTCTGAAAAACTTTTCCTCGATCAGTGGGGTTTCGATTGGTCAGTAATTTGGCTTGCAGTCGAGCACGATTGAATTTTTCATCAGTTGATTTGCCTTTGAAATCCAAATACTTTGCCCCTCGCGCCGTCGGCGCGAAGTAGTCGATTCCACCGTACCTACGCTTTCTAACCAGTTGTGATTTTTCTAGTGTGAAGAGAATCTGCTCGATTCGGTGTTCGTTGACATTGACGTGAAAATGTTCAAACAGTAGCTTGATATCTGTAAATGTCACAATTTCGATAAGAGCAATAAGATCCAGAGCTAGGGCGAACTGATGTTGTTTGTCTTCGGGTGTAAATGTTCGTTTAGTTTTGTTGCTTGCTTTCTTCTTCAAAACGGCATAATTGATGACATTGATATCGTTCAATATCTCGGTTTGGTCTTGAGCGGGAACTACGCAAACGCTGTCCCGATCCTTCTTTTCCAATTGGCGAAGTGGGCCTAGGCTGATGAAAGACTTGATGGGGTGACGATCCCCAGTTACGACGATAACTAAGCGGTCTTTTAGGGATTCGATTTGAGAGAAGGCGCCCAATTCGGCAATTGAGCCAGGGGCTTCTAGAAAAACCACAATTGCTGCGGTCAAGTACCCAAGGTCTGCCTCGAAGAGCAGTAAATCGCTGTAAGTATTGAAATTGTTCCAGTCCTCATAGCTCTCTGGCATGAGAATTTTGGATCTGTCGTCAGGCACATTGTCCGCAAGCCACTGGACATACGCATCACGGCAACTCTTTGATGGGACTCCGGCCGTTATCTCGCTGGGGGTTGACAACGGTCCGCCGAAAAGTGCCACAAGATCGGGTAAGGAGTCAACAGTTCCTCCGTCTGGTGATATGACTGACTTTACGAGTTCGACTTCGCTTTGGGCCATAAAAAGAGCTCAGATACCCTGATTACAGGCACGAAACCGGACCTGCGGCCACTCGTGACAGACTTGGCGCGAGTGGCCGCAGGGCCGGTTTCGTGCCGTCGATGTCACTCAATCTATTTCCGTCTGGCAAATCGCCCGACGATGGCTAGTTACCTTCACCACAAACGCGTAGCTGAGCTCTGGCATTATGCCGTGCAATGCGCGATTTTTAGAAGGGCGGATTCAAAAGTGAAGTGCAACACCTGCCAACCTGTAA
>NZ_JAGKSE010000018.1:0-58065 GCF_017939685.1 Acidovorax sp. JG5
TACGGCCAGCCGCTTACTTTGGCCGTTAGTCCCATCACCCGTTTCATGCGCGCACCCACCTGTTCCAGCGCTCCGCCCTGTTCCAAAGGCTTTCTAGCCTTTTGGGCCTCCAGCGCTTGTGCAGCAAGCGCCACCAGCTATCATTCTTGCAGCGCTGCGCCGCTTTCGTGGCCCAGCGCTTTTTCGTGGGCTGCGCACGTCTTCAAGGCTGGGCGCACACTGTTGGCCTTCGGGTCTAACCTTGCGGTCAAGCGGACCCGCATTCTGCGGGCCGCTTACCTTGNTCGTGGCCCAGCGCTTTTTCGTGGGCTGCGCACGTCTTCAAGGCTGGGCGCACACTGTTGGCCTTCGGGTCTAACCTTGCGGTCAAGCGGACCCGCATTCTGCGGGCCGCTTACCTTGGCCGTTAGTCCCCCGAAAAAATCCGCATTATTCAGGCCCATGATTATCAAAACGGCATTTCTCACCTCTCAGGCGCGGCTCAGCACTGGGGTCGCCGTTTCTCCGGGCTTCGCCTGGTGTGCTGCGCAGGTTTGCGGTCTTTTTGGCCTCTAGCGCTTTTGCAGCAAGCGCTAGCAGCTATCATTTTGCAAGTATCGCGCCGCTTCAGCAGCACCGGTTGCCCAACCCTGCAGGCGCGCATCGCCCCAACCCGCATCGCCCTGCATCCCCGCCCCCACCCCCAAGGCCCTACCATCGGCCTTTGTTTTTTTGGAGCTTTCTTCATGCGCGTTCTTTTCGCCCTGCTCACTTCGCTGTTCATTGCCCCCGCCGCCTTGGCGCAAGCCAAGCCGGTCACCACCGCCAGCGGCCTGGTGTTTGAATCGATCAAGGAAGGCACGGGCGAGTCTCCCAAGGCCACCGATACCGTCAAGGTCCATTACAAAGGCACCTTGCTCGATGGCAAGGAGTTCGACAGCTCTTATAAGCGCGGCGAGCCCACCGAGTTTCCGCTGAACCGCGTGATTCCCTGCTGGACTGAAGGCGTGCAGCGCATGAAACCGGGCGGCAAGGCCCGGCTGACCTGCCCACCATCCATCGCCTACGGCCAGCGCGGTGCCGGTGGTGTGATTCCGCCCAACGCCACACTGAATTTCGAGGTGGAGCTGGTGTCCGTGCGCCGGTAAACCCGTTCTGAAGCCGCTGCAGCGGAGCGTGCGCGCGGACGTACACTCCCTGCAACAGGCAAAGGCCTTGCTGCGCAGGGGCGCGGCATTGCCCGGCGCCCACCGCCCATGAGCCTTCCCGACCTGTCCTTTCTGCACCAAGCCCAGGCGTCCCGCGACCAGGGGCAAGAAGCGCCCGGGCCCTCCTCGCCGCCCCCTGAGCCCGAGCGCCGCTCGCCCCTGCGCCCCGAGGGGCCCCTCGCAGAGCTGATCTCCGAGCTGCGCAGCTACCAGGCCGAGCTGGAAGCACAGAACAAGGTTTTGCAATACAGCCAGACCGCCGCCGAAAGCGCTTCGGAGCGCTTCGAGGCCCTGTTTTCCAGCGTGCCGCTGGCCCTGATGGTGCTGGACGAATACGACGTGGTGGTGCAGGCCAACTCGATGGCGCACCGCTCCTTTCAGCCCACCGAGCAGGACCGCCCGCTGACGGCGCTGATGCCTTTTGTGAGCGAGGGCGACAGCCAGCGCGTACACGATGCTTTCAGCGCGGCGCGCACGCAGGGCCACAGCGAAGTGACCGAAGTGGTCTTCCTGATCGGCGACACAGCCCGCATCACCGGCGACCTGCACATCGCCTGCATCGAGATGGCGCAGGATGGCGCGGCGCCGCTGCTCCAGTTTCTGTGCGCCGTGATCGACCAGGGCCCGCTGCTGGCCGAGCGCCAGGCCCTGCAGCAGGGCAACGAGCAACTGCACGCCAGCGAAAGGCGGCTGGAGGCCATCATCAATTCGGCGCTGGATGCCATCGTCTGCGTGGACCAGCACCAGCGCATCACGGTGTTCAACCCCACGGCGGCCGCGCTTTTCCAGTGCAGCGCCAGCGACGCACTGGACAGCCCGCTGCAACGCTTTTTGCCCGACGCGGCGCAGGCGCTGGCGTTCGCGCAGCTCACCACGCAGGCGCAGCTGGGCGAAATGACGGCGCTCACCGCCGGCGGCAAGGAGCTGGCGGTGGAAGTGAGCGTGTCATTCGAGCGCCATGCCGAGGGCGAGACCACCACCGTCTTCGCCCGCGACCTGACCGGCCGCAAGAAGGCCGAGGCGCACAGAAACGAGCTCGAAGCGCAGCTGCGCGAATCGCAAAAAATGCAGGCGGTGGGCACCATGGCGGGCGGCATTGCCCACGATTTCAACAACATCCTGGGCGCCATTCTGGGCAACGTCGAACTGGCCAAGGCCGACTGCCCAGCGGATTCCCCCGTGCTGGAGAGCCTGCACGAGATCGACAAAGCCGGGCGGCGCGCCCGCGATCTGGTGCGCCAGATCCTCACCTTCAGCCGCAACGAACCGCCCCAGCGCACCCCCGTGAACCTGGCCGAAGTGGTGCACGACACCGAGCGACTGCTGCGCGTCACCCTGCCGCCCGGCATTGATCTGCACATGCACCTGCCATCGGGCCTGCCGGCCCTGCTGGCCGATGCCACCCAGGTCGAGCAGGCCCTGCTGAACCTGTGCACCAACGCCATCCATGCCATTGGCACCGAGCGCGGTAGCATCCATGTCGAGGCCGCCCGCATGCGGCCCGACCAGCGCCAGTGCGAGCGCCTGGGCCTGGCGCCCAGGGACTATGTGGCGCTGTCGGTGCGCGACACCGGCCCGGGCATGGATGCTGCCCTGCAGGCGCGCATTTTTGAACCCTTCTTCACCACCAAGCCCGTGGGCCAGGGCACGGGCCTGGGCCTGGCGGTGGTACATGGCGTGATGCGCACCCACGAGGGCGCGGTGGATGTGCACAGCGCACCGGGCCATGGCAGCCGGTTCACGCTGTATTTCCCCGCAGCTTCGGATGCGGCAACCGCCACCCCTTTAACCGCCCCGCCTTCCATCACCCCTCCTGCCGTGCCCACGCCCGCCGCGCACCCGCAGGCACAGCGCAGCCACCATGTCATGTATGTCGATGACGACCAGGCACTGGTGTTTCTGGTGCAGCGCCTGCTGCGCCGCCGGGGCTACCAGGTCAGCGGATTCACCGACCCGCACGAGGCCACGGCCGCCCTGCGTGCCGACCCGCTGCGCTATGACCTGGTGGTGACCGACTACAACATGCCCGGCTTTTGCGGCGTGGACCTGGTGCGCGAGGCCCGCCGCATCCGCCCCGACCTGCCCGTGGCGCTGGCATCGGGCTACGTCACGGCAGAAATCGAGCAGGCCGCCATGGCCGAGGGTGCCAGCGCCCTCATCCACAAACCCAACGACGTGGAAGAACTGTGCGCCACAGTGCAGCGGCTCGTGAGCGGCAATGAACCCGCCTGAAGTTGCGGACACCGGCGTGCAGGCGGCCCATGTCGATGCCGACCTGCTCGTGCTGCACAAGCCGCCGGGGCTGCTGTGCGTGCCCGGCCGGGGCCCCGACAAGCAGGATTGCCTGAGCGCCCGCGCCCAGCAGCGCTGGCCGGGTGCGCTGGTCGTGCACCGACTCGACCAGGCCACATCGGGCCTGGTGCTGATGGCCCGCCATCCGGACGCACAGCGGCGCCTGGGCCACGCATTTGCCGAGCGCCAGGTACACAAGCGCTACCAGGCCGTGGTGCAGGGGCAGCTTGGCGGTGACGACAGCGCCTGGCACGACATCAACCTACCGATTGCGGCCGACTGGGCACGCCGCCCGCTGCGCGTGATTGACCACGCCCTGGGCAAGCCCAGCCTGACACGCTGGCGCGCGCTGGCGCATGACGCAGCCGCCCAAACCACGCGGATCGAGCTGGAGCCCGTGACAGGCCGCACCCACCAGCTGCGCGTGCACCTGGCGGCCATCGGCCACGCCATATTGGGCGACATGCTCTATGCCGACGCCATCACGCAGGCACAGGCCCCGCGCCTGATGCTGCATGCCAGCCACCTGGCTTTCACGCACCCGGTGACGGGGGAAGCGCTTGCGCTGGAATGGGCCGCCGATTTTTAGCCAAATCGGCCTGTAGTGCTTTCCTGCATTGCGCAACCAGCTATAAATTTGATAGTTGACGGGCTTTTCAGCAGCCCCAGCCAGCTGGCGACAGCGGGCCGTAGGCTTACCGCGCTAACATGGCGGAATGCCTTTGAACCACCTCACCCTCCTCACCGGCGCGTCGCGCGGCATGGGGCTGGCCATGGCGCACCAGCTGCTGCGCCCAGGCCACACGCTGGTCTGCATCTCGCGCCACCGCAACGCCGTCCTTGCCCAGGCGGCCAGCCAGGCCGGTGCCACGCTGGAGCAATGGGAGCAAGACCTGTCCCAAGGCGCGCAGGCCGCGCGCACGCTGCGCCACTGGCTCACGGCCCAGGGCCCCGCTGCCTTTGCCAGCGCCACGCTGATCAACAACGCCGGCGTCATCCCGCGCATCGCGCCGCTGTCGGCCAGCGAGCCGGCCGACCTGGCCAACGCGCTGCGCGTGGGGCTGGAGGCGCCCATGCAGATCACCGCCGCCTTCCTGGGCGCCACCGAGGGCTGGGCCGTGCCGCGCAAGGTGCTCAACATTTCATCGGGCCTGGGCCGCCGCGCCATGGCCTCGCAGGCTGCGTATTGCGCCGCCAAGGCCGGCATGGACCATTTCACGCGCTGCGTGGCACTGGACGAAGCCATCAAGCCGCAGGGCGCCAAGGTATGCTCGCTGGCGCCCGGTGTGATCGACACCGACATGCAGGTCCAGTTGCGCGGCGCCGACCCGGCCGCCTTCCCGGACCGCCAGAATTTCGCCAACCTCAAGACGGGTGGCCAGCTCACATCGCCTGCCGACGCCGCTACCCGCGTGCTGGCCTGGCTGGAGCGTGCAGACTTCGGCACCAATCCGGTGGCCGATGTCAGGGATGCATGAAGCCCAGATACTCCTATTTTTATAGCTACTAGCGCTTGCTGAATAAGCGCTAGCGGCCAATTTGGCATCAAATCCATCTGAAAGGATCTCCCCATGACCCGTGAAGTCGTCGTTGTCAGCGCAGTGCGCACCGCCATTGGCACCTTTGGCGGCAGCCTGAAAGATGTGCCGCCCACTGAACTGGGCGCGCTCGTGGTGCGCGAATCCCTTGCCCGTGCCAACGTGGAAGGCAAGGATGTGGGCCATGTGGTGTTCGGCCATGTGGTGAACACCGAGCCCAAGGACATGTACCTGTCGCGCGTGGCCGCCATCAACGGCGGTTGCGGCGAAGGCACGCCTGCATTCAACGTCAACCGCCTGTGCGGCTCGGGCCTGCAGGCCATCGTCAACGCCAGCCAGTCCATCCTGCTGGGCGACACCGACGTGGCGATCGGCGGCGGCGCCGAAAACATGAGCCGCGTGCCCTTTGCCAGCCTGAACATGCGCTGGGGCGCCCGCATGGGCGACACCAAGATGGTGGACATGATGATCGGCGCACTGCACGACCCCTTCCACAACATCCACATGGGTGTGACGGCCGAGAACATCGCCGCCAAGTGGGGCATCAGCCGCGAAGACCAGGACAAGCTGGCGGTCGAAAGCCATAACCGCGCCGAGCGCGCCACGCAAAACGGTGTGTTCAAGGACCAGATCGTGCCCGTCACCTTGAAGAGCAAGAAGGGCGACGTGCAGTACGCCACCGACGAGCACTTCCGCCCCGGCGCCACGATGGAAGACCTGGCCAAGCTCAAGCCCGCCTTCCTCAAGGAAAACGGCACCGTCACCGCCGGCAACGCCTCGGGCATCAACGACGCCGCCGCCGCCGTGGTGCTGATGGAAGCCGGTGCCGCCAAGGCCCGCGGCGCCAAGCCCCTGGCCCGCCTGGTGGCCTACGCGCACGCGGGTGTGGACCCGAAATACATGGGCATCGGCCCCGTGCCGGCAACGCAGCTGGCGCTCAAAAAAGCCGGCCTCACGGTGAACGACCTTGATGTGATCGAGGCCAACGAGGCCTTTGCCGCCCAGGCCTGCGCCGTCACGCGCGACCTGGGGCTGGACCCGGCCAAGGTCAACCCCAACGGCTCGGGGATTTCGCTGGGCCACCCGATTGGCGCCACGGGGGCGCTCATCACCGTGAAGGCCATCCATGAGCTGCAGCGCATCCAGGGCCGCTACGCACTGGTGACCATGTGCATTGGCGGCGGCCAGGGTATTGCCGCCATTTTTGAGCGCATCTGACCCTTGCCCACCGCGGGCGGCCCAGGGCCGCCCCGGCTGCTTTTATCTGACGGAGACTTTTTTTGATGATTCGCACGCTGCTTTCCTTCACCGCCCTCGCCCTCGCCCTGGGAGCCACCACGGCCCATGCCCAGGCGCCCGCACCGGCGGCCGCCTACCCCAACAAGCCCATCCGCCTGATCGTGCCCTTCCCGCCCGGTGGCGGCACCGACATCCTCTCGCGCCTGGTGGCCACCAAGCTCACCGAAAGCACCAAATGGACCGTGGTGGCCGACAACAAGGCGGGTGCCGGCGGCACCATCGGCATCGGCGAGGCGGTAAAGGCCGCGCCCACGGGCTACGACCTCGTGATGGGCCAGAAGGACAACCTGGTGATCGGCCCCTGGCTCTACAAGAACCTGCCCTGGGACCCCACCAAGGACCTGACCGCCGTGGCCCATGTGGCCTGGACGCCGGTGATCATTGCCACCAGCGCCAACAGCAAGTTCAAGACCCTGGCCGATGTGGTGGCCGCTGCCAAGGCTGCGCCCGGCACCATCACCTATGGCTCGCCCGGCAACGGCACGTCCATCCACCTGGCGGGCGACCTGTTTGAAAAAGCCGCAGGCATCAAGCTGAGCCACATTCCCTACAAGGGCTCGAACCCCGCGCTGATCGACGCGCTGGCGGGCAATGTGGACCTGCTGGTGTCGTCACTGCCCTCGGCCATGGGCCAGATCAAATCGGGCAAGCTGCGCCCGCTGGCGGTCACCTCGGCCAAGCGCAGCTCCTCGCTGCCCGATGTGCCCACCGTGGCCGAATCGGGGTTCAAGGGCTTTGACGTGAGCACCTGGTATGGCGTTTTCGCCCCCGCCGGCACGCCCGCCAGCGTGGTCAGCACCCTCAACGCTGAAATCAACAAGCTGCTGGCCATGGCCGACATGAAAGCCGCCATCCAGTCCCAGGGCGCCGAGCCCGAAGCCATGTCGGCGGCGCAGTTCGGCACCCTGCTCAAGACCGACTACACCAAATGGAAGGGCATCGTGGAAGCCTCAGGCGCAAAGATTGAGTAGCCCCCCTGAGAGGCTGAGAATCTTTTGCGCATGCCCGCTCATCACGCCAAAACGCACCCGGTGGCCTGACAAGCTCAGTCTCTTACGACCAGCACCGGGATATGCACCACGCCCAGCACCCGCTGGGTGACGCTGCCCAGCATCAGTTTTTCCAGGCCCCGGCGGCCATGCGAGCCCATCACGATGAGGTCGGCGCCCGTGCTTTGCTGTGCGCGCAGGATACCGTCGTGCACCGCGTGGCCTTCGCCCACCACCGTAGTGACTTGGATGCCGGCCTCGGCCATGGCTTTCTTGGTGGCATCGAGAGCGCTGTTGGCCTCTGCCGTGGCAGCGCTCAAGTATTGCGCCTGGCCATAGGCGAAATCAGCCCCCACGCCCGTGAAGGGATACGGATCGATCACATACAGCGCCGTCACGGCGCTGCCAAAGGTCTTGGCCAGGGCCGCAGCCTTGGACACCGCGAGCATGGAAGTGTTGGAGCCGTCCACAGGAACCAGAATGTGTTTGAACATGGTGCTTCTCCTCAAGTTGATGGGGCCAGGCGATGGCCTGGAAACAGGGCTCCAGTGTGGCGGCCCACCACACTGTGCGTCTTGATTCGCATCAAATCAAGGTGTCGTGGCGCCATGGCGTTATGGCAACGCGGCCTGCGTTCGGGGCTGGGCCACCACATCCGCGCCCTGAAAGCTCCCGCGTCGGCAGGTCACCACCAGCGTGTCGCGGTAACCGCCTGGCAGCGCGGGCTGGATGGGCGTGGTCTCGTGGATCATGCGAGCGTCGTCCAGCAGCATCAGCGACCAGGGCGCGCTCAGGGTAAAACGCTGGCCCGCCGGGCCCGTGGCTTCAAACACGCGCGTTTCGCCGCCCTTCACCCCGTCGCGGGCCACCAGAAAAACCGCCACCAGGTCCACACCGTCGCGGTGCGCGCCCTCGGGCGTGGGGCGGCCAATGCCATCGGTGGTGTCGATGCGAAACTGGTGCGCCTCCACAAACCAGCGCACGGGCGCATCGGGGCCGGCAAACACCGCGTCGGACAAGGCCGCCAGCGCCGCCAGCAGCTGCGTCCACACGGGCTGCGCCACCGTTTCGGGCGCCATGGGAGCAAACCAGCGCTCCATGCCGCCATGCAGCGCGTTGTATTCCAGCGGCTGCCAGTGCGCCCGGTGCGGCACCTGCACCACGTCACCGTGCACCACTTCAAAGCAGGCATGGCGACGACGGCGGTAGCGGCCACCGTCTTTCAGGAAATCGTCGGGGGGCAACGCGGCCCAGTCGGCGGCCAGCGCCTGCAGGTCTGCCAAAGAGCAACCAGACCACGCAGCCACATCGGGCGGCGACAGCACGGCGTAGCCGGTGTTGCGCAACTGCTCGGCCACCCCATCGGGACGGGTGAAAGGAGGAGAAAAAGTGACTTCAGCCATTCCTCAGAGCTTAACCGCCGATGCGGCGAGGCCGGGCCCGCAGGCCCCGGCGCTCACGGGTGACGGGCAGATCAGTCGCGCTGCCCGTGGCCCTTGCCACGGCCTTCACCCCGCCCGTCGTGGCGGTCGCCCCGGTCATGCTTGCCGGCGCCACGATGACCATCGTCCCAGCGACGGTCATCCCTACGGTCGTTGCCAGGACGGCCACCGTAATACTGGCCACGAACCGGCTCTCTCACAAAGTACACCGGCTGGCCACAGGCGTTGTAGCGGGCGCAATGCTTGCCCCAGTTCTTGGCATGGCCTGGCGGCACATACAGGTAAATCGGGGAGCGCGGCACCATCACGGCAGGCCGCTGGATGATCATGGGCTCGGCATAAATCAGGGGCGGCGGCGCATTGCCAATGTCGATACGCCCATACACGCCGGGCGCCAGCTGCCCGCCCACGGTGGAGTTGAAATAGGTTTGGGCCTGGGCGCCCGCAGCGGCAACCAGCAGCAACGCCGTGGCAGCCCCGGACATCAGGTGACGAAAAGTGAGATTCATGGTAGATCCTGGTGGATTAAAAGACAGCCCAGTTGTAACAAGATCGGCGGTGCTGATCGTCAGATGCTGCGCAAAAGATGTAAGCAAATGGTGAACAACAACGCAATGATACTGATGAAAAATGGCTGCTGCGCTTTATCTACAAGCGCCTACAGCTATGTTTTTGGTAGCATTCAACAGATTGCACATCCTGCAACGATGGGCTTGCGGCATGGGCTGCAGTAGCATGGGGCCATCCCCGCCAGGCCAGGAGACCGCGATGCCCTATGAACGCCGCCACTTCATCCGCGTCAGTTTTGATGCACCGGCCCTGCTCGCAACCGCCACCGATACGTTCAGCGTGCATGTGCTGGACCTTTCGCTCAAGGGCGCACTCATTACCGTCCCCGCCCACGTACAGCTTCGCACCGGAATGCGGTGCCAACTGACACTGGCACTCGCCGAAACCGGCAACCACATTGCCATGTCCACCGAAGTGGCCCATGTGGAGGGCTTGCACACGGGGCTGCTGTGCCGGGGCATTGAACTGGACAGCGTGACCCACCTGCGCCGGCTGATCGAGCTGCAACTGGGCGACCCCGCACTGCTCGAGCGCGATCTGGCCGAGCTGATGCACGCGGCACCGGCGCACTGAAGTGCAAGCCAGGGCGGCGTGCAGTTGAACGCTGCACCGGCTGAAAACCAACGATCAGCCCTTGAGATCGGCTGCTTCAGGGAGTTGTTTCTGGCGCCTCTTTTTCTTGCAGCAGGCGCCACATCACCTTGCCACTGCCGCTTTTGGGTAACGCGTTCACCAGCTGCACCATGCGCGGCGCCTTGTACACCGCCATGTTCTCGCGGCACCAGTCGATGATCTGCTGCTCGGTGGTGTCCTGGTGCGTGGGGCGCAGCACCACCACGGCCTTCACGGTCTCGCCCCGGTAGCTGTCCTTGGCGGCGATGATGCAGGCCTCCTGAACAGCGGGGTGGCGGAACATTAGAGCCTCCACCTCGGCCGGCCACACCTTGAAGCCGCTGGCATTGATCATGCGCTTGAGCCGGTCGGTCAAAAAGAAGTAGCCGTCCTCATCCATGCGGCCCAGATCCCCCGAGCGGAAGAAGCGCTTGCCCTCGAACTCGATGAAGGCCGCAGCCGTGGCATCGGGCCGCTTCCAGTAGCCCTCGAACACCTCGGGGCCGTGGATGATGATCTCGCCCTGCTCGCCCACGGGCATTTCCTGCAGGGTTTCGGGGTCGATCACGCGGGCATCCGTGCCCATGAAGGGAATGCCCAGGCACTGCTGCTTGGGGTTGTCGGGCGGGTTGGTGTGCGACGGCGCCGCCGTTTCGGTCAGGCCATACCCTTCGGTATAGCGCAGGCCGTATTGCTCCAGCAGGCGCTGGGCCACGGCCTGGGGCATGGCCGCGCCGCCACCGCCGATATAGACCAGACTGGAGAGGTCGTACTGCGCAAAATTCGGGCTCGCCAGCAGGTCGATGACCATGGTGGGAATGTTGGTCCAGTTGGTCACCTGGTAACGGGAGATCAGGCGCCCGGCCAGCTCGCGGTCCCACCGGGGCATGATGACCAGCGTGGCACCGCAGTAGATGGCCGTATGCATCATGCTCACCATGCCGGTGATGTGGAACATGGGCACCACCGCCAGCGTCACGTTGTCGGCCGCCCCATTGCCCCACAAGGCCCCCGCCACCGCGTTGTGCATGATGCTTTTGTGCAGGTGCATGCAGCCCTTGGGCAGCCCCGTGGTGCCGCTGGTGTAGGGCAACACGGCCAGGTCGTTCAGGCCCACCACCAGCGCGGGCGGTGCGGCGGTGCAGGCCTGCGCATCGGCCCACGCATGGGGCTGGCCGCCTTCGAGCACAGGCAGGGGATGGACGGTGCACAGCCACTCGCGCCAGGTTTCGGGTAGTGCGTCGGGGCCGGTAACGCCCACATCAAAGGCGTCGCTGAATTGCGTCACCACCAGGTGCGCCAGGCGCTCTGCGGGTGCCAACGCGTTGCTGGCCTTGGCTAGTTCAGGCGCCAGGTCGCCGGTGGTGATTGCCACCTTGGTGTCGGGATCGGTGATGTAGTGCTTGAGCTCTTCGGCCCGGTTCATCGGGTTGACCGGCACCACCACCGCGTTGGCCCGCAGGATGGCGAAATGCGCCATCACCAGTTGCGGGCAGTTCTGCATGCACAGCACCACGCGGTCGCCGCGCTGCACGCCCAGCTGAGCCAGCCGCGCTGCCAGGCGTTCGGCGCCATCGGCCAGCGCACGGTAGCTCAGCGCTCGGCCAAAGAACACCAGCGCCGCCTTGTCGGGATAGCGGCGCGCGCTGATGGCCAGGTTGTCCCACAACGAGGTGGCGGGCAAGGTAATGGAATGGGGCAGCCGGCGGGGCCAGAACTTGTAGTGGGGGCGCATGGATGTGCAGATCTCCTTTTGACCTCAAGCCTAGGGGCCATGCATTGGTCGGGCAATGGGGATGGCCCGCGCGAGCGTCACCAAAGTGACCGTTGCATCGCGGCTCTCACCGCCCCCGCCAATGGGCACCGCTGCAAGTCTTGCGCAAAGCGAGCGATGCCACCAACACAGCCAACGAGCCAGCAACACCGCCGCGCCTGCCTTGGCGCAGGTTCACTTTTTGTGACGAACAAGGGTTTTTTGGTAAACAAAGGGTCACATTAGCGGCATAAACTGTATATACCGTTTTCAACCAAGGCGTGCCGCATGAAATCACTGCACTGGATCGTTGTGTCCTTGAGTCGCATTCTGAATCAGCTGCCTGTCAGCTCACGCCAGTCAACAGGCTGCAGTGCGTATCGCAAAAATGAGCACCGGCTGGGCCTACTGGCTGCTTCGTCCATTTCGTATTCCAACTGGCCCAAAGCAGCAAAACACGACTGAAAGCGGCTGAAAACGGCCGACCGACCCACCGGCCGCTTCCCATAAGGTGCACTTCGGCAAGGGCTAAGCCAGCCCAAGCATCAGCTCTGAATCTGCGCCCACAGCTTGTCCAGCCGCTTCACGCTCACCGGCTGCGGCGTGCGCAGCTCTTGCGCGAAGAAGCTGACGCGCAGTTCCTCCAGCAGCCAGCGCAGCTCTTGCATGCGCGCATCCACCGCGCCTTTGCGCTCGGCCACCAGGCGCCAGTAGCGTTGCTCTTGCGGGCGCAACTCGGCCAGCTTGGCGGCGTCGCGGGCGGGGTCGGCGCGGTATTTGTCCAGCCGCAGCGTGATAGCCTTGAGGTAGCGGGCGTAGTGAGCCAGCTGCGCCCACGGCGCCACGGCGATGAAGTTCTTGGGCACCAGGCGTTGCAGTTGCTGCTGCGCATCCTGCGTGGCCTCGGGGGCGTTCTTGGTGTCCTTGATCTTGCGGGCGGCGGCGGCGTATTCGACCAGGATGGTGGCCGCCAGGCGCGCGACCTCGTTCGCAATCAGCGTGAGGCGGCCACGGCCCTCTTCCACGCGGCGCTTGAAGGCGAACTCGTCGGTGGGCAGCGGGTCGAGCAAAAAGGCGCGGTCCAGGGCCACGTCGATGATCTGGGTGCGCAGTTCCTCTTGCGTGCCCAGCGGCATGAACGCCACCGCCATTTTCTGCAGGTCGGGGATGTTCTTTTCGAGGTACTTGAGCGCGTCCTTGATCTGCAGCGCAAACAGGCGGCGCAGGCCGGCGCGGTGCTTGGTGGCAGCGACTTCGGGCTCGTCAAACACTTCGATGGTGACAGCGTCGCCGCCGTCAATCAGCGCCGGGAAGCCCACCAGCGTCTGCCCAGCCTTCTTGATCTCCATAAGCTCGGGCAGCTCACCAAACGTCCAGGTGGTGTAGCGTTGCCCAGCGGGGGCCGCCGGTGCAGAAGCTGGCGCAGGCGCTTTGTCTGCTACATTTTTAGTAGCTGCTTGCGCTTTACCATCAAGCGCTGGAGCCGTTTTTTTCTCCAAACCACCGCCCTGCCCGCCCAGCTTGAGGCCCGCCAGCGCCTGGAACGCGCCGCGTGCCTTGGCGCCCCATTCGGCCTTGAGCGCGCCCAGGTTGCGGCCGTGGCCCAGTTGGCGGCCGTGCTCGTCCACCACACGAAAGTTCATGAACAGGTGCGGGCTGAGCATGTCGAGCTTGAAGTCGGCGCGCTTCACATCGAGCGAGGTCTCATCGCGCACCTGCTTGAGCAGCACATCGGTCAGGCTGCCGGTGCCAAAACGCTCGGGTGCGCCGAGCAGAGCAGCCAGCCGTGTGGCCGATTCGGGCAGCGGCACAAAGCGGCTGCGCGGGCGCTGGTGCAGGCTTTTGAGCAGCGCCTGGATCTTGTCCTTGAGCATGCCGGGCACCAGCCATTCGCAGCGCTCGTCGCTCACCTGGTTGAGCACGAACAGCGGAATGGTCACGGTGATGCCGTCGCGCGCGTCGCCGGGTTCGTGCAGGTAGCTGGCGGCGCAGTCCACGCCACCCAGGCGCACGGTTTTGGGAAACGCGTTGGTGGTGATGCCCGCAGCCTCGTGGCGCATCAGCTCTTCGCGGGTGAGCCGGAGCAGGTCGGGGTTCTTGCGGCTCTCTTCGCGGTACCACGCCTCAAAGCTGTGGCCGCTGCACACCTCGGGCGGCAACTGCTGGTCGTAAAAGGCGTAGATCAGCTCGTCATCCACCAGCACGTCTTGCCTGCGGGACTTGTGTTCCAGCTCTTCGACCTTGGCAATGAGCTTCTGGTTGGCGGCCAGAAACGGCAGTTTGGTCTCCCAGTTGCCGCCCACCAGCGCTTCGCGGATGAAGACCTCGCGCGCGGCGTGCGGGTCTACCTTGCCAAAGTTCACGCGGCGGTTGTTGTAAACCACGATGCCGTAGAGCGTGGCACGCTCCAGCGCCACCACCTCGGCAGATTTTTTCTCCCAATGCGGGTCCAGCAGCTGCTTCTTTAAAAGATGCCCGCCCATCTGCTCCAGCCATTGCGGCTCGATGGCGGCGATGCCCCGGCCAAACAGGCGCGTGGTCTCTACCAGTTCCGACGCGATGATCCACCGGCCGGGCTTCTTGTTCAGGTGCGCGCCGGGGTGCTTGTAGAACTTGATGCCGCGCGCGCCCAGGTACCAGTCTTCCTCGTCACTCTTGCAACCCACGTTGCCCAGCAGGCCAGCCAGCATGGACAGGTGCAGCTGCTCGTAGCTGGCGGGCTGGGTGTTGATGTTCCACTTGTGCTCGGTCACCACCGTGAGCAACTGGGTGTGGATGTCGCGCCACTCGCGCAGGCGGCGGATGCTGATGAAGTTTTGCCGCAGCAACTGCTCGTACTGCCGGTTGCTGAGCTTGTGGGTGGGCGCGGGCATGGACGTGGGCGCGGCGGCCGCTGGCGCGGGTTGCACGGCAGCCACCGTGCGCTGGGCCACGGGCAAAAAGGCCTGCGATGGCGCCTTGTGGGCGGCCATGGCCTTTTGCGCGCGGGCCGATGGCAGGCTGGGCGCGCCGCCCCGGGCTTCGTTGATCCACTTCCACAGCTTCAGATACCCGCTGAACTCGCTCTTGTCGTCGTCGAACTTGGCGTGCGCCTGGTCGGCCTGCTGCTGCGCCTCCATGGGGCGGTCGCGCACGTCCTGCACGCTCAATGCGCTGGCAATCACCAGCACTTCATCGAGCGCCTTGCGGTCGCGCGCCTCGATGATCATGCGGCCCACGCGGGGGTCGAGCGGCAAGCGCGACAGCTCCGTGCCCATGGGGGTCAGCTCGTTGGCGTCGTCCACCGCGCCCAGCTCGGCCAGCAACTGGTAGCCGTCGGCAATCGCGCGACCCGAGGGCGCCTCGATGAACGGGAACTGCGTGACATCGCCCAGGTGCAGCGACTTCATGCGCAGGATGACGCCTGCCAGCGAGCTGCGCAAAATTTCGGGGTCGGTGAAGCGCGAGCGGCCATTGAAGTCCGCCTCGTCGTACAGGCGGATGCAGATGCCGTTGGCCACGCGGCCGCAACGGCCCGCGCGCTGGTTGGCGGCGGCCTGGCTGATGGGCTCGACCAGCAATTGCTCCACCTTGCTGCGGAAGCTGTAGCGCTTCACGCGCGCTGTACCAGCGTCGATCACGTAGCGGATGCCCGGTACGGTGAGCGAGGTCTCGGCCACGTTGGTGGCCAGCACGATGCGGCGGCCGGTGTGGCCATCAAAGATGCGGTCCTGCTCGGCCTGCGACAGGCGCGCAAACAGCGGCAGCACTTCGGCGTTGCGCATCACGGGCTGGTGCGACAGGTGCTTGCGCAGGTGGTCGGCGGCCTCGCGGATTTCGCGTTCGCCGGGCAGAAAGACCAGGATGTCGCCCGCCGCATTGCCCTGCCACAACTCGTCCACGCCGTCGGCAATGGCCTCGTTCAGGCCGTAGTCGCGGCTTTCTTCAAATGGGCGATAACGTTGCTCTACGGGGAATGTGCGGCCGGACACCATGATGATGGGCGCCGGACCTTTGGCACTCTCGAAATGCTTTGCAAAGCGGTCGGCATCGATGGTGGCCGAGGTCACGACCACCTTGAGGTCCGGCCGGCGCGGCAGGATCTGGCGGATGTAGCCCAGCAGAAAGTCGATGTTGAGACTGCGCTCGTGCGCCTCGTCGATGATGATGGTGTCGTAGGCGCGGAGCAGCGGATCGGTCTGCGTCTCGGCCAGCAGGATGCCATCGGTCATCAGCTTGACGGAGGCATCACGCGAAAGGCGGTCCTGGAAGCGCACTTTGAAACCCACCACGTCGCCGAGCGGGGTCTTCAGCTCTTCGGCAATGCGCTTGGCAACGCTGCTGGCAGCAATGCGGCGCGGCTGGGTGTGGCCGATGAGCTGGCCTTTCTGGCCAACCGGCGCGTTGCACTTGCCTCGGCCCAAAGCGAGCGCAATCTTGGGCAGCTGCGTGGTCTTGCCCGAGCCCGTTTCGCCGCACACGATGATGACTTGGTGCTGGCGCATGGCCTCCATGATCTCATCGCGCCTTGCACAGACGGGCAGGGATTCGGGGAACTCGATATGCAGGGGGGTGGAGGCGGTGGACGCAGTCAAGGCAGCAACTTCATAGACAATCGCGAATTATCCCAGCCCCTGCTGTTTTCCTCACTTTCCCCGACCGCCAACCCGCCGCCCATGTCCGCCGTCTTCAATTTCACTTTCGTCCCCTGGTTCCGCTCAGTGGCGCCCTATATCCACAAATTTCGCAACCAGACCTTTGTGATCGGGCTGACCGGCGAAGGCATCGCGGCCGGCAAGCTGCACAGCATTGCGCAGGATCTGGCGCTGATCCAGGCCATGGGCGTGCGCATCGTGCTGGTGCACGGTTTTCGCCCGCAGGTGAACGAGCAGCTGGCCGCCAAGGGCCACGCCGAGAAATATTCGCACGGCATCCGCATCACCGACTCGGTGGCCCTGGACTGCGCCCAAGAGGCCGCCGGCCAGCTGCGCTACGAGATCGAGGCTGCGTTCAGCCAGGGCCTGCCCAACACCCCCATGGCGGGCGCCACGGTGCGGGTGATCTCGGGCAACTTTTTAACGGCACGGCCCGTGGGCATTGTGGACGGCGTGGACTTTCAGCATTCGGGCGTGGTGCGCAAGGTGGACGTGGCGGGCATCCAGCGCACGCTGGACATGGGCGCGCTGGTGTTGCTGTCGCCGTTTGGTTTCTCGCCCACCGGCGAGGCCTTCAACCTGGCCATGGAAGAAGTGGCCACCAGCGTGGCGATTGAGCTGCGCGCCGACAAGCTGATCTTCCTGACCGAGGTGCCCGGCATCCGCATGCAGCCCGGCGAGCCCGAGAGCGACGACAACCCCATCGACACCGAGCTGCCGCTGGCCGCCGCCCAGGCCCTGCTGGCCCAGCTACCCACCGCGCAGCAACCCACCGACACGGGTTTTTATTTGCAACACTGCGTAAAGGCCTGCAAGGCCGGCGTGGAGCGCAGCCACATCATTCCGTTCGCACTCGACGGATCGTTGCTGCTGGAGGTGTATGTGCACGACGGCATCGGCACCATGGTGATCGACGAAAAGCTCGAAGAGCTGCGCGAGGCCACGATTGACGACGTGGGCGGGATCCTGCAGCTGATCGAGCCGTTCGAAAAAGACGGCACGCTGGTCAAGCGCGACCGCACCGAGATCGAGCGCGACATCGAAAGCTACACCGTCATCGAGCACGACGGCGTGATCTTTGGCTGCGCTGCCCTTTACCCCTACCCCGAGGCCCGCACCGCCGAGATGGCCGCCGTCACGGTGTCGCCGCAAAGCCAGGGCACGGGCGATGGCGAAAAACTGCTCAAACGCATCGAGCAACGCGCCCGCGCCATGGGACTGGACAGCATTTTCGTGCTGACCACGCGCACCATGCACTGGTTCATCAAGCGCGGCTTCGTGGTGGTGGACCCCGACTGGCTGCCCGATGCGCGCAAACGCAAGTACAACTGGGACCGGCGCAGCCAGGTGCTGGTGAAGAAGCTTTGAGAGTACCAACGCGCTGACTGCAGACACAGGCCAGCACATCCGCATCAGCCCTCTTTCACTGCCAAAGCGCCCATTTCGTGCCCTCAGTCACCGCCCGCTTTCTCACTGTTGCCCTGTACCAGTTTGTTGACCTGCCCGACTGCGCCGCACTGCGCGCGCCCTTGCAGGCCCTGTGCGATGCCCACGGCGTGCGCGGCATGCTGCTGCTGGCGCCCGAAGGCATCAACGGCACCATCGCGGGCGAACCGGCTGGCGTACATGCCGTGCTGGCCTGGCTGCGCAGCGACGCCCGCTTTGCCGCCCTGCAGCACAAGGAGGCGACGGCCGAGCGCCAGCCGTTCTACCGCATGCGCGTGCGGCTCAAGCGCGAAATCGTCACCCTGGGCGTGCCGGGCCTGAACCCCGCGCGCAACGCCGGCACCTACGTGAAGCCCGCAGACTGGAACGCACTGATAGACGACCCGAGCGTGGTGGTGGTGGACACGCGCAACGACTACGAGGTGGGCATCGGCACGTTCGAGCGCGCCATCAACCCGCACACAAAGAGCTTTGCGGAGTTTCCGGCCTGGGTCGAACGGGAAAAGCAACCGGGCGGCGTGCTGGCCGGCAAACCGCGCGTGGCGATGTTCTGCACGGGCGGCATCCGCTGTGAAAAGTCCACCGCGTTCCTCAAGTCGCAAGGCTTTGACGAGGTGTATCACCTGGAAGGCGGCATCCTCAAATACCTGGAAACCGTGCCCGAAGAAACCAGCCGCTGGCATGGCGACTGTTTCGTGTTTGACGAGCGCGTGTCGGTGGGCCATGGCCTGGCGCCGGGCCACCACCAGCTGTGCCGCTCCTGCCGCATGCCGCTGGGCGAAGCCGAGCTGCGGTCACCGCATTACGTGGCCGGCGTGCGCTGCACCTATTGCCACGGCACCCGCACGCCCGAGCAGGAACGCGCGCTGGCCGAGCGCGAGCGCCAGATGCAGCTGGCCGCACAGCGCGGGCAGGAACACATCGGCGCACGCCAGCCCGGCACACCAGCGCGCGCGGGAGAGCATGGCGAAGCCGGTGCCATCCAGAAGAAAGACGGTGCGTGAACACCACTGCCGCCCGGCCCGTTCTGTATTCGTTTCGCCGCTGCCCCTATGCCATGCGCGCGCGGCTGGCACTGGCCGCCAGCGGCCAGGCCTGCGAGCTGCGCGAGGTGGTGCTTCGCAACAAGCCCCAGGCCCTGCTGCAGGCATCGCCCAAAGGCACGGTGCCCGTGCTGGTGCTGCCCGATGGCCGCGTGCTGGAGCAAAGCCTGGACATCATGCGCTGGGCCCTGCAGCGCCACGACCCCGGCGCATGGCTGGCCCCCAGCCAGGGCACCGTCGATGACATGCTGGCGCTGGTTACGCAGTGCGATGGCCCCTTCAAGCAGGCGCTGGACCGCTGCAAATACCCCAGCCGCTACCCGGCTGCCGACATCGCCGCCGAACGCGCCCTGGCCTCGGCCTGGCTGCACCTGCTGGAAACGCGCCTGTCAGCCCAGCCCTATCTGTTCGGCACGCACGCGGCGCTGGCCGACATGGCGATTGCTCCGTTCGTGAGGCAGTTCGCGGCTATCGACACGGACTGGTGGATCGCCCAACCCTGGCCCCAGCTGCAAGCCTGGCTGGCGCAGTGGCAGGCCAGCGCCCTGCTGGCGAGCGTGATGCACAAGCTGCCCGCCTGGGTGGATGGCACGGTGGGTGTGGCGTTTCCGTTGGCAGAGGACCCTTCGACGGGCATATAGCGCCACCTTTCACCGCACCCGCTCCCGCACCAACAACAAAGGCGCCCGATGAGCGCCTTTGTGGTGATTAAACCCCAGGAAATCAGGCCATCGACAGACCAGGGCGCTGGCCGCCCCGCAGCCCACGCACCAACAGCACCAGCATCAACAGGCCAAATGCCGTAAAGCAGATGAACGACCAGTTGGCGATCGAGCCACCGAGAAAGGTCCAGTCGATCGCCGTGCAGTCGCCCGAGCCACGGAAAATCATGGGGATGGAACGGCTGATGGGGTAGTTTTCGATCATTCCGTAAAAATCGCGGCCGCAGGTGGCGATTTCGGGCGGATACCACTGCAGCCAGCTCTGGCGGGCCGCCACGAAGGCGCCAAAACCGGCCGCGACCACGGCCAGCACACCCCAGGTCATCCACCAGCCTTTTTGGCCTCTAGCGCTTGCCAGTCCTGCGAAGAGTGCTACAGCAATGAGAGCGTAGCGCTGCACGATGCACATGGGGCAAGGCTCCAGGCCCACCACATGCTGCAAATACATGCCAAAGGCCAGCATCGCCACGCAGGCCACGCTGATCAGCGCCAGCACACGGCGCGGGGCCGCAGTCAACCAGTTCATTTTTTATCCCTCATCCAATAGCCATTGCAAATGGTGCCACCTCCAAAACGGGCGCGGCCATTACCAGTGCACCCGTGGATCTGGCTCCGCCAGTCCACCGGGTGCGTCCCCCTCAGGGGGAAGACGCGTAGCGGCTCAGGGGGGAGTCAAATCCCAGCGGCGTGGTCCAGAAAAACCCGGGCGCGGCGCGGTGTCACCACCAGCGTTTCGCCCTCTTTGAAACCCATCTCCTTGAACTGCTGCGCCGGAATCTGCGCTTCGATCAAGTGGTCCGGGGACGCATTGTCCGCTGGTTTGTGGTCGTCGGATGGAATAAGTTCCAGCCGCGCAATCGGGCCCACCACGATGGCGCGACTCAGCTGCGCGACGATGCCGCGTGGGCGGCCTTCAGCGTCGAGCCCAGCGCCGGGCGCATAGCGCTCCACATCCAGATCGTGCGGGCGCACATAGGCAAAGGCCTTGGCGTTTTGCGCCTGGCTGTGCTCGGGCGAATCGAGCTCGATGCCTTCCATGTGCACCAGGCCTTCATGGGCACGGCCGTGGAACAGGTTCACGTCGCCCAAAAAGCCATACACAAACGGGCTGGCCGGGTTGTCCCACACCTGCTGGGGCGAGCCGCTTTGCTCGATGCGGCCCTGGTTGATCACGACCACGCGGTCAGCCACTTCCAGCGCCTCTTCCTGGTCGTGCGTCACGAAGATGCTGGTCACATGCAGCTCGTCGTGCAGGCGGCGCAGCCAGCGGCGCAACTCTTTGCGCACCTTGGCATCCAGCGCGCCAAAAGGCTCGTCGAGCAGCAGCACCTTGGGCTCCACGGCCAGGGCGCGGGCCAGGGCGATGCGCTGGCGCTGGCCGCCCGAGAGCTGCGAGGGGTAGCGCTCGGCCAGCCAATCGAGCTGCACCAGCTTGAGCAGGTCGGTCACCTTCTGCTTGATCTGGGCTTCGCTGGGGCGCTGGCCGCGCGGCTTCACGCGCAGGCCAAAGGCCACGTTCTCAAACACCGTCATGTGGCGGAACAGCGCGTAGTGCTGGAACACAAAGCCCACGTTGCGCTCGCGCACATGCACGTCGGTGGTGTCTTCGCCGCTGAAATGGATGCTGCCCACATCGGCCGTCTCCAGCCCGGCGATGATGCGCAAGAGCGTGGTCTTGCCGCAGCCCGAGGGGCCGAGCAGCGCGATGAGTTCGCCCGATGCGATGTCGAGGCTCACATCGCGCAGCGCCTGGAAGTCGCCAAACTGCTTGCTGACGTTACGGATTTCAATGCTCATGTTCTTCTCCTTCAGCGCGCTGCGGTTGCGGCAGCTGGCGCGGGCCGCTCTGGCGGCAATTCAGCGGCGGCTTTCAGGGCCTGCTCGTTGCGGTGTTCGGCAATGGTCTTGATGACCAGCGTGACCAGGGCCAACAAGGCCAGCAGCGATGCGGCAGCAAACGCGGCCACCGACTGGTATTCGTTGTAGAGGATTTCGACGTGCAGCGGAATGGTGTTGGTCTGCCCCCGAATGTGGCCCGACACCACCGACACCGCGCCAAACTCGCCCATGGCGCGCGCGTTGCACAAAATTACGCCATACAACAGGCCCCACTTGATGTTGGGCAAGGTCACATACCAGAAGGTTTGCCAGCCGCTGGCACCCAGCACGATGGCGGCCTGCTCCTCGTCGTTGCCCTGGGCCTGCATCAGCGGGATCAGCTCGCGGGCGATGAACGGAAAAGTCACGAACACGGTGGCCAGCACGATGCCCGGCACGGCAAAGATGATCTTGATGTCATGCGCCTGCAGCCAGGGGCCAAACCAGCCCTGCGCGCCGAACATCAGCACATAGACCAGGCCAGCCACCACGGGCGACACCGAGAACGGCAGATCCACCAGCGTGGTCAGAAACGCCTTGCCTCGAAACTCGTACTTGGCGATGCACCAGGCCGCCGCCACGCCGAACACCAGGTTCAGCGGCACAGCGATGACAGCGGTGATCAGCGTGAGCTTGATGGCCGACCAGGCATCGGGCTCGCGCAGACCTTCGAGGTAGGCGCCAAAGCCCTTGCGCAGCGCCTCGGCAAACACGGCGGCCAGCGGCAGCACCAGGAACAGCAGCATGAAGGCCAAGGCGACGGCGATCAGCGTGTAGCGCACCCAGGGCGCTTCGGTGGTGCCCGCTTGCGCACGGCGAATGGTTCGGGAGTTGTTGCCGCTCATGCCGAAGCCCCCGCGTGGCGTCGCTGCCATGCCTGTAGTGCGTTGATGACAAGCAGCAGGATGAACGAGATAACGAGCATCACCACCGCCACGGCCGTGGCGCCTGCATAGTCGTACTGCTCCAGCTTGCCGATGATGATGAGGGGCGTGATTTCAGACACCATGGGCATGTTGCCCGCGATGAAGATCACCGAGCCGTATTCACCCACAGCCCGCGCAAAGGCCATGGCAAAGCCGGTGAGCAAAGCCGGGGTAATGGAGGGCAGGATGACCTTGGTGAAGGTTTGAAAGCGCGTGGCACCCAGGCAGGTGGCGGCTTCTTCCAGCTCTTTTTCAGCGTCCTCCAGCACCGGTTGCACGGTGCGCACCACAAACGGCAGGCCGATGAAGATGAGCGCAATCACGATGCCCGCAGGCTTGAACGCCAGCTGGATGCCCAGGGGCTCCAGAATGCTGCCGATCCAGCCGTTGCCGGCCAGCAGCGCCGTGAGCGAGATGCCCGCGACGGCGGTGGGCAACGCAAATGGCAGGTCCACCAGCGCATCCACCAGCTTCTTGCCCGGAAACTTGTAGCGCACCAGCACCCAGGCAATCAGCAGGCCAAACACCAGGTTGACCAGCGCCGCCAGAAACGAGGCGCCAAAGGTCAGCCGGTACGAGGCCATCACGCGGGGCGCGCTGACGGCCGCCCAGAACTGCTCCCAGGTGAGGGTGAAGGTCTTGAAGATCAGTGCCGACAACGGGATCAGCACGATGATGCTCAGATAAAAGAGCGTGTAGCCCAGCGTGAGGCCAAAGCCGGGCAGCACGCGTTTGGCACGCTTGCGAGTGCCTCCGTTGTCATTCATAAGGGGGTTTGTCTATTGCACACTGCCGATGAAAACTGGCGCGCCCCAAGCGAGGGCCGCCGCGCAAGGGCCGCCCCGCCGCGCTGGCGGCGTCTCCCTTCCCGAATTGCGCAGCAATTCGAGAGAAGGGGGAAGGCGCGCAGCGACTCAGGGGGATGTTCACTCTTACTTGGCGCCAGGCGTGTAGAGTTTGTCGAACTGGCCGCCGTCGTTGAAGTGCACCTTCTGCGCTTCGGTCAGCGAGCCGAAATACTTGGCCACGGTGAACTGCTTGAGCGGCTTGAAGGTGGCGGCGTACTTCTTGAGCACGGCCTCCGAGCGGGGGCGGATGGCGTGCTTGGCGGCGATCTCCTGGGCTTCATCCGAATACAGGTAGTCCAGGTAGGCCTTGGCCAGCTGGGCCGTTCCCTTCTTGGCCACGACGCGCTCGACCACGGCCACGGGGTTCTCGGCCACCACGCTCACCGAGGGGTAGATCGCATCAACCTTGCCCGCGCCGAACTCGCGGTCGATGGAGACCACTTCGGATTCAAAGGTGATCAGCACATCGCCCTGGTTGCGCTGCAGGAAGGTAGCGGTAGCGTCACGTCCGCCCTTGGCAAGCACGGGCACATTCTTGTAGAGCTTGCCGACAAATTCGGCGGCCTGCGCTTCAGTGCCGCCCTTTTCACGCACGGCGCCCCAGGCTGCCAGATAGGCATAGCGGCCGTTGCCGCCCGTCTTGGGGTTGACCACGATCACCTGCACGCCGGGCTTGATGAGGTCGTCCCAGTCCTTGATGCCCTTGGGGTTGCCGTTCCGCACCAAAAACAGCATGGTCGATGTGGTGGGCGATGCGTCGTGCGGGAACTTCTTGGACCAGTCTTTCGCGACCACGCCGCTGTCGGCCAGAAACTGCACGTCGGTGGTGGTGTTCATGGTCACCACGTCGGCGGCCAGGCCATCGTTCACAGCGCGCGCCTGGGCGCTGGAGCCGGCGTGCGACTGGTCGATCTTGACGTCCTGGCCGGTGGTCTTTTTGTAGTGCGCGGCAAAGGCGGCGTTGTAGTCCTTGTAGAACTCGCGTGCCACGTCGTACGACACGTTCAGCAAGCTCTGCTGCGCCATGGATGCGCCGCTCGCGGCCAGGGCAACAGCGGCCAGAAGGGACTTGAGTTTCAGGGAGTTCATGGTGGTGCCATCCTAAAAAGCGGGAAATGACAACATTGTGCAGAGCGCCGTTTAAAACTCAAAAGAATATATTCTTGTTAATTAATCAACATTTGGAATATAGAGACATCCCTACCGGGGCCGGATGGCCTCCACGCCCTTCGGGTGTCCAGAGATTATGAAGGAAAAAATGGCGCAAACGCTTATGAACAAAGCGCTTCAAGCTATGTATAAAGGAGCAATCATGCAGCCGCAGGCGATGCGTACGGGCGAAGTGTGGGCTGCGCCAGACGGGCACCTGCCTCGCCGTCCAGGGATTGCAGCAACGCCCAGCCCAGCGGCCATTCGCCATGGCCCGAGTCGATGTTGATGTGCCCGGCGTTCTGCATGCGCACAAACTCGCTGCCCCAGGCCCGGGCGTAGGCACCCGCCAGGCGGATGGGGCAATACGGGTCGTTGCTGCTGGCCACCACGATGCTGCGGTAGGGCAGCGCTGCATAGGGCACGGGCGCAAAGTCGTTCAGGATGGCGCGGCGCTCGGGGTCGGCCGGGGCCACCAGCAGCGCGCCGCACACGCGGGCCGCTGCTTCCGGGCCAATGTGGGTGGTGGCAATGCAGCCCAGGCTGTGCGCCACGATGACCACAGGGTGCGGCGCGGCCAGCACGGTCTTTTCGAGCTGCCCGACCCAGGCCAGCCGCGTGGGCGTGATCCAGTCGTCCTGCACCACGCGGCGGGCGTGCGGCAAACGCTCGGCCCACAGGCTTTGCCAGTGGCCGGGGCCAGAGTCGCGCCAGCCCGGAACGATGATGATGGAAGTGGTGCTCACAGCTTTGGCATTTTGCGAGCCGCACCTTAAAACCCAAACGAATATATTGTTGTGACTTAATCACCAAAACATCTAAAAAACAACCCAGCGCCGCCCGCATTCAGATATCCGCGCCGTCCAGCCCCTGCAATGCCTGCCGCGCGGTCACGCTGCTGCGGCCGGGAGTGGCTTCGCCCAGGTAGTCCAGAAAGCTCCGCACGGCGGGCGACAGCCCCCGGCGCGACGGAAACACCGCATGCACGATGGCGGGCGCAGGTGCCCAGTCGGGCAGCACGCGCACCAGCTTGCCCTCGCGCATTTCGTCCTGGCACATGTAGTCGGGCATCCAGCACACACCGGTGCCGGCCACCGCCGCATATTTGAGCGTGAGCAAATCGTCGGCCACATAGCGCGGCTGGTGTTGCACCGTCTGGTGGGCGCCGCCGGGGCCGATGAGGGTCCAGGTGGAACGCCCATCGGGCGCCGACATGGCAATGCTGTCCATGCGGGACAGGTCTTCCAGCGTGCGGGGGGTGCCCTGGCGCGCCAGCAACCCGGGGCTGGCGACAAGTATCTGCGTCGTGTGGTCGAGGCGCTTGATTACCATGCTGCCGCTGTCGTCCAGCGTGGAGCGCACACGCAGCGCCACGTCGATGCCCTCCTCCACCAGGTTCACCGCGCGGTTGCTCACCAGCATCTCGATGCGCACCTGGGGGTGGCTGGCCAGAAACAGCGGCATGATCTCGGCCACCACCGTCTGGGCCAAGGTGACGGGGCAACTCACCCGGATGGTGCCGCGTGGCTCGGTCTGTACCTGGGCCACCGTGTCGGCGGCGGCCTGGGCCGATTCGCGCATGGCCTGGCAATGGCGCAAATAGGCTTCACCCACTTCGGTGAGCGAGAGCTTGCGCGTAGTGCGCTGCAGCAAGCGCACGCCCAGCTGGGCCTCCAGCTCGGAAACGCGCCGCGAAAGGCGGGATTTGGGAATGCCCAGGGCGCGCCCCGCAGCGGCAAAGCCGCCACGCTCCACCACCTCGGCAAAGTACAGCATGTCGTTCAGGTCTTGCATGTCGGCATCCATTGTTCTACTGATAGAACAACCTATCGCAAAATCACCAACTTATCAATCCAGCGCAACAGATTGCACAATCTCTCCATGGCCATATACCGTGACCGCCCCTTCATCAAGGAGAAACTCATGCAACTGCTTCACATTGATTCCGCCATCACCGGTGCCCATTCCGTTTCGCGCCAGCTGACCGCACAAATCGTGGCCGCCTACCAGGCCAACCACCCCGGCACCCAGGTGAGCTACCTCGACCTGGTGGCCAGCGCCCCCGCCCACTTCACCATGGACGCCATGGCCCTGCGCACCGGCCAGACCGAAGGCCTGAGCGAAGCGCAAAAGCGCGAAAACGCCGTGACCGAGCAACTGGTCAGCCAGTTCCTGGCGGCCGACGTGGTGGTGATCGGCGCACCGCTCTACAACTTCAGCATTCCCAGCCAGCTCAAAGCCTGGATTGACCGCATCGCCCAGCCCGGCCGCACGTTCCGGTACACCGCCAACGGCCCCGAAGGCCTGGCCAAGGGCAAGACCGTGATCATTGCCTCCACCCGTGGCGGCGTGTATTCGACCAGCGAAGGCGGCCAGGCGATGGAACACCAGGAGAGCTACCTGAAGGTCGTGCTGGGCTTCTTCGGCGTGACCGATGTGCGCTTTGTGCGCGCTGAAGGCGTGGCCATGGGCGACGCCGCCAAGGCCGCCGCACTGGAGAGCGCCGCCCAGGCCATCCGCAGCCAGGCAGCCGCCAACCAGGCCCAGGCAACACAGGCTGCCTGATTGAGGCCAAGGGCGCCCGCTGGCGACCGAGCGCTTTCTCGCCATTCATGAAGCCCGGCCTCGCGCCGGGCTTTTTGCGTTTTTTGAACCAAATACCGCTGTAGCACCTGATGGACAAGCGCCCGCAGCTATTTATTCAATAGCAAATTATGCGTTGTGCTTCTTGACCCAGGCGACGTACTGGTTCACCCAGCCTTGCAGGAATTCGCGGCTGCCCGCACCAATGCCACCGTCGGCATCAAACAGGCCGTCCTTGGCGTGGATGAACGCCTCGGGCTGGCCCAGCGTGGGCACATCCAGATAAGCCAGCACGTTGCGCAGATGCTGCTGCGCCATGGCCGTGCCGATGGCGCCCACCGATGCGCCGATCACGCCCGCCGGCTTGCCCGCCCACGCGCTCTGGCCGTAGGGGCGCGATGCGTGGTCGATGGCGTTCTTGAGCACGCCCGGCATCGAACGGTTGTATTCGGGCGTGACAAACAACAGACCCTGCGCAGCCTTGATCTCCCCCTTGAGCCGCAGCACCGAGGCGGCCTGCTGACCATCGTCGTCCTGGTTGTAGAGCGGCAAGTCATCCAGGCGCACTTGCGTGAAGCTAAAGTCTGCCGGCGCCAGCCGGGCCAGCGCCGTGGCCAGCTTGCGATTGAATGAATCCTTGCGAAGACTGCCGACGATGACGGCAATGTTGTACTGGCTCATGAAAACCTCCTGGGGGAGAAAAAACTACCGGCACAGCGCCGGCGGGCCATGGTAGCGCCGCCAAGGCCAGCGCGCCACCACGACATCGACAAGGCCCGCCAGCCCAACCTTGTTCCGCATGAAAAAAGCTGCTGGCGCTTATGGGTAAAGCGCCAGCAGCTATTTTTTAAGTGGCAAAAATCAGAAGCCCGGCAGCACCGAGCCCTTGAACTCCACTGCAATGAACTTGCGGATTTCTTCCGACTGGTAGGCCTTGAGCAGCTTGGCCACCCAGGGCTTGCTCTTGTCGGCTTCGCGCACGGCGATCAGGTTGACGTAGGGGCTCTTGGCGCTTTCCAGGGCGATGGCGTCCTTGACGGGGTTCAGGCCGGCAGAAATGGCGAAATTGGTGTTGACGGCCGATGCGTCCAGGTCATCCAGCGAGCGCGGCAGCTGTGCCGCGTCCAGCTCGACAAACTTCAGCTTCTTGGGGTTGCTCACCACATCGAGCGGCGTGGCCTTGAGGCCGGCACCCTCCTTGAGCTTGATCACGCCCTTGTCCTGCAGCAGCAGCAGCGCACGGCCGCCGTTGGTGGGGTCGTTGGGCAGGCCAAAGCGCGCTCCTTCCTTGAGCTCGTTCAGGCCCTTGACCTTCTTGGAATACAGGCCCATGGGGAAGTTGACGGTGTAGCCCACCGACACAATCTTGTAGCCCCGGTCTTTCACCTGGGCATCCAGGTAAGGCTGGTGCTGGTAGGCATTGGCATCAAGGTCGCCCGCGGCCAGCGCGGCATTGGGCTGCACGTAGTCGCTGAACTCGATCACCTGGATTTTCAGGCCGTCTTTCTCGGCCACTTTCTTGACCTGCTCAAAAATCTGGGCGTGCGGGCCAGCCGTCACACCGATCTTGAGCGACTTGTCTTGCGCCAACGCGCCCGTAGTGAAGCTGGCGGCCAGGGCCAGAACGAGGGCAGATTGCAGCAGGGAACGCTTGTTCACGGAAACACCTTTCGTAGGGAGATGTTTCACATCTTAGGGTTAGCCCTATAAAACACGAACAACTGTTTTTCTATTTTCTTAGCTCGTTATGAAATAAGAAACGATTCATCCACCCCGCAAGGCCGCGTTGTTCAGCTTGTCCAGTCGCTCGGGCCACCCGCCCTCGCTGGCGGATTGCAGCAGGATGCGCGTCCAGGCCACCCAGGCGTCCCACTGCACGCGCTTGTCCCATGCGTTGCCCCAGGCGCTGAAGCATTGCAGCGCACTCTGGGCGGCATGCTTGGCGTCGTCGCGCCGGCCCGCCGACAGATACAACTGCGCCAGCACCATCTGCGGCTCGCCCACCCAGGGGTTGTGGCGCACGGCCTGCTCCAGCACGACGGTGGCCACGTCCAGGTCCACCAGCGGCTGGTCTTGCTGAATCACCGACCAATACAACGACGTGGTGGCTGCCTCGGCCGCCACCGACAGGTGTTTGGTGCAATCAGCAAACACCGGGGGCACCGGCAGCAACCCCTTCAGGCCCGGGTGCTGCAGCGCCTGCCCCAGCCCCGCAATCTGGTGCAGCATGCGCCCGGTGGGCCGCATGGGCCCTGGCCACAGCGATGCCGCCCAGTGCACAGTCTGCGGGCGGTGTTGCACGTTGGGAAAACGCGAGTAGATATCGTCCTGCCAGCTGAACCACTGCTCGATGGGGTCGGCCATGCTGACGATGACAAAGGCCGCCACTTCAAAGGGCGTCAGCAAATGGCGCTGCCCGTCCTTGTCGAGCGCCAGGCTGCCATCGGCCTCCAACCCGCCACCCAGCACGCGCTGCACAAACTGCGTGCGCGACTGGGTGCAGAAAAGGTACACCAGGTGCTCGGCCGACTTACCCACCAGGTCGCGCAGGCGGGCCCGCTCGCTGGCCGGGTCAAACTTGACCAGATCGACAAAGGCGTTGCCATAGACACTGTGCAGCAACCCCAGCAGCCGCACAGCCCGCGGCTGCTGCCATAGCGTGAGCGAGCGCGCCACGCCCACCAGGTGGTGGCGAAAGGTGCCCGCCTTGTGCCAGTCCTGCCCCACGTTGCGCGCCAGCACGGTGGGCAGCACCGGGGCCAGGTCGGCGTCGTGAGTAATCCACTCGTCATCCAGCAGCGCCTGGGCGCGGGTGAAAAGTTGCTGGTCCAGGGGGTGAAATGGCAGGGTCATGGCGTGTTGTCTCCGTCGGTCGGTCCATCGGTGAAGCGCACAGTATCGTGGCTACAAAATTTGGCGTGCCGGGGTCACTCCATCAAAGCGACCGATTTCATCTGCACCCACAGCTCGCGTCCCGGCACCACACCCAGCGACGCGGCCGACCGCTTGGTAAGGCGGGCCAGCAGCATGGCGTCCCCCACGCGCACGCGCACCAGCGCAAGGCCCGGGTGCCCGTCGTCAGCCACGGCATCGACGCAGCCGCGCAGCACGTTCTGGATGCTGCTGGTTCCGGGCTCTTCGGCCAGGCTTACGTCCCGGGCCAGAACCCGCACCCGAACGCGGCGGCCGATGGGCAGGCCCTGGTCGCGCACCCACAGGCTGCCGCCCGAGAAATCTACCCGCGCCAGGTGCCATGCGTGATCCACTTCGCCCACCTGGCCATCGAGAACGGCGCCCGCGTCTTCCCCCAGCCGGATGGGCAAGTCGATGCGGGCCAGCGTTTGCGCCAGCGGCCCACAGGCCACCACCCGGCCGCCATCCAGCGCCACCAGGGTGTCGGCCAGCCGCGCCACTTCGTCGGGAGAGTGGCTGACGTACAGCATGGGAATGTCGAGCTCGTCGCGCAGGCGCTCCAGGTAAGGCAGGATTTCCTGTTTGCGCTGCAGGTCGAGCGCGGCCAGTGGCTCGTCCATCAGCAGCAGGCGCGGGTGCACGGCCAGTGCCCGCGCAATGGCCGCCCGCTGGCGTTCGCCGCCCGACAAGGTGCCCGGTTTGCGATCGAGCAGATGGCCAATGCCCAGCAACGCGATGGCCTGATCGACGCCCGCCTGCTGCGCGCCCTGGGTGCGCTTCATGCCGTAGCGCAGGTTGCCCATCACCGTCAGGTGCGCAAACAGGCTGGCCTCCTGGAACACATATCCAATGGGGCGCTGGTGCGTTGGCACCCAGCGGCCAGTGTCTTGCCACACCTCACCACCCACCACCAGGCGTCCTTGCGGCGCGCGCTCCAGACCGGCGATGCAGCGCAGCAGCGTGGTCTTGCCCGAGCCGGAATGACCGAACAGCGCGGTCACGCCGCGCACCGGCAGGCGCAAATCCACATCGAGGGAAAAGCCCGGCCAGCCGAGCTGAAAACGCGCTTCGATACCGTCCATCTCAGCCGCCCTTGCGGGGCTGCGGGCGCCAGGCATACAGGGCCAGCAGCACCACAAACGAGAAAATCAGCATCACCGCCGAGAGACGGTGGGCCTGCACGTATTCGAGCGCCTCGACATGGTCGTAGATTTGCACCGAGGCCACGCGGGTGACGCCGGGCAGGTTGCCGCCAATCATCAGCACCACACCGAACTCGCCCACCGTGTGGGCGAAGGTCAAAATCGAGGCCGTCAGAAACCCTGGCGCCGCCAGCGGCACCGCCACCGTAAAGAATGCATCGAGCGGGGAGGCGCGCAGTGTGGCGGCCACTTCCAGAGGCCGGTCGCCCACGGCCTCGAAAGCCGTTTGCAGCGGCTGCACCATGAAGGGCAAGGAATAGAACACCGAGGCAATGACCAGACCGCCAAAAGTGAAAGGCAACGGCCCCAGGTTCAATGCCTGGGTGAGTTGTCCCACTAGGCCGCTCGGCCCCATCGCCAGCAGCAGGTAAAAACCCAGCACCGAGGGCGGCAAGACCAGGGGCAAGGCCACCACCGCGCCAACCGGGCCCTTCCAGCGTGACGGCGTGCGCGCCAGCCACCAGGCAATGGGCGTTCCCACCAGCAGCAAGATCAGTGTCACCAGGCCCGCCAGGCGCACGGTCAGCCAGATGGCCTGCAGGTCACTGGCTGTCAGCATGGCGCCATCTCCCACACCCGGTGCCATACCGGGTTCCATACCCAGCCGGCAACACAAGCTCGACCACTGCCGCCAATGCCTGCACGCACACCAATGCCCTGCTTACTTGCTGGCGGCTTCGTCGGGCAAGACAAAACCATATTTGGCCATCACGGCACGGGCGGCCTTGCTGCCCATGTAGTCGGCAAACTGCCGGGCGAGTGTGTTGCTTGCAGCCCGCTTGGTGATGACAAAGCCCTGCTCCAGCGGCTGATGCAGGTGGTCCGGAATCAGCCAGTAACCGCCCTTGCTGGCCAGCTCTGGGTTGAGCGCCAGGGCCAGCGCGATGATGCCCACCTGCGCATTGCCGGTCTGCACGAACTGCGCGGCGTGGGCGATGTTTTCACCATAGACCAGCTTGGGCTCGACCTTGTCCCACAGGCCCGCTGCGCGCAGTGCTTCCTCGGCACGCTTGCCGTAAGGCGCGTGTTTGGGGTTGGCGATGGCGATGCGGGCGATTCTTGCGTCGGTCAGGCTGGCCAGCGTCATCTGGCGGGCATCCAGGGTGGCGCTCCACAGCACGATGCGGCCGACGGCATAAGGCGTCACATCCGAAGCAGCAAATCCGGCCTTGGCCAGGGCGCGTGGAAACGCGATGTCGGCAGAAAAATACAGGTCGTAGGGCGCGCCCTGCTGGATTTGGGTGTGGAACTTGCCCGACGAGCCGTAGATGACGTCCACCTGTTCGGCGCTGTGGGCCTGCTGAAAGGTGGCGACGATCTCGTCCATGGCGAACTTCAGGTCGGCCGCGGCCGCCACGGTGATCTTGCCAGCCTGGGCAGAAACCGCAAACAGCAGCGAACTGGCAAGCAACAGGGTGCGGATGAAATGCATGGCAGCAAGCATACGGCACGCACCCGGACCCGAGCATCACCCACATCAAAAACGGGCCGCGTCGTATCGACCGGCCCGTTTCAAGCAAAAACAGCCTCTGGCGCTTATGCAGAAAGCGCAAACAGCTATTAACTATATAGCAATCAGCGGTGACTCAGGCGCCGCACGGCCCAGTCGCCCAGGCTCTGGATGGCCTGCACAAAGAAGATCAGCACCACCACCACGGCCAGCATGATGTCGGGCAGAAAGCGCTGGTAGCCATAGCGGATGCCCAGGTCGCCCAGGCCGCCGCCGCCAATGGCGCCGGCCATGGCCGAGTAGCCGGTGAGGCTGACAAAGCTGATGGTCAGGCCGGCCACGATGCCGGGCAGCGCCTCGGGCAACAAGATCTTCCAGACGATCTGGCCGGTGGTCGCGCCCATCGACTGGGCAGCCTCGACCAGGCCGTTGTCCACCTCGCGCAGCGCGGTTTCCACCAGGCGTGCAATGAAGGGCGCGGCCGCCAGCGTGAGCGGCACCACGGCAGCCGCCGTGCCGATGGACGAGCCCGTGATGAGCCGCGTGAACGGGATGATGGCCACCAGCAGGATGATGAACGGCGTGGAGCGCACGGCGTTCACGATCCAGCCCACGGTCTTGTTGAGCGCGCTGTTTTCCAGCACGCCGCCCTGGTCGGTCAGGCGCAGGAAAACGCCCAGCGGAATGCCGATCAGGCCGCCCACCACGCCCGAGATGCCCACCATCACGATGGTTTCCCACAGCGAGGTGGCAAACAGCTCCAGCATCATTTCAGAAAAATTCTCGAACATCGCTCAGCCTTCCGTTGTCACTTCTTCCACCACCACGCCTTCACCGCGCAGCTGCGCGATGGCGGTTTGCAGCCGGGCGCCCTCGCCGCTGGCATACACGGCCAGCGAGCCAAAGGTCTGGTCCTGGATCTCGTCGATCTGACCATGCAGGATGGACAGGTCCAGCCCATGCTCGCGGATCAGGCGCGACAAAATGGGCTGGTAGGCCCGCTCGCCCGAGTACGACAGGCGCAGCAACTGGCCCACGCCGCCGCCCTGCAGCTGGCCCGACAGGTGACGCACATGGTCGAGCACGCTGGCGGGCAGCTCCTGCGGCACGATCTCATCGATCAGGCTCTTGGTGATGGCCTGCTGCGGGCGCGTGAACACGTCGATCACCGGGCCCTGCTCCACGATGCGGCCAGCGTCGATCACAGCCACCCGGTCGGCCACCTGCTTGATGACCTGCATCTGGTGCGTGATCAGCACCACCGTCAGGCCCAGCTCCTTGTTCACCTGGCGCAGCAGCGCCAGGATGGAGCGCGTGGTTTCGGGGTCGAGCGCGGATGTGGCCTCGTCGCTCAAAAGCACCTTGGGCCGGCTGGCCAGCGCGCGTGCAATGCCCACGCGCTGCTTTTGTCCGCCCGAAATCTGCGACGGGTAACGGTCGGCCAGCGCCGACAGGCCCACCAGCTCCAGCAGCGGGTTCACCCGCTCGCGGATGGCGGCCTTGTCCATGCCCGCCAGCTCCAGGGGCAGCGCGGCGTTGTCGAACACCGTGCGCGAGGACAGCAGGTTGAAGTGCTGGAACACCATGCCGATATCGCGGCGCGCGGCACGCAGATCGGCGTCATTGAGCTGGGTAAGGTCGCGGCCCGCCACGATCACCTCACCCTGGGTGGGCCGGTTGAGCAGGTTAATGACGCGCACCAACGAGCTCTTGCCCGCGCCGCTGCGGCCGATGATGCCGAACACTTCGCCCGGCGTGATGTGCAGGTCGATGCCGCGCAAGGCCTCGACCGGGCCTTGTGGGCCCGGATAAATCTGGGTGATGCCCCGTAAGTCGATCATGAAATGAAATTGCGCCACGAAGACCCCGGGGCCGCCGCAGCGCAAGAAGTTGGATGAATGCTGAACTGTAAACAAAAAATATAAACAATCAAACTATAGAAAAATAAAGTAATAAGACTGTCTGGTTATTTAGAAAAGTGACACCGGGGGCGGCCCGGCGCACCAGGTGGCCCCGATGCTCCGTAGGCAGTTCATTTCGCTAAAGTATTCAACACGAACAATGCTCGATACAGGAGGGGAGCAATGAAACCAACAATAAATGGTCAAAGAGTTCAATCTATGACGCCATGGATGGCGGTTCTCTTATTGAGCGTCGCTCTGCACCCTGCTCAAGCGCAGCAGTGGAAAGATGCTCCTGCCTACGACAAGGCATACGCCGCAGATGTTCTGGATCGCAGCACCTTGTATCTGCCCCTTTTTGGCGCAGTTTACCGGGCGAAGTTTGAGGTCATGCTTCAGAAGTTGCCGGGCGTGCGCGGCGTCATCATTCACAACCATGGATGCGGTGGCATGTGGGGTTGGGAAACCACGATTGCGCAGTTTTACTACCGTGAAGGCTTTGCCGTAGTCACCCCAGAATTCGTGACCCGCGAGGGAAACAAGACCGGCTGCCCTGGTGGATCGTCAGAAGAAATGCTGCGCCGGGCAGGAGAACGGGCCGCTGAAGGCATTTACACCGCCAAGAACCCCGCACGACTCGCGGCGCGGGGCGACGACATTCAAGAAGTGATCCGGTGGATCAAAACGCTCACGGACCTACCGATCTTCCTGAGCGGTCACAGCGAGGGCTGCCGAACCACCTACAACTGGAATCGCAACGAGCCCCAGGTCAAGGGCGGCATTTGCCACAAGCAGAGCGTGAATCGGCATTACGAACATCTGTGGAAATGGGACACCCGGTTGCCGATGTGGTCGTCCAACGAGGATGAAGACCCATGGGCTGGCGGCAGCAAGCAGTTCCCTGCAGTGGGCTTTGAAGAGAAATTCAAGGACAACCCACAGAACCTCACTTCGTTCCGCTATCCGGGTAACAGCCATGATCCGCTAGTGCGTTCTGGCGAGGGTCAGAGCTTGCGAGAGTGGCTCAACAAGCAAGTCAGTTTGCCACCGCTCAAGGGACAAAACGGCTTTAACTACGAAGACGCGTTGCCTGCGATTCAGAGTGAACTGAAAAAGAAAAATCGGTAAACAGTGCCCCAGTGACTGGTGAAGCACACCATAGGCAAGAATCTCACCAGCATACTGGGCAACCGGCGGCACGAGGGGCTGTGCCACGCCGACCATAGACCTTGGGCGTCGGTTTGTCGGCCGAAAGAACGATTTGGGATGAGTTCAATGAAGAGAATGTTCACTGCCGTTGCCTTATGGGCTCTTGCATTCATGAGCCATGCCGAAGGTACCCTGTTCAAGGTGCCAACGCGTGATGGGGTGACCACGACGCTATTTTGGGAACCTGCTCCAGATGCCAAGGCCACGGTGCTCTTGTTCCCTGGTGGCGCAGGAGGTTTCGGCAAGGTCGAAGCGGGCAAGGCTACGGGGCTCAACTTCCTGGTTCGCTCCGAGCCCTATTTCATCGCCAACGGCTTCAACGTTGCCATTTTCGGCCGCCCCAGCGATTCACAGGATCTTGACTACGCCGACCGCATCAGCGAGACGCACATGGCCGACGTGCGCAAAGTGCTGGAGTTCGTAAAACGCAAGACCGACGTGCCGGTCTGGATGGTTGGCACCAGCCGGGGCACAGTTTCAGCAGCGGCAGCAGCCATCAACATGCCTGACGCGATGGCGGGAGTGGTGCTGACCTCCAGCGTGGTTAGTTACAAGAAACCCGGCGCCGTGCCCAAACAGGATTTGGAGCAAATCAAGGTGCCCGTACTGGTGCTGCACCACGCCAAAGACGCCTGCCCTTTGTGTCAGCCGCACGAGGTGCCGGCCATCCTGCGCGGATTGAAGAACGCGCAGACCAAGAAGGAGATCATGGTCAGCGGTGGCGAGAATCCCACGGGCAATGTCTGCGAGGCTTTGCATTGGCATGGCTTCATTGGGATGGAGCGCGAGGCTGTCGATCTAATAGCCAACTGGATCAAATCCCCGACGAACTGAAGTGCGCATTCCATCATGAGCCCCCTTGTCCATCACCCATTCGCTGACACGCCGCCGCGCCTTGACCGGCATGGCCGCCTTACTCGCAGGCTCGCACGCATCCATCGCGGGTAGCCAGATCGGCGACTTTGTGAAGGCGGCAATGGCCACACAGATCGGCAATGACCGCGACTCTGCAGCCCGCAAGCATGGACGGATGTTCGGTGGGTATGGCTACCTGATCCGAACTAAAAACGCCACGCTGCCGGGCACGGCATGGGCTTCTGGCTGGGGTGGTCCGCGCACTGGCTGGTACTACAGCAGCGACCGGATGGTTCTGGTGCTCTCTCCAGCAGAGAGGCGTGGATGCCGGATGTGTATGAGCTTGCCAAGGACTGGTCTGCCATCAAAATTGAGGCCCGAGCCCGACTAATGTACGAGGCGAACGACAAGATTTCATTGCCAGTTGTCCAACAAAGTACATCTGCATCTAACCAAATTCTGGCAACGATCTGGCAATGAGCTTCTGGCAAGAAAAAAGCACTTAGGCATTTCTGCGCTAAGTGCTTGATTCATAACCAAATATTGGTGGGACGTGCGGGGGTCGAACCCACGACAAACGGATTAAAAGTCCGCTGCTCTACCAACTGAGCTAACGTCCCAACTTGCAGCAGAAATTTTATTAACTGCTGCAAAGCCTCGAATTATAGCGTGATTTTATCGCGCTTCTCGGTGTGAGCCGCCAGTTTATCGAGCACCCAACCAGCGGCACACTGCCCAAAGGTTGCCGTCACGGCCACGACAGAACCGTAACCGTGGCAATTCAAAGTGCCGTCGCCCTCCACTGCACATGAGGCATCGGGCGCAGCCACGGCCTCTCGGCTGAACACGCAGGTGACGCCCATCTTGCGCCCTTCCCGGGGGGCTTGATGGTGTTTGCGCAGTCGATAGCGCAACTGCGCCAGCAAGGGGTCGTGCGTTGTTGCGCTGAGATCTTCGATATCGATCTTGTGCGCATGCCGCTTGCCGCCCGCAGCACCCACGCTTACAAAGAGCGTACCCGTGTCGCGGGCCCAGGCTGCCATGGCGGTCTTGGCCTTGATCTGGTCACAGGCGTCAACCACGGCATCCACCGGTTCTGTCAGCAGGCTGGGCCAATTTTCTGGCGTGACGAAATCCTCAATGCACAGCACCTTGCAATGGGGATTGATCAGCCCAATGCGCTCCTGCATTGCCACCACCTTGGCCTGGCCGACAGTGGTGGTCAGTGCGTGAATTTGCCGATTGATGTTGGACTCGGCAACATGGTCCAAGTCGATCAGGGTGATGCGCCCGACGCCGCTGCGGGCCAGGGCCTCGGCCGCCCAGGACCCCACGCCGCCAATGCCCGTCACAACGACGTGGGATTGCCGGATGCGCTGCGCGCCGGCAACACCATACAAGCGCTCCAGGCCGCCAAAACGGCGCTGCGGATCGGCATCGAAACCCGCATCGCCCTCGACCACAGCGAAAGCTGCGGGCACGATCAATGCTGTCATTTGAGACGCGACAAGCGCTCTTTGGCAGCCACGGCGGCCTCGGATTGCGGATAGGCCCGCAACAGATCTTCCAAGGTCTTTCGGGCCGCGCGGGTTTCCTTCAGCTCGATCTGGCAGTTGGCGATGGACAACGCGGCTTCGGGCGCACGCGCGTGGCCAGGTGAGCCTGACAACAACAGCCTGAAGTTGCCAATGGCCTCCTTGTATTCACGCGCCGCGTACTGGGCATTGCCCAGCCAGAAGCGCGCCGACGGCACATAGCCGCTACGCGGGTATTGCCGAACAAACCCGGCAAACGCCGTATTGGCCTCGGCGAATTTGCCTGACCGGAAAGTCGCCAGGGCCGCCTCGAAATCGCGTTTCTCGGCCGCATCGGCCTGAAACTCCAGTCCGTCCACCGTGACATTCACGGGCTCAAACTGGCGCAAACGCTCATCGACACCTTGCGCGATATCCTTTTGGCGCCGCTGCAGCTCTCCCACGTCACGCAACAGCTGTTCGTTCTGTCCGCGCAATTTGGCTTGTTCCACGCGCAGCGCTTCAATTTGGGTCTGCAGGTCCAGCAATCCACGCCTCAGCTGCGAACTTTCATCAGCCGATTTGCGAATATCCTCCGCAGACCGCTGCTGCAGCGCGTCCGCCCGCTGCCGCAATTCAAGGATGGCACGCCGTGCCTCATCGTCCTCAAACAGCGCAGCGTGGCCGGTGGAAACAAAGGCGCCCGACAGAACCAGCACCAGCAGCGCCCTGGCGGGCGTGGGAAGCGTTGTTGTGCGCATCAACGGTAGGACAGTTCAGCACGGCGGTTTTGCGCGTGCACATCTTCACTGCCACCCTGGGCTGCCGGCTTCTCCTTGCCGAAGCTCACGGCTTCCACCTGGGCGTCAGAAACACCCAGCAAGCCAAGCGAGCGACGAACGGCTTCGGCCCGCTTTTGACCCAGGGCCAGGTTGTACTCGCGGCCACCGCGTTCGTCGGTGTGCCCTTCCACCATGACCTTGCGGTTGCCACTGGATTTGATGAAGCGGGCATGGGCTTCGATCAACGACTGAAACTCTGGCTTGATGACATAGCTGTCGTAATCAAAATAGACCAGACGGCTGACACCGACCGGGCCGGCCGCGTCACGTCCGGATTGCCCCAGATTGACACCGGCCACACCGCTCTGCCCGGCATTGCCGGAATTGGCTCCGCCATTGGCGCCTGTGGTGGGGATTGCCGATTTGTCTTCCACCGGAACGTCGTCCAGCTTGACGCCCGAACTGCACCCCGCCATGAGGGCAGCAACGGTGATGGCGAGGGAAATGCGTTTGATCATCCAAAATTCTCCTGAGCTGGGTATAAAAAATATGTGAAGGTTCACTGTTTCTGAAACGGACCCCAATCGGGCTCGCGAATATCGCCGCCCTGCCCAGCAAGGCGCGCCTTGATTTTCCCGTCCAGGGTCGTGGTCATGAGGGCTTCGCGGCCTTGCTGCTGCGTTGCATAAACGATCAAGCGGCTGTTCGGGGCGAAGCTGGGGTTTTCATCGGCGCTGGTGTCGGTAATGGCCGAAACCGCTCCCGATGACAGATCCATCACATGCAGCTTGAACGCCCCGCTGACGCGCGAGATGTAGGCCAACCAGCGACCATCCGGACTAATGCTGGGCGAGATGTTGTAGGTGCCCGTGAAGGTGACGCGCTCGGCGTTGCCGCCAGTGGCAGGCACCTTGTAGACCTGGGGGGCGCCGCCGCGGTCACTCACAAAATAAATGCTGCGGCCGTCGCTGGAATACACCGGCTCGGTGTCGATGCCCGCACTTTGCATCAATCGGCGCGGCTCGCCACCGTTGGCGTCAATGGTGTAGAGCTGCGAGGCCCCGTCCCGGCTCAGGGTCACGGCCAGCGTGCGGCCATCCGGCGCCCATGCGGGCGCGCTGTTGGAGCCACGGAAATTGGCGATGAGCCGGCGCCGCCCCGTTGCCACGTCGTGCACATACACCACGGGCTTGCGCGACTCGAACGACACATAGGCAATCTGCCCGCCATTGGGCGACCAGGCCGGTGAAATGATGGGCTCGGGGCTGGACAAGGCAGACTGCGCGTTTTCGCCATCGGCATCTGCCACCCAAAGGCTGTAGCGCGTGCCCGTCTTGGTGACATACACAATGCGCGTCGAGAAAACACCGCGCTCGCCGGTCAGTTTTTCGTAGATGAAGTCGGCAATGCGGTGCGCCACCAGGCGCAGATCGCCTTGGGTCACCACAAAACTCTGGCCACCCAGGTCTTGCCCGCGCACCACATCCCACAGGCGAAAGCGCACATCAAAGCGCCCATCGGCCAGACGCGTCACGCCTCCAGTGGCGAGCGAATCAGCGCTTTTTTGCCGCCACAGCGCCACATCGGGGCGCGAGGTTTCGTCGAGCGCTGAGCCCGATGCATCCACGGCGCGAAATTGCCCGCTGCGCTCCAGGTCGGCCTGAACGATGGCGGCGATTTTCTGGGGGGACTGCGCCTCGCCGCGAAAGGGGGCAATGGCGATGGGCAACTGGGTCAGCCCAACGCCCGTGACCTCGACGCGAAATTGCGCCAGGGCGGGCAGTGCGGGGGTGGAGATCAGCGCGGCCAGCAAGCGGCGGCGCAGTGGTTGCGGCAGGGCCGCAGCAAGGAGGGTGGTAGGAGTTCGATCAGTGGTCATTGGCAGCCAGCGGAAACCGAGCGAAAGCCGGTGGACAGACGTGAATGTTACACACCATCCGTGCACCCCTGTGACAAACTGTGCAATGGGCGCGCAGCGAAACGTAGAATCCGCCCCACATGCACGCCACCGATACGAACGCCCAGGCGGCTTCCGCCGCGCTGCCATCCGCGCCCAGCCTGCGCGCCCGCCTGGCGCGACTCTCGGCCTATTTCGGCCACCATCGCCTCGCCTGGGTCGTTGCCATCGTGGCGACCCTGGTGGGCGCCGCCACCGAGCCGCTCATTCCCGCGTTGCTGCAACCGCTGCTCGATCGCGGCTTCACCCAGGGCACGCTGCAGCTGTGGATGGTGCCGGTGGCCATTCTGGGCGTTTTTTTGGTGCGCGGAATGGCCCAGTTCGTGGCCCAGTATGCGCTGGCACGCATTGCCAACGAAGGCATGCTGGCGCTGCGGCAAGCGCTGTTCGATCGCGTATTGGCAGCGGAAATGGCCCTTTTCAGCCGCCAATCGGCCAGCGCGCTGTCCAACACCGTGGTGTACGAGGTGCAGACAGGCTCCACCCTGCTGGTGCAGGCATTGATGGGTTTGTCGCGCGACGGCTTCACGCTCATTGCCTTGCTGGGCTATCTGCTTTTCCTGAACTGGCAACTCACGCTGATTGTGGCCGTGGTGGTGCCCGGCGTCGCGTGGATCATGAAGACCCTGTCCCGGCGCCTGTACAGCCTGACCAAAAGCAGCCAGCAAGCAACGGACGAACTGGCCTATGTGGTGGAAGAAAACGTATTGGCGCATCGCATGGTGCGCCTGCATGGGGCGCAGGCCGGTCAGGCCGCGCGCTTTGGCAGCCTGAGCCGGAACCTGCGTCGCCTGGCCATCAAATCGACCATCGCATCGTCATCCATGACGCCTCTGACCCAGTTGCTGGCCGCTGCCGCCCTGTCGACGGTGATCTGCATCGCCCTGTGGCAAAACCGGGGCGCGGTGGACACGCGGGATGTGACGGTGGGCGGCTTTGTCGCGTTCATCACGGCCATGCTCATGCTGATTGCCCCCATCCGCCGGCTGGCCGATGTAGCCAACCCGATCACCCGGGGCCTGGCGGCGCTGGAGCGTGGGCTTGCACTGCTCAACGATGCGGCTGCAGAAACCGGCGGCCAATACACCACCGAGCGGGCGCAAGGCGCCCTGACCTTGCAGGACGTGACGGTGTCCTTCGGCCCGGAGCACGCACCCGCCCTGGACCGCGTGAGCCTGTCCGTTCAACCCGGCGAAATCGTGGCCCTGGTGGGCCCGTCGGGCGCGGGCAAGACCACCCTGGTGAACCTGCTGCCCCGTTTCGTGAGCCCCTCGTCGGGCCAGATCCTGCTGGACGGCCACCCCCTGGACGAATGGCGCCTCGATGCGTTGCGCTCGCAATTCGCCATGGTCAGCCAGGATGTGGTGATGTTCAACGACACCATCGCCGCCAACGTGGCCTTGGGCAGCAGCGTGGATGAGCAACGGGTGCACGCGTGCCTGGCGGCTGCGAATCTGACAGAACATGTGGCCGCCCTCCCCCTGGGCATCCACACGGTGGTGGGGCACAACGCCACGCAGCTTTCGGGTGGACAGCGCCAGCGCCTGGCCATCGCACGGGCCCTGTACAAGGATGCGCCCATCCTCATCCTGGATGAAGCCACCTCCGCGCTGGACACCGAATCAGAGCGGTTGGTGCAGGATGCCCTGCAACGGCTCATGCACGGCCGCACCACGCTGGTCATTGCGCACCGCCTGTCCACCATCGAACACGCCGACCGCGTGGTGGTGATGGAGCGGGGCCGCGTGGTGGAACAAGGCACGCACAGCGCCTTGCTGGCCAGCGGCGGGCTGTATGCCCGCCTGCAAAATCGCCCTGCCGCTGGTTAGGGCCTGCGCCCTGCACCGTCGGCTACCACTTGCCGCGGTTGGGCTGGCGGCGGCGAATGGCGGCGGCAATGGTTTCTGCCGTCTCCTTGCGACTGACCCGCAGCGCGAAATCAGTGGCGCTCAGCCCCAGCTGATTTTTCAGTGAAGGATCTGCGCCCTCATCCAGCAACAGCTGCACGGCATCGCTCGTGCCATATTGCGCCGCCATCATCAAGGGCGTGGTGCCGTTGGGCGACGCCGCGTCGATGTAGGCATGGTTCTCCAGCAACAGGGCGATGATGCGCGCGTGCTCGGGCGTGGTGCCCGAGGCGGCATAGTGCAGGGCCGTCCAGCCCGGCTTGTTCACATCGGCATCCCGCGCAATCAAGGCCTTGACAACCTCGACATGGCCCTTGATGGCGGCCAGCATGAGCGGGCTTTCGTCCTGCACGTTGCGTGCTTCCACATCCAGCTGCCGCGCGCCCATGAGTGCGTCAAAGGCCTTGCGGGAATCGAGCTGCAGCGCCAACGTTAGCCCAACCTGCCCCTTGAGATCGCGCGTGTTCGGGTCAAAACCGCGCCGCAGCAGCGCTGCAATCGCGGCGCCATCATCGCGCCGGATGGCGGTGAAAAAGTCGTCGTAGGAGCCGGCGTGCGCCACCGCGCTCGCTGCCACCAGCGCCAGGGCCAGCACGGAACGGCGTTGCAGGCTCATGCCACCACTCCTTTAAACAATGCCTCGAAGTTGCGGCTGGTGGCCTGGGCCACCACGTCCACCTCGATGCCCCGCGTCAGCGCGATCTGCTGCGCCACCAGGGGCACATACGACGGGTTGTTGGTCTTGCCCCGGTAAGGCACGGGCGCGAGATAAGGGCTGTCGGTTTCAATCAGCATGCGATCCAGGGGAACATAGGCCGCCACATCGCGCAATTCCTGCGCACTCTTGAACGTGACGATGCCCGAGAACGAGATGTAGTAGCCCAGGTCGAGCGCGGCCCGCGCCACCTGCATCGACTCGGTAAAGCAGTGGAACACACCGCCCGCCAGATTGCCCGCACCATCTTCGCCCTCTTCGCGCAGGATGGCCAGGGTGTCGTCCGAGGCGCTGCGGGTGTGGATCACCAGGGGCTTGCCGCAGGCCCGCGCAGCGCGGATGTGCGTGCGAAAGCGCTCGCGCTGCCATTCCAGGTCGGCAATGCTGCGCCCGCCCTTGCGGTCTTCCATGCCGTAATAGTCCAGGCCCGTTTCACCAATGGCTACCACGCGGGGCAACGCGGCGCGGTCCAGCAGGTCTTGCACCGATGGCTCGGTCACGCCTTCGTTGTCGGGGTGCACGCCCACGGTGCTCCAGAAATTGTCGTGGGCCAGCGCCAGCGCATGCACGCCATCGAATTCCTCCATGGTGGTGCAGATGCACAAGGCCCGCTCCACCTGGGCGTCGGCCATGGCCTGGCGGATGGCGGGCAACTGGCTAAGCAGTTCCGGAAAGTTGAGGTGGCAGTGCGAATCAGTAAACATGCAATTTCAAAACAAAAAAACCGACCAGCCAGCGCGGGTCGGCACAGGATCACACCACGCCATCAGATGGTTTGCGTGGGTCGCTCCGAACCCAGGGCCGTGCCCAGCAGTTCCTCGATCTTGGCCTTGAGCTGGCGCGATTTTTCGTCCTTGGGGAACTGGATGCCAACCCCCTGCGTGCGGTTGCCCGCTGCGCGCGGCGGGGTGACCCAGGCCACGCGGCCGGCCACAGGATAGCGCTGGGTGTCGTCGGGCAGGGTCAGCAGCACATACACATCGTCACCCAGTTTGTAGTCGCGCGGCGTGGGAACAAAAATGCCCCCCTCCACAAAAAAGGGAATGTAGGCCGCGTACAAGGCGGCCTTTTCCTTGATGGCCAGCTGCATGACGCTGGGACGGGGCGCGGTGGATGGACTGCTCATGGGTGGAGGTTGCGGCTTAGTGTCGGGAGTGTAGGGTGTTTCGCGCCTGGGCGACAAGCGCCTCCAGCATCAGGCCCGCATTGAAGGGATGGTCGGCCGTGCGTGCCGCCTTGACCAGGGCGCGCGACCAGCGCGTGAGGGCTCCCAGCGGCGGCGGCTTGGGCAAATCACCCGGCGCGAAATAGCGCGGTGCCGCGCCCACGCCAGCAGCCAGCAGGTCGTGGCACAGCTTTTGAAGTGCGTCGATCGCCTGGGCGGGCGCCCAATCGCCCAGCGCCGCCACGTCGCCGCGCGCCATGGCCTGGGGCAGTGCCGCCCAGGCCTGCGGGCTGCGCCCGGACCGCGCCAGCGCCAGGGCGTCATCCGGCCGACCACCGGTGGATCGCAGATGCGCGGCGGCGGCTGCCGGCTCAATCCCCTGCCTGGCCAGCCACTGCAAACTGTCGGCCTCGGCCGGCCAGACCATGGTGTGGCCCAGGCAACGGCTGCGAATGGTCGGCAGCAGCTGGTGCGCAGCTTCGCTGGCCAGCACAAAACGCACGTCGCCCGGCGGCTCCTCCAGCGTTTTGAGCAGCGCATTGGCCGTGACGTGGTTCATCTGCTCGGCGGGGTAGACCAGCACCGCCTTGCCCCGCCCACGGGCCGAGGTGCGCTGCGAAAACTCCACCGCATCGCGCATGGCCTCCACTCGGATCTCGCGGCTGGGCTTGCGTTTCTTGTCGTCAATATCGGCCTGGGCTTTTTCCGACAGCGGCCAGCCCAGGGCCATCATCTGCACCTCGGGCATCAACACGCACAGGTCGGCGTGGGTGCGCACGTCAATGGCGTGGCAGCTGCCGCACTGGCCGCAGGCGCCCTGCTCTGTCGGCGCATCACACAACCATGCGCGGACCAACTCCAGCCCCAATGCGTACTGCCCCAGGCCCGATGGCCCCTGCAGCAACCACGCATGGCCGCGCTGGGCCAGCAGACTGGTGCGCTGTGCGGCAATCCACGGCGCCAACGCCACGACAGATCCGCTCATTGCGGGCCTCCCTGGCTGGCCACCATGATCGCCAGCCAGCCCTTGCGCACGAACACGCTGGTGAGCTGCTGCCACACGCGGTGGCGGTCCTGCGCGGCATCCAGGCGTGCAAAGCGCTGGGGCGCTGCGGCGGCCCGGTCCGCATAGCCCTGCGCCACGCGGCGGAAAAATTCGACGGGCTGCGCCTCAAAACGGTCAGGGACGCGCGCTCCGGCCAGGCGCTCGGCGGCGACCTCGGGAGCGAGATCGAACCAGACGGTCAAATCAGGTTCACGCATCCAATCGGCATCAGGCGCAAGCCCCGTCTGCGCAAGGTGCTCCAAAGTTGATAGCACCCCAAGGTCAAACCCCCGCCCTGCTCCCTGGTAGGCAAAGGTGGCGTCGGTGAAGCGGTCGCACAGCACCACATCGCCCCGCGCCAGGGCGGGCTCGATGACATTGCGCAGGTGGTCGCGGCGCGCGGCAAAAATCAGCAGCGACTCGGTGAGCGCATCCATGGGGTCGTTCAGCACCATGGCGCGCAGTTTTTCGGCCAGCGGGGTGCCACCCGGCTCGCGGCTCACGGTGACCGTGCGCCCCTGGGCGCGAAAGGCCTGGGCCAGGCCCTCGATGTGCGAGGACTTGCCGGCACCGTCGATGCCTTCAAAGGTAATGAACAGACCGGGTCGTGACATGGAATCCTTGGTTGAATCAGGGTGCACGGGCGCGCACGGAGGCCGCTCACTGGCCCCGCTGGTAGCGATGGACGGCGCGGTTGTGCTCGTCCAGCGACGCGCTGAAATGGCTGGTGCCATCGCCCTTGGCCACAAAATACAGGGCGCGCGTGGGCTCGGGCTGCACGGCGGCCAGCAGCGCGGCCTTGCCGGGCATGGCGATCGGCGTGGGCGGCAGGCCCGCGCGGGTGTAGGTGTTCCAGGGCGTGTCGGTCTGCAGGTCGCGGCGGCGCAGGTTGCCATCAAACTTCTCGCCCAGGCCATAGATCACGGTGGGGTCGGTCTGCAGCAGCATGCCCACGCGCAGCCGGTTGGTGAACACGCCCGCAATCTGGCCACGGTCGCTGGCCTTGCCGGTTTCCTTTTCGACGATGCTGGCCAGAATCAGCGCTTCATCCGCTGACTTGAGCGGCGTGTCGGTGGCACGCTGCGCCCAGGCGGCCTCCAGGCGGCGGTCCATGGCGTGCAAGGCGCGGCGCAGCAACGCGATGTCGCTCGACCCCTTGGCATAGGCGTAGGTGTCCGGAAAAAACCGCCCCTCGGGCGCAACGCCGGGGCGGCCCAGCTGGGCCATCAGGGCGTCGTCGGTGAGCTGGGCAGCGTCGTGCCTGAGCTGCTCCTCCCTGGCCAGCGCCTGGCGCACCTGGCGCCAGTTCCAGCCCTCCACCAGCGTGAGTGCGCGCAGGGCTTCCTCGCCCCGCGCCAGCTTGCGCAGCAAACCGATGGGTGTCGTGCCCGGCGGGATTTCGTAGTTGCCCGCCTTGATGGCACGGTCCTGCCCCGACAAGCGGAACCAGGCATACAGCAGGCGGGCGTCGGTATTCACCCCCGCCGCCGCCACGTCGCGGGCCACACCGCGCGGCGTGGTGCCGGGTTCGATGGCCAGCTCCAGCGGCTGGTCGCCCAGGTCCAGTGGCTGGTGCAGCCACCAATACGCAGCGCCGCCCAGTGCGATCCCCACCAACACGATCAAAGCCAGTAAACGTCGCACAACCCTGCCATCTGTATGTATGAAACAGGGCATCATAATTCAGCGATGACCTACCCCTTGAATGGCATTGCCCCCCTGTCCCACCTCGGCGTGATTCGCGTGGAAGGCGAAGACGCCGCCAAGTTTCTGCACGGCCAGCTCACCCAGGATTTCGCCCTGCTCAGCATGGACCAGGCCCGCTTGGCCGCCTTTTTGTCGGCCAAGGGCCGCATGCAGGCCAGCTTCATCGGCTTCAAGCGCAGCGCCACCGAGGTGCTGCTGGTCTGCAGCCGCGACCTGCTGGCCCCCACGCTCAAGCGCCTGTCGATGTTCGTGCTGCGCGCCAAGGCCAAATTGAGCGACGCCACGGCGGATTACGCGCTGTACGGCGTGGCTGGATATGCTATTGAATCAGTAGCTGTTAGCGCACAGCCCACCTGGACAAAGGCCGATTTTGACTCTACAACTGTGGTACACCTCTACCCCGCTGACGGTCAACCCCGCGCGCTGTGGGTGGCACCCGTGTCAGAAGCGCCGCCCGCCGGCCCCGCACTCGACCCGGTGCTGTGGCTGTGGAGCGAGGTACGCAGCGGCGTGGCCACGCTGACCGCCCCCGTGGTGGAAGCCTTTGTGCCGCAAATGCTCAATTACGAATCGGTGGGGGGCGTGAACTTCAAGAAAGGCTGCTACCCCGGCCAGGAAGTGGTGGCCCGCAGCCAGTTTCGCGGCACGCTCAAGCGGCGGGCCTATGTGGCGCACGTTGACGCCGACGTGGCCGTGGGTGCCGAAGTGTTCAGCACCACCGACCTGGAGCAGCCCTGCGGCACCGTAGTGCAGGTGGCGCCAGCCCCAGGCGGCGGCTTTGATGCCATCGTTTCTCTGCAGATATCGGCGGCGCACGAGGCCAGCTTGCAGGTGGGAACGGCGGACGGCGTGGCGCTGACCCTGTTGCCCCTGCCCTACCCTTTGCTTGAAGATATCTGAGTCAAAATGGGCTCTGGCGCTTGTCAGACAAGCGCCAAAAGCTCATTTATTTATAGCAATTCACTACAACTGCCGAGCCATGGCGATGTGGGGAATGCCAGCCTCTTCGTACGGTTCGCCCACCACCGCGAACCCCGCCCGGCGATAAAACCCTTCCGCACGGCGCTGTGCGTGCAGTTGCACCTCGCTGTCACCGCGGGCACGGGCGGCCTCGACCAGTGCGTCCAGCAATTGCCGCCCCCACTGCGCGCCGCGCACCGAACGGTCCACCGCCATGCGGCCGATGCGTCCCACACCCGGCGCCTGCTGCAGCAGTCGGCCGGTAGCGACTGGCATACCCAGGCGGTTGTAGACGACCGCGTGCCGCGCCGTGGCATCCAGCGCATCGGCTTCAATGTCGGCCGCAATGCCCTGCTCGCGCACGAACACGGCGGTGCGCAGGCGGCCCGCGTCGCGACCCAGGGCATTCCAGTCGCCGGTGCGCACCTCGGCCATCTCGGCGCCGACCTCGAAACCTTCAAAGATGGCGCGCAACGCAGGCGGCACGGGGCGTGAGGTTTGTGTAGCGGGGTCGGCAAACACATAGACCAGTTCGCCCGAGACCAGCAATCGGTCGCCACTGAAAATACCCGCCTCGAACAGGCTCGACGAATGGCCCACGCGGGCACAGCGCAGGCCCACATCCAACGTGTCATCGAGCCGCGCCGAGGCGTGGTATTCGAGCGTGGCCTTTTTCACATACATCTCGCCGCCCAGGGTCAGCATGCTCGCCTCATACGGCAGGGCCAAGGCACGCCAGTATTCGGACATGGCGGTGTCGATGTACATGAGGTAGTGCGCGTTGAACACGATTTTTTGCATGTCCACCTCGGCCCAGCGCACGCGCAGGCGGTGGGAACAACGGAAATCACTGCGTTGCATGGGTTCGTTTACTCCAGGTGAAAAGCCAGCCGCAGCGCCCGGGCCGCATCGGCATGGGCCTGGCGCGCTTCGGGGATGGCACGGCCCATCTTGATGAATTCGTGGGTCACGCCGCGGTAGATTTCCAGATCCACCGGCACACCGGCAAGGCGCAGCTTGTCGGCGTAGTCCACGCCCTCGTCCACCAGCGGGTCGCATTCGGCCAGGCCCACCCAGGCGGGTGCCACCCCCTCGACATCGGGCGCCAGCAGCGGGGCAAAACGCCAGTCTTCGCGCTCTTCGCGGCTCTTCACATAGTTGCCAAAGAACCAGCTGATGGCGGGCTCTTCCAGCACCAGGCCGCGCGCGAAGGTCGCATGGGATGGCGTGTCCTGGTGGGCCGCGCAGCCGGGGTAAATCAACAATTGCAGCACCAGCGGCAGGCCCGCGTCCCGCGCCAGGATGGCGTTCACCGCAGCCAGGGTGCCGCCTGCGCTGTCGCCGCCCACGGCCAGGCGCTCGGGGTCTGCGCCCAGGCGCTCAGCGTTTGCAGCGAGCCACCGCAACGCATCCCAGGCATCGTTGCTTGCGGTGGGAAAGCGGTGCTCGGGCGCCAGCCTGTAGTCGAGCGACACCACCATACACCCGGCCAGGCGAGCCAGCTCGCGGCACAGGATGTCGTGCGTGGCAATGCTGCCAATGGTGAAGCCACCGCCATGCAGGTACAGCAGCAGCGGCAGCCCGGCGCCCGTGGATGGCGCATACAGCCGCGCCGGCAGCGCGTGGCCGTCGCGGGCCGGGATGTGCAGGTCTTCCACCCGCGCCAACGTGGCCTTGGGCACCTCCAGCACGCCGGCCCCGGCGTCGTAAGCCACGCGGGCGCGCTGGGGCGAGAGGGTATGCAGCGGTGGGTGCCCGGCGCGGGCAATGCGTTCAAGCACGCTGCGCATCTGGGGGGTGAGGCGGGTGTGGTGGATGTGCAGGTCAGTCAACGGTCAAAGTCTCTGGAGTGAACGCCCACGCGGTGCGCGCAGGCGGATAAAGGGTTTACTTGAAGCGCAGCTGCACGGGCGCAGCACCGGGAAAACCGTGATAGCCAGCCGCCACCTGCAGGCCGGCCAGGGCCATGAGGGTTTGCTTTATGGCCATGGATGTCTCCGGGTTGTAAAGTGTTTGGAGCAATCGTAAACGCAACTTCCCCCACCGCCATGGCTTTCATCTACTACGTCACCCAGATCCAGTTCGAGTTTGGCGCCGTCCAGCTTCTCCAGCAGGAGTGCGAGCGCGTAGGCATCATGCGCCCGCTCATCGTGACCGACCCCGGCGTGAAAGCCGCAGGCGTGCTGCAAAAGGCCCTGGACGCCCTGCCCGGCATGACCGTGGCGGTGTTCGACCAGACGCCTTCCAACCCCACCGAGGCCGCCGTGCGCGCCGCCGTGGCGGTGTACAAGGCACAGGGCTGCGACGGCCTGATCGCCGTGGGCGGCGGCTCGGCCATCGACTGCGCCAAGGGCATTGCGATTGCCGCCACGCACGAAGGGCCGCTCACCCACTACGCCACCATCGAAGGCGGCTCGCCACGCATCACCGACCGCGCCGCACCACTGATCGCCGTGCCCACCACCAGTGGCACGGGCAGCGAGGTGGCGCGCGGCGCCATCCTTATTGTGGATGACCACCGCAAGCTGGGCTTTCACTCGTGGAACCTGGTGCCCAAGGCCGCCATCTGCGACCCCGAACTCACGCTGGGCCTGCCCCCCATGCTCACCGCTGCCACCGGCATGGACGCCATTGCGCACTGCATGGAGACTTTCATGTCCGCCGCCTTCAACCCGCCGGCCGACGGCATTGCGCTCGATGGGCTGGAACGTGGCTGGGCGAATATCGAACAAGCCACCAAAAATGGCAGCGACCGCGACGCGCGCCTGCACATGATGAGCGCCAGCATGCAAGGCGCCATGGCGTTCCAAAAAGGCCTGGGCGCCGTGCATTCGCTCAGCCACAGCCTGGGCGGCGTCAACCCGCGCCTGCACCACGGCACGCTCAACGCGATGTTTTTGCCCGCCGTGATCCGCTTCAACGCGACTGCCGAATCGGTGCGCAAGGAAAAGCGCCTGGAACGCATGGCCCACGCCATGGGCCTGGCATCTGCGGGCGACATCCCCGAAGCCATCCGCGACATGAACGCCCGCCTGGGTCTGCCCACCGGCCTGGCCGCCATGGGTGTGACTGCAGACATGTTTGACGACATCATCCAGGGCGCCATGGCCGACCACTGCCACAAGACCAACCCGCGCGTTGCCACCCCTGAGGAATACCGGGACATGCTCACCCAGTCGCTCTGATCCTGCGTGTGGAGTCGCCACCGACAGGCTGCAGGGGATGCTCCGCGCGCATATCGGCCGCTGGCGCCCTGCCGGCGTTCAAACCACGTAGTCGGACGCCTCGGGCCGGGCCGTCCAGTCGATGGGGTCTTGCTGGAGCACCATGTCGATGTCCAGGCCCAGCATCAGCCCCACCTCGCCGGGGAAGGAAACGGCCATTTCCTTTTCGCCCATGTCAGCCTCGCGGGCACGGGCGCGCCACGAGGCCAGGTGGATCACCCCTGCCAGCGGCTCGTAGGCGTTGTTGTCCAGCGGGGCGCTCTGGTGCTGCAGCGCATCCACCACCACTTCGGGAAACTGCCAGCGCTGAGCCAAACCGGCGCTCACGTTGCCGTAGCAATAGCCCAGAATGCGCTGCTCGATCTTGGCCCGCCGCAAATCGAATGGCGATACCAGTGCGTTGATCGGCAAAATAATGTCAGGAGCGGCCAGGTGCATCAGCAGCTCTCCCACCGCGTGGATCAACCCCGCCGTATAAGCGGCAACCTGGTTGTGGTGGCCGATGCCCGCCAGGGAACGGGCCAGCTTGGCCGTGTTGAGGCTGTAGCGCCAGAACTGCTGCATGTTGATGCCCGGCACCGAACGCGAAGTGGTGCCCAGCGGTGCGGAACTTACCAGTGAGCGCAACTGAGCCACGCCCAGCAACGCCAGCGCCTCGGGGATGCCGACAATCTGGCGCTGCATCTGGAACGCTGGCGCATTGGCCAGCTCCAGCAGCCGGGCGGCCAGTGCCGGATCGGTGCCCATGAGCTGGTTGGCCCGACGCAGGCTGGGCTCATCATGGGCCAGCTCGGTCATCAGCAACGCCACGGCGCGCGGAAGACTGGGCAAAGCCACAGGGTGGGCCAGCAGTGCGTTCAGCTCCATGGGGTACAGCGCCTCCGGTTGAGATGCTGGCGATTATGTACCCGGTTGTTACCGACCCTTGGTTTGCTGCAACTTGGCAAAGGCCGAGGCCATGGCCGACTGCCCCGCGGGCTCGGGCGCGCGGCGCTGCGGCTGCTGGTAGCCGCGCCCGGCGCCTTCAAAGCGGTTGCCCTGCGGCGCACCCCGGTCGCCGCGCTCACCACTGTGTCGCGCAGGCGCATCGCCCAGCTTCATCGACAGGCCGATGCGCTTCCTGTCCACATCCACCTCCATGACCTTGACCTTGACGATGTCGCCGGTCTTGACCACTTCGCGCGCGTCATTCACAAACTTGTGCGCCAGCTGGCTCACATGCACCAGGCCGTCCTGGTGCACACCGAGGTCGATGAAGGCGCCGAACTGGGCCACGTTGCTCACGGTGCCTTCCAGAATCATGCCTTCCTTCAAATCCTTGATGTCTTCCACGCCGTCGTTGAAGCGCGCCACCTTGAAGTCCGGGCGCGGGTCGCGGCCGGGTTTTTCCAACTCCGCCAGGATGTCCTTGACGGTGATCACGCCAAATTTTTCGTTGGCGAACAGCTCGGGCTGGAGGGTCTTGAGCATGTCGGCGCGGCCCATGAGCTCGGCCACGGGCTTGCCGGTTTTTTGCATGATCTGCTCGACCACGGGGTAGGTTTCGGGGTGCACGCCGGTCATGTCCAGCGGGTTCTCGCCGCCCCGGATGCGCAAAAAACCCGCGCTCTGCTCAAACGTCTTGGCGCCCAGACCGGCCACATCCATCAGTTGCTTGCGGCTTTTGAACGCGCCATTGGCCTCGCGCCAACGCACCACGGCCTTGGCCACGCTGCCCGACAGGCCCGATACGCGCGAGAGCAGCGGCACGCTGGCCGTGTTCAGGTCCACGCCCACCGAGTTCACGCAGTCTTCCACCACCGTGCCCAGCGTGCGCGCCAGTTCGCTCTGGTTCACGTCGTGCTGGTATTGGCCCACGCCAATGCTCTTGGGGTCGATCTTGACCAGCTCGGCCAGCGGGTCCTGCAGGCGCCGCGCAATGCTGGCCGCGCCGCGCAGGCTCACGTCCACATCGGGCATCTCTTGCGAGGCGTATTCGCTGGCGCTGTACACCGAGGCGCCGGCCTCGCTGACAACTACCTTTTCGATAGCTGTCAGCGCTTTACCAGTGTGGGCTACAGGCACTTTTGCCATTAATTTAATCAGCTCAGCCGCCAGCTTGTCGGTCTCGCGGCTGGCGGTGCCGTTGCCAATCGCAATCAGGTTCACGCCATGCTTTTCGGCCAGCTTGGCCAGGGTGTGCAGCGCGCCGTCCCAGTCGCGGCGCGGCTCGTGCGGATACACGGTGGCGGTCTCCACCAGCTTGCCGGTGGCGTCCACCACGGCCACCTTCACACCGGTGCGGATGCCGGGGTCCAGGCCCATCACCACGCGCGGGCCGGCCGGGGCGGCCAGCAGCAGGTCGCGCAGGTTGTCGGCAAACACCTTGATGGCGACTTTTTCGGCGTCGTCGCGCAGGCGGGCGAACAGGTCGCGTTCGGTCGAAAGGCTCAGCTTCACGCGCCAGGTCCAGGCCACGCACTTGCGGATCAGGTCGTCGGCGGGGCGGCCCGCGTGGCTCCAGCCCAGGTGCAGGGCAATCTTGCCCTCGGCAATGCTGGGCTTGCCGGGCTCTGGCTCTACCGGCAAGACCAGCTTGGCTTCGAGGATTTCCAGGCCACGACCACGAAACACGGCCAGCGCGCGGTGCGAGGGCACGCGGCCAATGGGCTCGTCGTATTCAAAATAATCGCGAAACTTGGACACCTCGGGTTCGTTCTCGTTCTTGCCTTCGACCTTCTTGCTGCGCAGCAGGCCCTCGGCCCACAGCCACTCACGCAAGGATTGCACCAACACGGCGTCTTCGGCCCAGCGCTCGGAGAGGATGTCGCGCACACCATCGAGCACGGCAGGCACGGTCGAAAAATCAGCACCCGGCTTGCCGTCGTCCAGCACTTCGGGGGGGCGGGTGAACGCGGCGGCTTCGGCGGCCGGGTCCAGCGTGGGGTCGGCGAAGAGCTTGTCGGCCAGCGGCTCGATGCCAAATTCGCGGGCGATCTGGCCCTTGGTGCGGCGCTTTTGCTTGAAGGGCAGGTAGAGGTCTTCCAGCTCTTGCTTGGTGGGCGCGGCGGCAATCGCCACGCGCAATGCGTCGGTCAACTTGCCCTGCTCGTCAATGCTTTTGAGCACGGCGGCGCGGCGGTCTTCCAGCTCGCGCAGGTACGACAGGCGTGCTTCCAGCTCACGCAGCTGGATGTCGTCAAGCCCGTTGGTCACTTCCTTGCGGTAGCGTGCGATGAAGGGCACGGTGGCACCGCCATCGAGCAACTCGACGGCGACCTTGACTTGTTGCTCGGTGATCCGGATTTCTTCGGCAATCTGCCGGACGATCTTTTGCATTGCGTTCTATCCTGCGGGCACTTGGAAAAGCCGGCGAGTTTGCCACATGCTGCAGATCAGGCCGGTCCGGAACCGCCAGGGGATTGGCTGCAAAACACTACTCTTTTGATAGCTACAAGCGCTTACCAGTAAAGCGCTTGAGCCCATTTATTCATCAAATCGCACCAGACTTTGCGGCGCCAGAAGGTGCAGCACACGCACGCAACTCACCCCTCAGAGGCGATGGCTTTACAGCACAGGCAGCGCCTGCCCAGGCGCGCCCTGGTCTGGCACCAGCACGCGAATGCAGGTGCCGCCGTCCACGGGCCGGATCAGCTCCAGAGCACCGCCCATCTGCCGCGCACGGCGGTGCATGCCCTCCATGCCGAAGCCCGATGGCCGGGCGCGCAAGGCCGAGGATTCTTCGGGCAGGCCACGCCCGTTGTCGCAGACCTCCAGGCACCATGCGTCCTGCCCGGCGTCATGCTCCACGCTCACCCTCACCTGCGTGGCCTGCGCGTGTTGCAGCACATTGCTCAGGGCTTCCTGCACGATAGAGACCATGTGCTGGGCGCGCTCGGCACACGGGGTTTCAACGCCATCTGCGGTTTGGACATTCCAGGCCATCTGAATGCCGCGCCGGTCCAGCACCGGCTGGATGCGGTGGCGCAGGCGCGCCAGGCGAAGGGTCAGCGAGTCGGCAGCACTGTCCATCGAGTCCACGACCAGGCGCAGATCGAGCAGGCACTGCTCCAAAGCACGCAGCGCCTGCGAATGGGCGGGCAACTGGGGGTCCAGCAACCCCATGGTGCTGACCAACTGCGAGCCGACGTTGTCGTGCAACTCCCTTGCGATGCGCTGGCGCTCGGCCTGCAGCTCGGCGCTGGGGCGGGGATTGCGCCGTGGGCGCCACTGCAGGGCACGCGGAAGCTGCATCAGGACCAGCAAGCCCAGCAAGGTTTGGGTGACGATCAGAGTGCCCGCAAGCCACTGCATGGCGGGTGAACTTGAGACCCAAAAATATCGAACCAGCAGCAGGCTCAAGACCAGTTGCACCCCACAGAGTGCAAGGCAGGCCAGGGCGAAATGGGGCGGGTGGTTACGAAACATGAAAGCTCATTGCGCGGCGGCCCCGGCAACCCATGGATGTGCCTAGAACAGCCCCCGCAAAGACGCAAACCGCACGGCCTGGGCGCGGGTGCGCACCTGCAGCTTGCGATAGATGTTACGAATGTGCGTATTCACGGTGATGTTGCTGATCTCCATGCGGGAGGCAATTTCGGCAGTGGTGTAACCGCCAGCCACCATGCGCAACACTTCTTTCTCGCGGTCGGACAACCGGTCGGCCTCGGCAGGCTCCTGGCGCTTGGGGAGATCGGCATGGGTTTTGTCAAACCGCTGCAGCAGGCGACGCGCCAGATTGGGCGTGATGGACGCCCCGCCGTTGACCACCTGCAGCACGGCCTGCGGATAGTTGCCAAACCACGAGTTCTTGCTGAGGTACCCGGTGGCACCCAACTCGAAGGCGCGCAACACCTCGTCGTCGTTTTCCATGACGGAAATCACCACGGCCTCGGCCGACGGGCGCACGGTCTTGAGGTAATCCAGCAGCTCAAACCCCTCGCCGTCGCCCAGATGCAAATCCACCAGCAAGACATCGAACTCATGCTGTTTGATGGCCTTGCGCCCCTCGCGCACACTCGACGCCTGCGCCACCACCAGGGTGCGGGGGTCTGCCATGAGCTCTTGCGCAATCACCAGGCGGATGTGCGCATCGTCATCCACGAGCAGCACCCGCACCGGGCGATCGGTTTGACCGACCAGGAAATCAGGCCATATGGATGACGGACTGCCTTGCCCGCCCAGGTATCCCTCACCGGCGCCACTGTCCTGCGACCTGGAAGAAAGCCCAGCCATGCGGGGCTCAGCAGGAATAACAGTCATAAAACCTCCAAATTGGGGCAGAAGCCCCGAGAAGGGGCACGATTGCGCGCGAAATGCAGATACCGACACTAAAAGAAACAGCAGCAAACATCTACACCCAAAAATGGCAATTTACATACGTTTCATAAGTTACAGGTGAAATTGCCGGATTGCAGCGAGGTTCGTCGATGGTCACACTGGTTGCATACCCATGCCTCAGTGCACCGTGCGCATGCGCAGCGAACTGCACACGCCGGCCACCACCGCAAAGGCCGCCGCAAGCAGCAAGGCCACCCACTCGCCCGTGCCATCGTGCGAGGGCCACACGGTAAAGATGGCGGCCAGCATTACCGCCCCCAAGGTCTGCCCCGTCAAACGGGCCGTGCCCAGCATGCCGCTGGCCGCGCCACTGCGCTCTAGCGGCGCCGAGGTAACGATGGTGTGGTTGTTGGGCGACTGGAACAGCGCAAAACCGGCGCCGCACAGGGCCATACGCCAGACCATGTCGATGGGGGATGGATCTGCCGGCAAGGCCGCCAGCAGCAACAGGCCGCAGGCGAAAACCCCCATGCCAATGGCCCCCAGCAAGCCATCGGCATAGCGGCCGATCAGGCGGCCCGCGATGGGTGCCGTCACCACAATGGCCAGGGGCCAGGCGGTGATCAGCAACCCCGCCTCCAGGGGGCTGCGGCCAAACCCCTCCAGCAGCAAAAAGGGCAGCGCCAGATAAGCCAGGGTCTGGGCACAAAACGCCCCCACCGATGAGCCCATGGACAGCGCAAACACGGGAATGCGCAACAAATCCACCGGAAACAGGGGCGCTGCCAGGCGCAACTGGCGGCGCAGATACACCCAGCCCACCGCCACACCGGCTGCCAGCAAGGCCCAAGCTGTGGGAGAGGCCACGCCCCGCCCGTTGCTGGTGGCGGCACCCAGCCGCTCGCCGCCCACGAAGATCAGCGTGAACATCAGCACGTTGAGCACCACGTCCAGCACCGCCGGACGGGGTTGCAGCACCGCGCGGGGTGGATTGAACGGCAGCGCCCGCCAGCCCAGCCACAGCGTATAGGCCCCCAGCGGCAGATTGAGCGCAAAAAGCCAGGGCCAGGGCGCCACGGACAGGATGCCCGCCGCCACCGAGGGGCCGGCCACCGAAGCCAGCGCCACAACCATCGAATTGATCGCCAGGCCACGCCCCAGTTGCGCGCGCGGGTAGGTCAGGCGCACCAGAGCGGCATTCACGCTCATGATGCCGGCCGCGCCCAGGCCCTGCAGGGCCCGCGCCGCAATCAGCGTGGCCAGCGAATCGGCCAGCATGGCCCCCACGGACGACACAGCAAACAGCGCCATGCCGGCAAAATACACGCGCCGATACCCCAGGCGCTCGGTAAGCGCACGGCAAACCCATGTTGACCGCCGATGGCGACC